>JAKMEB010000151.1 GCA_022426185.1 Schleiferiaceae bacterium
CATGGTTCTCGTCACAAAACCGCTGACGTGGGCGCCGCCGCAAGGAACCTTTCACTACCACAGCGGGTACAATTATTTCCGAAACGCAGGCAACCGCATCCTCCTCGGCGGCGCCCGTCACCTCGACCTCAAGGGTGAAACCACCACAAAAGAAGGTGTTAATGCGCTTTTGGAAGAACAACTGATCGAAGACCTAAAAAACTTCATAGCCCCTGATCGTCCATTAGAGATTGACTATGCCTGGTCTGGAATAATGGCTTTTGGTAAGGGAAAATCACCATTGCTTTTACACCCATCGCCGCGCGTGCATGCCGCAGTTCGTTTGGGTGGAATGGGTGTTGCATTAGGTACAGGTCTGGGTAAAGAATTGGCCCTGCACCTCGGTGCTACAATGTCTTAAGAAAATCAATAACCCCGTTAAAGTAGGTGTCCGCATCATCGTACATCGTCATGTGACCTCCCTCTGAGCAATACAAAAAGGTTCCGTTTTGAACCGAATCTGCAATGGCACGCATTGCTTCTGGATCCATGGTGTCGTACTGTGCACCTATGCTAAGTGTGGGTACTTCAATACGATGCAAATCGGCTGTTCTGTCCCAATTTTTAAGCGTCGCGTCGCCAACCATTCCAAATTCACTGGGACCCTGCAGCTTTAAATACAAGGGGTAATTTAACTTTGAAAAACTTCTATTTACGGGCTCAGGCCATTCCGCTAACGGACGACGTAAAACATGTTCCGGATAGTAGTGCTCTTCGATCAATCCTAAGTAACGAGGATTGGTGTAATCTCCCGCCGCTTCAAAGGCTTGAAGCTCTTCTAGCACTTCAGCTGGTAACTGGGGTCCCAATATTTCTTGGGCATATTTCATGTATTCTGGTGCAGAGGCCACCATGTTTGAAATCACCAAGCCTTTTAAGTTTTCTTGGTACCTCAACGCATATTCCATTCCTAAAATTCCACCCCAGGAGTGCCCCAACAACACAAAGTTTGACGCGTCCAAGCCTAAGGCTAAACGAACCTGCTCAACTTCGTCAACGAACCGGTCAAGGTCCCAAAGACGCTCGTCTTCAGGGTTATCGCTATTACCCGATCCTAACTGATCATAGTAATAATATTCAACCTCAGCGTTTGGAAAGTAGCTGTCCGCAGATTCAAAATATTCGTGTGTGGCACCCGGCCCTCCGTGCAGCAACAACACTTTCAAATCAGGGTTATTCCCTACTCTTTTCGTCCAAACTTTAAAGGTGCCTAGCTCCGTTTCGACGGGAATCACCTTCACGCCGCCGGTCCATTGATCGTCGCGCTGGGAATAGTCTAAATACGTATTGGATACAGATGGCTCAACCGTTTCGGTGGTTGTACAAGCGACAAAGGCAGTAATTGTAAGGAGGTATAGCAGATTCTTCATAACCATGGTTTTATTATTGACGCTGAAGTCTGACAGCGCTCTTAAAGCTACCAACTTTCTGATAATCAATTGCAAGAACCCACCTTGAATTAATCTTAACTACCGTAAGGTGTTAAAACCTTAATCCCATTTGAAGTACATTCCTGTTAGGATCTACAGATGAAAAATCACGCTGATGGAAATAGCCAAATTGAAGTTTAATTCCTGCTATTTTATTGCTTGTACTAATCCCAAATCGCAATGATTGATCTGGCTCATCGCCAGAAACATTCAACAGCTCCGCCTGAAAAGTAGGGTCCCATTTGAAGTTTTTTATGGGTAAGTCGTATTCGCCTCGTAGGCGCGAAACAAACTTATTTACACCGGATCCAGATACGATCCAGCGTTGTTGAACAGCATATCTAAAATGGAGTTCCCCTAACGGAAGTTGTATGTGCTGCTGCGCGTTAACCTGTGCCCTGAAGCGCTGAAAGGTTCCCTGATTGCCTCCTTGATTGTCGAAAACAAAATAGTGGCGAAGCTCTAACCCTAAATCCCACTTTTTACTGAGCTCTTTTTCAAAATCAAAATTCGTCAACCACTGATCGTGATCCACATCGCTGTATTTCGCTCGATATTGGCCGCTCGTAGTGAGCGACACTTGTTTAGACAGCTTTGTCTTGTAACCTACTTTTACCCAAACATGATTAGCGACAGAACTGTCCGTTTGTCCAAAAGCTAAAACAGAGACCAGCAAACAAAATGAGAGTATTTTATTTCTCATAGTAAACCTGGATTTGAGCTGTCCCTAGCGCATAGTCAACTTTCGATACATGCACCCGAACAACCGTCATCTGCATTTGCTGGGCGAGCGTCTCGATTTTCTCGTCAAAAATCTTTTGATCCAGCTCTTCAACGGGTAATGTCACATTAATCTTTTGCAATGCAGGCTCCTGCTCTTCTTCCGTCAATAAAAAACGTTCTAGCAGATAAATAAACCCTAAAACCAACGCATTGACTACAACTAGTTCCAACCAACCTTCAGCACCTGATGACAATGCGTTAATCACAGCAATTCCAATAGCAGCAAATAAATAGGTCATCTCCTGCGGTCGCAATGCTTCAGTACGGTACCGAACGATACCAAAAACGGCGAACATTCCTATAGCCATACCTATCTGCATGTCGAAGGTGCGCAAGGCGTGCGCCAAGAAAAAGACCACTACGGAAATTATAAAAAAGCTGTAGACATTCTTTCTAGATTCTCGACCGTGTTTACTCACGATACGCATCTGTACAAGGTTAAAGATCAAAGTAAGCGCGAACCTTGTCAAGAGTTCTAATAAAGCGTTGTCTGAGAATGCAGTCATCGAATTGAAGCGTTTAGGTGATAAATATACGCCCCAAAAAAGTATGCTTAATGTTGGGGTAAAACGAGCTATTCAATTTGTAAGTTGTAAACCATCCGCCATATGAAGTAGGGTGGCGATTTTAGCTGTAATTTGCAGCGGTAAATTTGCATCCACTATGAGCACACCTTTTCTCTACATTGGCCCTGGTTTAGGCGTTGGCGCAGGCATCCTTATTGTCCTGGTACTGGTATTGATTGTAGCCGCTTTTGGCTACCGCATTTGGTATACCATCAAAAAAGCGCGCAAGAAGTAAATGTGGACGATCCTCTTCATAGCCTTCCCCACCTTTTCAGGCATTCTGTTGAGCATTGGGGTCTTGCGCATGAAAAGACCTTTTTTCACACTCGCGCTCCACAGTGTAGCGCTTCTCGATGTACTCATCTCTGAGCAAGACGACGATGAAAAGTTTGAAGCAGTTAATGCCCAAACCGCAAAGACCCTCAAATCCCTGCTGCTGAATCTCGCGCTACTGTCCGCGCTCATTGCGCTGACCTTTTACACCTATTACTACCTCCCCGGTCACTTTTGGGCCGACCAATTACCAGATCAGCAAAAACTTTTTGCCTTCGGTGTAGGCACACTACTCCCCTTCTTGTACCCCAAAAAGAAAAGGAGCGCCTACAGCCCCATGGCCCAATTATTCCACCGCCTCATTCTCAACCACTACCATCTGGGAAAGGCTTTGCTGAAAAGACAAATCAAGGGTGTCGAACATCCCGTTGAAGCCGAGCAAACTTCTGCCGTTTTAATTACAGGGTTGGCGCGAGCAGGAACGACTGCACTCACACGCGCACTTACGGATCGTGGCCCGTTCGCCTCTCTCGACTACAGCAACATGCCCGTCCTGCTCGCGCCTCGACTATGGAGTAGGTTTTACAAGCCGAAGAAAAAAGAGGACAAAGAGCGTGCGCACGGCGATGGGATTAAAGTCGGGCTTGCCAGTGTCGAAGCACTGGAGGAGTACTTCTTTAAGGTGGCCACTAACGACCGGTTCATCTCTGATACCCAGCTTCATTTACACGATATCAGCGCAGAAGAAAATGACCTATACCGCCGCTACACGAAAAGTCTTTGTGACAACGGTCAAATTTATCTCGCGAAAAACAACAATGCCATTTTGCGCCTGAAGTCGATCCTGCCACAGAATCCAGATATGAAGGTTTTTGTATTAGTTCG
>JAKMEB010000164.1 GCA_022426185.1 Schleiferiaceae bacterium
AATGTGGGATTGGTCAATACGGAAACGGGATATTCAGAGTTGATAAAGCCAGTTCACCCAGAAGGGAAGAACTTGCGTTGGCACTGGAATGCACCTATAGCATTGGACCCGTTCAATGCATCATCTAATCTATATTTCGGTTCGCAGTATGTTCATAAGAGTAAGGACAATGGTAAGAATTGGACCATCATAAGTCCAGACCTAACCACTAACAATCCTGAAAAGCAGAAGCAGTTGGAGAGTGGAGGTCTTACCTACGATGTGACTGGTGCTGAAAACCACACTTGTTTACTGGCCATTGCACCAAGCGCTTTTGATGAAAATATCATCTGGACCGGTTCAGACGACGGAAAGCTTCATGTGACGATGGACGGAGGAGCGAATTGGACCGATTTATCCGGAAAATTAAAAGGCATGCCGGAAGGCGCATGGATTCCTCAAATTCGGGCTTCCCAATATGAAAAAGGAACTGCGTGGGTTGTGGTTAACGACTACCGTCGAAACAATTGGAGCGCGTACCTCTATAAAGTAGAAGACTTTGGAAAGAAGGTAACAAGGGTTGTAGACGACAGTGATATTTTTGGACCTGTATTGAGTGTTTGGCAGGACCCTGTTGCATCGAACTTGATTTTTGTCGGCGGCGAATACGGACTCTACGTCAGTGTTGATGGTGGCAGTACCTATCAAAAGTGGACAAAAAATGTACCTACAGTTCAAGTCATGGATCTGGCCTTCCAGGCACGGGAAAAGGATTTGGTTCTGGGGACTTTTGGACGTGGGGCATGGGTCATAGACGACATTGAGCCACTTCGTAAACTTGCGAGCGGAGCAAATTTTGCCGCTCCTCATTTCTTTGAACCACCCACGGCTTTCCAGTGGGAGCGTAAACAAAGTCCAGGTGTTCGGTTTGCGGGATCTACAACTTTCCGTGGTGATAACCGTCGCTTCGGGGCACGCATGACCGCCTACCTCCCAGAGGTTGCAGATGACAATAAGAAAAAGCTACGCGTGGACTACCAAAACGAATCTGGGGATACCATTTATACCCAATACATCGGAGTGAAGGAAGCTGGGTTACAGAACTGGCGTTGGGCCATGTGGGAAAAAGGAACCCATTATCCAGAATTCAAGGTGCGTAAACAAGAGAAAGAAAAGAGCGATCGTCGTGGGGCACCCGTGCTTCCAGGGACCTATACGGTAACTATGAATTGGGACGGCATGGCCTTAAGCCAGCCGCTGAATGTCAACCACGATCCTCGCATGTCGTCGTGGGTAAGTACGGAAGATTTGGTTGCGCGACGTGCAGCTTTTAAGTCTATTGAGGGCATCGAATTAGGGTTGGATCTTGCTGTACAGTCTCTTGCACAAGCAAACGAAAATATTGAGCGCTTGCAGTCGCTATTAAAACGCGAACCCTATGCTTCAGATTCAGCACTGGTCGATACGGTTAAGGTGACTGCTAAAGCCTTGGAGGCAGCACGTCACCATGTTTTTGGTAAAAAGGAAACAAAGGGGTATTTCGAACAACCTGAAGTATGGTCAAACCAATGGGGCAGCTCGTTATGGCAATTAATGAGTTCACAGCGTGCCTGGGGAAGTAATGAACAGGCATTGTTCGATCAATTGGCAAAACGAACGGAAAAAGCCACCGAAACAGTGCTCACGTTCTTACTAGAAGATTACAACGGGCTGCTAGAATATTTAGAGGAGCACCCTGTGCACCTGATGGTCCCTACTAAGATTGAGGAGGAAATTCGAAAGTAAAGAGCACAAAAAAAGGCGCCCATCGGGCGCCTTTTTTTGATTCATTCCGCCGGCGCGGCCGCGCGGTTTATTGAATAATCAATGCTTTACGAACATCGGAAGCTTGGAAAATGTAATAGCCCGCAGGAGCACGGAGCTCAAGTGAAGCATCTAAATCTAGTTGACCTTGCTGAACCGCTCGACCGTCCGTAGAGTAAATGCGGTAAGAAGTTCCGGCCGGTAGACCTTGAACTCCAAATCGTCCAGTACTAGGATTGGGATAAATATTGATGAGGCCGGCATCCAGTTCATCTTGATCGAGGGTTACATCCAATCTAAAGTCATCCAAGAAAGCATTATTCCCTCCACCTGAAGTGAAATTCACTTTAATCATGATGGGTTGATTGCCAACGTAATCATTTAATCCTATGGTGATTTTACGCCAATTACTGTTTGAGGTTGGGTTCCAAGGATTCGCCTTATTGGTAGCCGCATACAACAAGGGGCCTAGTAAGGTGCGAACACTTTCCCATGTCTCGCCACAATCTTGACTGACGCTAACGTTTAATTGATCCATGGCAAAACCAGGCTTGCTTGCCACGGCATAACGGAAACTAAAGTTCATCGCGGCCGCTCTGTTGACCACTATAGTGTTGGTGACTAAGGCGTCAGAATGATCAGGATCATTAGAATAATTATCCAATTTTACACAGTAGTTCCCTTCAAAACTATTGAAGCTGTTGCGTTCCCATGTAATGTTATCACCGTCTGTATTTTCTACATGCCAAGTGCCGTTTGGAACATCATTGAATTCAAAACCCGAGTTAAAGTTGTTCGACCATATGGTACTGTTTGAAAGTTGGACACTCATGTATCCCTCTTTCGTTGATAGGGATGATCCTATTGCATTAGATACAGTGAGACCTACATCGTAATTTTTATAGGCCTTACCTGAAGCATTACTATAAGTTACTGTCGGGTTTTGAACCGTAGAAGTAGCAGGGGTTCCACCTGGGAAATACCAAGACCAGCTCGTTGCATTTCCAAATTCACTTTTATCGCTAAACTGCACGGAAGTGCCATTACAAATGACGGTCTGACTTGCATCAAAATTTGCTTGAGGCGCACAAGGCAAGGCCATACCTGGTGATAGACCGGTAGTTTGCGCATTGCTTGCATTAATTAGATAACCTCTTCGTGAAACATTAGCGAGATTAGAACGCATTATTGCGCGCTGATCATCCGTAAACAGGTTCATACAATTGTCGTCAGCGTAGTCCATGTAATTTTCAATCATGTCTAGCTTGTTGGGGTTGTCGTTTGAACAGGTATTTGCATTGGTGTTGCAGCCGTAACTGGCTTCAAGTACAGGTGGTGTATCTGCACAGTTGTCACCGGAGAAGCAGCCCCCCTTAAAAGGATGATCGAGACCTAGATAATGACCTGCTTCGTGAGTTAATGTTCTACCCATACTTACACCAGTGCCGATCCTTCCCATACGGTCGTGACGGATAACGATACCGTCATAGGTAGTGCTTTGTCCAGGATTGGGTTTGTAGGCATAACCAAGCACCGTACCGGTACCGGAGCTGGAAAGATTAATGCTATTGACGACCCAAACGTTGAGGTATTTTCCGTTTGGCCAGCTGATGAGTCCCTTTACGTTATTGCTTGCACCGACACTCAACGCACTTTCTGTACGAGTAATTGCCGTAGTACAGTTGCCCTGTGGATCAAGTTTAGCCAATTGAAATTCAATCTCACAATCTGCCGCTACTCCTTGAAAAATAGACCTTGTACTGGCCGTATCTGCATTCAGTCGTCTGTAATCTTCATTCAGACCAATGATCGCATCACGTACTTGTTTGTCCGATATATTGTCGCTCGGTGAATCGTATATAATGTGAACCACAACAGGAATAGTGTAAATTACGCCTTCAGTGTGGTGTGGCTCATCAAAATTCACCGAAGAAATGAATTCTGCTTCATCTTCTTCAAAGTTGGGATACAGTCGTTTAACTTCGTTTTCGAGCACATCGTGACCGCATTTTTGACCAAATAACGGCGCCGAAAGAAAGATAAATACTGCTAGAATAGGGGATAGTATGTATTTTTGCATGGTGTGCAATTTCGTGTTAATTGTCCACGAATCCAACTCAAATGCTGCGCACTATTCACGATGTCAACAATTTGTGCATAGATTTTTGGTTCTTAGCTAAATAAAGATGTATTTTCGCAGCCCTTTTTGGGGGTTGTACACACAACCACATTAAACATATAAAACGCATTAGCGGTGAATACATTAAGTTACAAGACAGTTTCAGCCAACGCGGCGACAGTTGAAAAGAACTGGGTAGTAGTTGACGCAGAAGGTCAAACTCTAGGACGTTTCGCATCTAAGGTAGCCTTACTTTTAAGAGGTAAGCGCAAGCCAAATTATACCCCTCACGTTGACTGTGGTGACAACGTTATTATAGTGAACGCAGAGAAGGTTGTTTTGAGCGGAAACAAAATGACAGATAAAACGTACATATGGCACACGGGTTACCCGGGTGGTCAACGTACTACGAATCCTGAACAAATCATGGCGAAGTTCCCTGAGCGCATTGTCGAAAAGGCAGTGAAGGGTATGCTTCCTAAGAATCGCCTAGGTGCAGAGTTGTTCCGCAACTTGCACGTATATGTTGGTCCTGAGCACAAGAACGATGCGCAGAAGCCAACGGTGATCAACATTAATGAAATCAAATAAGTAATAATAAATGGCAAAGTTTCACGCAATTGGAAGACGTAAAACTTCTGTAGCTCGTGTCTACATGGATGAAGGTACTGGTACCATCACTGTAAATGGCAAGGACTATAAGAACTACTTCAACACTGCGCCGTTGCACTACAAAATGGAGCAGCCTTTCAGTTTGACAGAAACTACTGGCAAATACGACGTTAAAGTCAATGTATTTGGTGGTGGTATCACTGGTCAAGCGGAGGCAATTCGTTTGGGTGTATCTCGTATTCTTTCTGAGATTGATAACGAGAACCGCACATCGTTGAAGCCTGCCGGACTACTTACTCGTGACCCACGTATGGTTGAGCGTAAGAAATTCGGTCAGAAGAAAGCACGTAAGAAATTCCAGTTCTCTAAACGTTAATCGAGATTTAGTATCCAAATGGACCAGACTCTTACAAGGCTACTGGTACATTGCTTACTAGGGAAAGTAAACTCAAAAAAATGGCAGTAACAGACAACATTAAAAAACTCATGGATGCCGGTGTTCACTTTGGACACCTCACCCGTAAGTGGAATCCAAACATGGCGCCTTACATCTTCATGGAGCGCAACGGAATCCACGTGATCGACCTTCACAAGACAGAAGCGAAAATGGCAGAAGCTACAGAAGCGCTCCAGAAAATCGCAGCATCAGGTCGTAAAATCCTTTTCGTAGCAACGAAAAAGCAAGCAAAAGAAATTGTAGCGAAATACGCTAGTGAAGCAAACATGCCTTACGTTACTGAGCGTTGGCCAGGAGGTATGTTGACCAACTTCGTAACTATCCGTAAAGCCATTAAGAAGATGCAGAGCATCGACAAGATGAAAGAAAACGGTACGTTCGAGACACTTTCAAAGCGCGAGCGTCTTCAAGTAGATCGTCAGCGTGCGAAGCTTGAAAAGGATTTGGGTTCAGTAGCAGATATGAATCGTTTGCCAGCTGCCTTATTCATCGTTGATATCAAGCGTGAAAATATTGCTGTAGACGAAGCCATCAAGTTGGGTATACCAACATTTGGTATGGTGGATACAAATTCTGACCCGCGTCGTGTAGATTACGCAATTCCATCTAACGATGATGCTTCAAGAAGTATCGCAGCAGTAATGGAGTTCGTTACTGAAGGCGTGAAAGCAGGTCTCTCTCAGCGCAAGAGCGATAAAGCGACTGCTGAGCAAGCAAAAATTGATAAGAAAGCGGCTAAGGCTTAATCCCTAGCGCTTTGTTGAAACAATAAAGACTTTTTGAGAGAGCCGTAGGGAACACCTTTGCGGCTCTCTTTTTAATTAAAAATTAAAATTAATACTCTATATCATGGCAAAGATTACCGCTGCTGAAGTAAACAAACTCAGAAAGCAAACTGGAGCTGGTATGATGGACTGTAAAAAAGCTTTGGTTGAGGCCGAAGGTGATTTCGAAGCTGCAGTTGACATCCTAAGAAAGAAAGGTCAGAAAGTCGCTGCAAAGCGTGCGGATCGTGACGCAAGCGAAGGTGCTGTTATTGCAAAAACCAACGGTACTGATAAAGGTGCAGTGATCAAGCTGTCTTGTGAAACTGATTTTGTTGCTAAAAACGAAAACTTCGTTGCTTTGGCAAACAAGATTGCGGACATCGCATTGGCTACTGGCGCTTCCACAACAGAAGAGCTGGGTGCTGCAGAATTTGAAGGTGGATTGACTGTTGCTGCTAAATTGCAAGAGCAAACAGGTGTAATCGGCGAGAAAATTGAAGTTGCTGAAATGGCGACAGTAAACGCTCCTTACGTAGCCTCTTACATCCACATGGGAAATAAGATTGGTACGTTAGTAGGATTAACGGCAGAAGCTTCAGAAGCGGGTCGTGACGTTGCAATGCAAGCTGCTGCAATGAATCCTGTTGCTTTAAACCGTGATGCTGTACCGCAGTCGGTTATCGACCGCGAGTTAGAAGTAGGTAAAGATCTTGCACGTCAAGAAGGTAAGCCAGAGGCGATGCTTGATAAAATTGCTGCGGGACGTTTGAACAAATTCTTCAAGGAGAATACTTTGGTGGATCAAGACTTTATCAAAGACAATAAGTTGAGCGTATCGAAATACTTGACTAGCGTTGAAGCTGGTTTGGCAGTAGTAGATTTCAAGCGCGTGAGCTTATAATCACTCACTTAGTTGAAAATTAAGAAACCGCGATGGCCAGCCATCGCGGTTTTTTTTTGGCCTATGCACAAAAGTTCGTAACGGTTTAAAAACTAGAATTGACACATTGGATTGCCTTTAATTGTTGCGGTATATTTGTGTTCAAACCTACAGATATGAAATACAATCGCGTCCTTCTTAAATTAAGCGGAGAAGCCCTAATGGGTGATAAAGAATTTGGTATCGATTCCAAAAAAATTGCCGAATATGCTGAAGAGATTAAAACAGTAGCAGGATCGGGAGTACAAGTAGGTGTAGTTATAGGCGGTGGAAATATTTTCCGCGGTATCAGTGGTGCTTCTCAAGGTATGGACCGTGTGCAGGCAGACCATATGGGAATGCTTGCTACAGTAATTAATGGATTAGCTCTTCAAGGCGCACTCGAAAGTGCAGGTGTGAAAACTAGGTTGCAGAGCGCCGTTGAGATGGATAAAGTGGCAGAGCCCTTTATTCGTCGTCGTGCTATTCGTCATCTAGAGAAAGGCCGTGTGGTGATATTCTCAGCAGGCACAGGAAACCCCTATTTCACAACGGATACAGGTGCCACACTACGCGCAGTAGAGATTCAGGCAGATGTCATTCTGAAAGGAACGCGAGTGGATGGGATCTATTCCGCAGATCCTGAAAAAGACGCAACTGCTACGAAATATGAAACGCTGAGTTTCAAAGAAGTGTATGAAAAAGGCCTAAATGTGATGGACATGACTGCATTCACATTGAGCAAAGAGAACGAGCTTCCTATTGTCGTCTTTGATATGAACACACCAGGAAACTTAATGAAAGTTATAGAAGGTGCACCTGGCGTAGGTACCTTAGTTAAGAATTAAGAAACTCAATAGCATGCAAGACGAAATAGATTTTGTTTTTGACGCAACGAAGGATGATATGGATCGTGCCATCAGCCATTTAGAAAAGGCAATGGTTAAAATTCGCGCCGGTCGCGCCAATCCATCTATGTTAGAAGGCGTTATGGTTGAATATTATGGCTCACCTACACCACTTTCTCAGGTGAGTAATGTAAATACGCCCGATGCACGGACCATAAGTATCCAGCCTTGGGAGAAGCAGCTGATCACAGAGATTGAAAAAGCCATAATGAATGCAGGTTTAGGCTTTAATCCTATGAATAACGGCGAGAGCGTTATCATCAGCGTACCGCCTTTGACAGAGGAGCGTCGCCGTGACCTTGCAAAGCTGGCTAAAGGTGAATGTGAGAATGCAAAGGTTGGGGTTCGTGCTGCACGAAAATCTGCAATGGATGAGCTCAAAAAGTTAGGAAATGACGGATTAAGCGAGGATTTACGCAAAGATCATGAATCGGACATTCAAAAAATGACGGACGATTATATTACTAAGTGTGATTCGCTCTATGCTAAAAAAGAAAAAGACATACTGACCGTATAATAGGATACCCGTTTGCGCGGGTTTTCTTTTCTTATGATCAATGTTTGAACATCTACTATATTTTGGCGTTAACCCTTAATGAATCTCGAACAAGAAATTAAGCAAAAAGCGTTTCGCAGCGAACAGTCGAAGCTCATTGTGAACCTCATTTACACCTACAATCAACTTAAAGGAAGGATTGCTACGGTGCTCAAGAATGAGGGCGTTACTATGCAGCAGTACAATGTACTACGTATTGTAAACGGTTCGGGTGAAGAAGGAATTACAACGTCTGAGATACGTGAGCGCATGTTGGATAAGATGAGCGATGCTTCTCGAATGGTGGATCGATTAGAAACCATGCAGCTCGTAGAAAAACAGCGCGATCGCGATGATCGACGTGTTCTACATGTTTTTCTTACTGAAAAGGGGCAGTCGTTGGTCTACCGTTTGATGGAGCAGGAAACCATTGATCAGTTGGCCAGTGGCGTGAACGAAGAAAGCGCCCAACAACTCAATGAGCTATTGGACGCCTTTAGGGCTTCGTTGTAACTACTATTTCAAATAATCAATTAGTGCACTGGTAGAACTGTCGTGTTTGTGTGCAACACCGCCAGTCAGCTCGCCCAATACGGCTTTTGCTAGTACTTTTCCAAGTTCTACTCCCCACTGGTCGTAGCTGAAAACGTTCCAGATGTAGCCTTGAATAAAGATTTTATGTTCGTAGGCGGCAATTAATTGGCCCAAATGATAGGGGTTTAACTCATCTGCTACAATGCTGTTTGTTGGTCGATTCCCTTCGAATACTCTGAAAGGAGCGATTTCTTCAACCGCTGCATCAGAAATTCCAGCCTGGCGCATTTCTATCTCGACTTCTGTTCTCGTCTTACCGGTCATCAATGCTTCCGTTTGGGCAATAAAGTTTGCCAGAAGAATGGGGTGGTGATCTTTTAAACTGTGCTGAGGCTTCTTGGATGCGATGAAGTCTGCAGGTATGAGATCAGTACCTTGATGGATTAATTGGTAAAAAGCATGTTGGCCGTTTGTGCCAGGTTCTCCCCAAATAATAGGTCCTGTTGCATAGTTTAACTTCTTGCCATTACGTCCGACATTTTTCCCGTTACTCTCCATATCGCCTTGTTGGAAATAGGCTGCGAATCTATCCATGTATTGATCGTATGGGAGAATGGCGTGACTGGCTGCCCCATGAAAATTGCGGTACCAGATGCCCAACATGGCCATTTGTGCTGGAATGTTTTTATCCCAGTCTGCGGTGGCAACATGTTTATCCATGGCATGTGCCCCACTTAGAAATTCTTGGAATCCCTGAAAACCAATTGCTAAAATAACGGGTAGACCAATAGCGGACCAAACGCTGTAACGTCCTCCAACCCAGTCCCAGAATCCAAACATATTCTTGGTGTCAATTCCAAATTCAGCAACACCTTCCGCATTGGTACTCACGGCCACAAAATGCTTTGCAACAGACGATTCTGCTCCGCCATTATTTAAGAACCATTGTTTTGCGCTGGTCGCATTTTTCATGGTCTCTTGTGTGGTGAACGTTTTTGAAGCGATTATAAACAGGGTAGTTTCAGCATTGACCTTGCGCAAAACCTCGTGAAGATCCGCTCCATCTACATTCGCCACGAAGTGGAAATTCATCTCATTCGTAACAAACGGACGCAATGCGTTAATCACCATGCGCGGGCCTAGATCGGATCCGCCAATCCCAATGTTTACAACGTCAGTGATGCGCTTGCCAGTATGGCCTTTCCATGCACCGGAGCGAATTTCATTTGAAAATGCAGCCAATTGTGCCCACGTATCGCGAACTCCCGGCATTACATCTGCACCGTCAAGAAAAACAGGGTTACCAGACATGTTTCTTAACGCAGTATGCAAAACAGCCCGGCTTTCGGTCACGTTAATTTTAGCACCTTTTTGTTGCAATTCAATAGCTTCGCGAACATTCGCCTCGTTCAAGAGTTCTTTAAAGAGACTAAAGGTTTCGGAGCCAAAGTGGTTTTTAGAAAAGTCGAATAAAAGGCCGTCCCACTTGATGTGGTATTTATTAAAGCGGTCCGGATCTTCAAAGAAGCGCGTCTTTAAAGTGCGTTTATCGTTGTTGAAATTCGATTGAAGCTTTTTCCAAGCCTTTAGTTCTGTGGGATTTATGTTTTTCAACATCGTTGATTGCGTTATTTAAATGCAAATCTACCATATGTTGGCTGACTTGGCCTGTTATTTACTAATTTCATCAACTTAATTAACGATTATTTCATGTTACGATTTAAGAGTTCGAGTGATTTTCAAAAGGAAGTGCGTAAGAGAGTACGCGCCTACTTTAAAGAAGAAAATAAATCTTCTTTAGCAGATTACCGGTATTACATCAAAGCAGTTGCAAACTTGGCTATGTATTTAGTTCCGTTTGTCTTGTTCTTATTGGGCGATCAGAGCTTTGGAATGACAACGTTATTATGGGCCATTACAGGTCTAGGTATGGCCGGAGTTGGAATGAATCTTATGCATGATGCATTACACAATACTGTGACGCGCAGCGAGTGGTGGAACCGCAGGATTGGCGCTTCCATTTACATGTTGGCGGGTAATTCATACACCTGGCGTGTGCAGCACAACATGAAGCACCATACGCATACGAATGTTGACGGACATGATGATGATATTGAGACGGGTAGTATATTCCGTTTCCATCCCAGTCAGCAGCTTTTACCAAAGCACAGATTCCAGCACATTTATGCACCGTTTGCATACACATTGATGACCTACAAGTGGTTACTCGAAAAGGACTTCAAGCAAGTGGTCAACTATAACAAAAGTGATTTGTTCAAAGCAAAAGACCAGAGCTTGGGTATGGTTTGGACGAAACTGATCGTAGGTAAATTATTCCATTTTGCAGTATTCTATGCTATGCCTATGCTTTTGGGTGCTCCTTGGTACATGGTGCTGTGGGGAAATGTAGTTATGCACGTTCTTGCCGGTTTCATTCTTTCCATCACATTCCAGTTGGCGCATGTAGTTGATAAGGCTGAAT
>JAKMEB010000165.1 GCA_022426185.1 Schleiferiaceae bacterium
ACTTCGCTTAGCGTAGCATTCGAATCTAGTGTGCGACAGAGCAAATAACGCTGGTCTGCCTGTCGGTCGTAGCTCTCGTAAAAAAGATATTGTGTTTCTTCTATAATGACGCTTGTCTTAAAATCAACGCGACGCCCTTTCCACTCCCATCGTGCATTTTTAACAAGCCAATTCTCGCCTAAATCGTAACGGTCGTAATAAGCAAAGTACTCATGACGCGAGGAGCCCAATAAAGACGCGTTAGCCGTCTTGTAGGTGTAAAAGCCATTATCACCCACTTGAAGCAAGCGATCAAATTTCGCAGAACGGGCGGAATACTCTGGACTCCATTCTAAAATTGGAAATGAACCTTGTGCTACAGCAACGGTTAACATGAAAAGCGAAAGAATCAGCGTGAGGATGCTTTTTTTTAGATTCAGCATAAGATAGGGGAGTACATTTTTTGTAATTTAACTCTGTTGAAGTCAAGATACATCACCCCTACAAGAAATCAACACTATGAAGAGATTTATTTACAGCCTTATCGCAGTCCTAGCGTGGTCATTAAGTGGCGATGCACAGACAGTGATTGTAAGAAAAAGGGACCTCAACACAGCGCAAGGAGCAGGCAGTATAAGCAGTAGTATAGCTTCCAGTTCACTTTCCTCAAGTGGTAGTTTGTTTTACAGCAGATACAACCACGGTATAAAACTTAGTCCAATAGCCATGTTGGCAGGAGACATTCCCATTTCTTACGAACACAAAGTCTCAGATTATATGAGTTTCGAAGCGGGAATTGGAGTCACAACATTTAACATTACTGAAGAGGCTATTCGCGGATACAGTATGCGTCAGGACGGGCAAACCCAAAGCAGATTGGGATACAGCGGAAACATAAACATGAAGTTCTTCCCGGAAGGAAATGCCTTCGATGACGGCTATTACATTTCCTATACCATGGGGCATCGAAACTACGCTCAAGATTTTTATACCACTACGCCGGCAGGTATAGATACGACAGTTAACGAAGGTTTTAACTGGACCGATTTTGGATTCACAGTGGGCTATCAAAGTCGCCCATCAGAGCGAATGATCGTCGACTGGTTCATTGGAGGTGCCATTCGCCAAAAGCAACGTAGAACCTCAGATTATGTTGAAGAGTTTGATCCGGTTTCAGGAATTTTCACTGGCGAATATCAACTGATCGATTCTAAAAACGCAGCGCCAGCGATACTTGGGGGAATGAAAATCAGCATTTTATTTCGGTAAATAGTAAACCGTATCACGCACACTTCAGTGCCGTTTACTCTTGAACACTTAAACTAAATGCAGCGGGTAAGTTATTAGACAGCTTCACCGCTATATCATAGTCATCCACCATAGAATGGGTCATGGTCTCCGTGGCTAAACTTATTCCACTGTAAAGTTCAGCAAGGTCAAAAGTCAGTACTAGATGGGCCCCTGGTTTAATGGTAGTGTTTATTTCCTTTGTTCTGTACAACGCGTTTTTACCCGTATGCCAAGCTAAAAGCTGGTCGTCCGTCCCTAGGTTACCCGTTGCGTTTACTCTACCGTCTATTTTGAAGAAACGGTACATAGTTGCCCAAGACCAGTACATTGCGTTAGAACTGGAAAGTGGATGATTAGAAGCAAATGATGTGGGATCTTGAATATTATTAATGGAATCTACACCCATTCCGAAGCTTATTTTGTCCACTTTCTTCGCTAAGGGCAGTACATAATTCATGGTAGCACTGTCCTGCGCATTAACGAAAATGATAGGCTCTTTTACCTCATCTCCAAGCGTAATTTGACTCAAGTAAAAATGAATCAACTCAAATTTAACAACAGTATCACCTTCATATAAGGTCTCACCTGCCTCAAAAGGAACGCCCTTATGTTCAAGGATAATCTCTAAAGTAACCTGCTGCGATCGATCACCACAAGAGCTAATTAAAAGTGCTAATGGAAAAATTAAAACTAATGCTGACCGCATGAAGCTGTGATTTTTACAGTTTAAACTCGAACTCACTACTTACGTTGTCTCGTAAAATTTTCGCTAAATCATAATCTATAGATTCAGCTGGGTCGCTATTGATAATATTCATCGTAGACGGGCTTAATCCAATGAGGCTAAAAACTCCAGAAAAGAAATTATCGACATCAATATCCATCACAATAAATACATCCTTGTTTGAACCTACATTGAAATTGCGATTTTCACTTTTCATAACAATCAAATCCGGAGTAGCAAAACGCCAATTAAAGTTTGCTTCCGGCGTTGTAAACACGGTGTCTGCTGGATTGAAAATTCGACCTTCAATTTGAAAAAAGCTGTGACCAACATCACTGCCATTCCATACCAAGCCTTTACTTAGGGGATTAGTTGGGTCTAGTTGATCAGGAGCAGTAAAAGCGCGTGCGCTATCCAACCCTATGTTATACTCTAAGCTGCCATTGTAATTGCCCGAAGGTAGATAAGCGAGTTTCACTTCTGAATTTCCAATCAAATCGATCATAGTCAAGTCACTTTCTGTAAAAGTGGTATCCTGTTCGTCATAGCTCACGAAGCGTGCACCGCTAAGTGTAACGTAGATATGATCAAATTTCACTAAATCACCATTGACCTCATACACCGTTGAGGTATCTATTATCGCACCGTCATAATATTTGTACGCCCGTATGTAAATGTTCCTATTGTCTAGCGCAGTAGGATCTACCACTGGAATAGGATCTTCACATGCTGCAAACAGCGTTGATACGAGTACTAAAAGAATTAATTTTTTCATTCGTCTTTAATTTTCAAAAACTCAGGTGCTTGTTCAATAGCAACCATGATTTCATCTAACAGTTCATCGTTGGATTTGGAAAAGTCCAATTCCAACGGGTCTTTAAAGGTAATGTTTAACAGGTTACCATTGCTCTTCACAAACATACCCGTTTTGTCGAACGCTCTGCGAAAGCCATCAATTACTACGGGAACCACCACAGGCTTTAACTCTTTGATCAAATGCACTGTACCTCTCCGGCCTTTAACAAAGGGTCTTGTGGTACCTTGAGGAAAGGTAATGGTCCAGCCGGTTTCCATCGCGCGCTTGATGTTTTCAATATCTTTTGGGTCTACCGATCTATTGACATTCTTGCCTGCTTCGCGCCAGGTTCTCTTTATACTGACACTACCTGCGTATTGCATGAGCTTGGGCAACAATCCCTTCTTCATGGTTTCAGCCGCGGCGACGAAAAACACGTTCAGTTTGGGACGAAAAAGCGTATGAAAAGGGACACTATTGTAACGGCGATTTTCTGCAGCGTTAAATACCTGATACATAGCACTAACATCTGCGAAATACGTTTGATGATTCGAGACAAACAAAACCCCCTGGTCTGGTAAGTTGCGCAACTTATCCGCTCCCACAATACGTGTACTATTGATTCGAAAAAATCGGTACCAAGTGATGAGACCAAAGACAAAAATCACACTCCGCTTAATCAGCAAATTGTAACCAAAGCTGTCGCGCTTGAATGGATTTAAGTGCATGTGTTTATTGTTTCAGGTCGGCAAATATAGTGCTAAGAAAACAGAGCGCTTAGCTCCCCGAGAATCATCGCGGTCGCGCCCCAGATGACTTCGCCTTGCCAATGAAATGCAGGCACTGTTATCTTTCCATATTTTGTCACTACCTCAGCTTCACTCAATAGGGAGCGATCACAGATTTTAACTAATGGAACAGACAGCGTATAGGCTACCTCTTTTTCTTCTAAGACTAATTCTGGACACTCCGAACTGAAGGTCACATAAGGCTCTACATAGAAATTTGAGGGTGGGATATACAGCCAACTCAAAGCGCCAATGTGATGCAACTCTTCTTTACGAAGTCCCACCTCCTCAAAAGCCTCACGATATGCAGTACCTGCTAAATCTCCATCGCCCTTCTCGAATTTACCACCGGGAAAGCTGATTTGACCGCTGTGCGTACCGTCGTAAACCGGACGCTTCATGAGCAAGACCTCAAGACCATCCGCTCCATTAAATAGGTGCACTAGTACGCCCGCACGTCGAGGATTCTTAGACTCCACTGTATCGAGATGAAGTGCATTTCTATAAGAGGGCATTAAGAGTTGGTGCGCTTTAATACCGGGCAAGGGTTGTTCAAACACTTTTTTTAGTTCGGCCAAAGTCATAGTCTAAAAGTAACACAGGATACTTGCGGACGGCAACAAGAAGCGATATCTTTGTTTTCTATCATTCAAATTTAATAATAGGAAATGACTATAACCCAATTCAAATATATTGTCGCTGTAGATAACCATCGCCATTTTGCTCGAGCGGCAGAAGCCTGTTTTGTAACCCAACCTACATTGAGTATGCAGCTTCAAAAACTCGAAGAGGAATTGGATATACTCATATTTGATCGATCGAAGCACCCTATTGTTCCCACTCCGTTGGGCGAACGCCTCATCGAACAAGCTAGGAAGATTCTGCACGAAAGTGCAGTCATGGAAAACATGGCAAAACGGATCAAAGGCTCCTACAGCGGTACATTGAGTTTAGGCGTCATACCCACCGTTGCACCCAGCTTACTCCCACGATTTTTACCTGAGTTCAAAGCTAAATTTCCCGACATCATTCTTAAAGTGGAAGAGCTCAAAACTGAAGACATGATTGAAGCCTTGAGAAAGGATAGGATCGATGTAGGAATTGCAGCCACACCCCTAGAAGAAAAAGGAATAGTGGAGCAGCCATTGTATTACGAACCGTTCATGGCTTTCGTTCCGGA
This sequence comes from Schleiferiaceae bacterium, assembly GCA_022426185.1. Taxonomy (GTDB): domain Bacteria; phylum Bacteroidota; class Bacteroidia; order Flavobacteriales; family Schleiferiaceae; genus UBA10364. The sequence continues at coordinate 4,758 of JAKMEB010000165.1, forward strand.
TTACCATCCAATGAAAAACGATGAGTTTTTATTGGCTTCGGAAATTAATGTGAAGGAACTGCTGCTTTTAAACGAAGGACATTGTTTCAGAAACAGCGTTTTAAAACTTTGCAAAGCGAATGCACAGGAAGGCCAGGGATTACAAATGGAGAGCGGAAATTTTGACACTTTAGTAAAATTGGCCCACAGAGGTATGGGAATGACGTTACTTCCCTACTTAACAGCCATTGATCTCCAAGAAAATTATAAATCCAGTGTAAAGCCGATTGCCACACCAACGCCTGGGCGTGAGATCAGCCTACTATATGCAAGAACACAACTAAAAATAGAATGGATTGAAGCGATGGGATCATTAATCAAAACACATCTTCCAAAAAAGGTACTGTCTCGACCGGATGAGATTGTTAGCCCATAAAATGAAACAGCCACGTCACCACAAAAAGAGCGACTACAGCAATTAAATTCAATGCAATACCGCGATAGATCATATACGACATACTGAGGCTACCGGTAGAAAATACAATGGCATTGGGCGGAGTAGCCATCGGAAGCATAAATGCACAGCTTGCCCCCAAAACTAGCGGTAACGACAAGGAATAAAAATCTAATCCTAAGGCGGTGGCGAGCGTGTAAACTAAAGGAAGTAGAGCGCTTACTAAAGCCATATTACTTAACAATTCTGTTGCAAATACTCCAATAAGAGCCATGACTAATAGCCAAGCTCCAAAAGGAATTCCTTGTAATGACTGAAGCTGTTCGCCCAATATCTCAAACCAAGGACTTGCTTGAAGCGTACCTGCAAGCGCTAAGCCTCCGCCAAATAAAAGTAAGATGCCCCAGGGTAAAGACTTTGTATCCTCCCATTTTAACAAACTTCTCGAGGAACCATCGGAAACTGTAAATAAGAACAAGGCAGCTGCAAGAGCGATGCCGGTATCCGACCATTGAACTGAAGGCAGCCAAATACTTAAGTACGGCCGGAGGATCCATAACAATGCAGTAAGTGAAAAGATATAAGCAACACGACGTTGTGCAGGAGACACAACCCCAAGTCGCGTCCATTCATCCTCAAGCCAACTCCTGCTACGCTCTTCCTCTGAGGCTGTAAGTGGTGTCTTTTCCAATCCACGGCGCAGAATAAAAAAGGCTATTGTACCCAACAAAGCACTGGCGGAAAGCCCTATAGGCAACCATTCTATGAAGCCAATTTGCCTATTTAAGTATTCGCTCATAAATCCAGCGAAAATCATATTGGGTGGCGTACCAATCAATGTAGCCATTCCCCCAATATTTGCTGCCCAAGCCACACTTAGAAGTATAGGACGAGCCAATTTTTCGCGTTGCTTTGGTTCAAGAACGGCAATAACACTGGTCACTATGGGTAACATCATTATGGACGTAGCTGTATTTGAAATCCACATGGACATGAATGCCGTTGCCAACATAAAACCCGCAAGTAATTGGTGGTCTTTTGTGCCTGTTTTTCGCAATATCCAGAGGGCCACTCTGTAATGGAGACCTGCTTTTTCAAGGGCAAGAGCCAACACAAAACCTCCAAAAAACAGATACACTAAGGGATGTGCATAGTACGTTGCAAGCGACTTTGCCTGCGCAATTTCTAGTGCTGGGAACAACACCAAGGGCAGCAATGCTGTAACACCCAAATGGACCGTCTCTGTGATCCACCAAAGTAGCATCCATGCAGCCACGCCAAGCAACCAATATTGTGGCTGAAAACTTCCCAGCCCAGCAATAAGAATGGCCAAAACAGGCCCTCCAAGGCGAATTATAGGTGTAACTTTATCCATCTAAACGTATGGTATATGAAATTGGTCTTTGCAACGCATAATCCGGGTAAGTTACAAGAGGTTCGTGAATTATTGGCACCAGATTACGAGGTAATTGGATTGGACGAACTTGGTGATCATGACGAAATCGAAGAAACCGCAATGACTCTTGAGGGTAATGCTTGGATCAAAGCAAGAACCGTCTGGCAAAAACACGGACTGTCCTGTTTTTCTGATGATACCGGTTTGGAAATTGCCGCTTTAGATAACGCGCCGGGGGTGTTTAGCGCTCGTTACGCTGGACCTTCAAAAGATGCCGATGCTAATATGGACAAAGTCCTTCTTAAACTCGAAGGCAGTAGCAATCGAAAAGCTCGTTTTAGAACTGCTGTAGCATTAGTATTCAATGGTAATGAACATCTGTTTGAAGGCACCGTAAACGGAGAAATATCAACTTCACGTTCCGGTTCAAAGGGGTTTGGCTACGACCCAATCTTTACCCCGCATGGCTACACAGAGAGCTTTGCCGAAATGGATGCAAAAACGAAAAACGAAATATCCCACAGGGGTTTGGCGATTAAAAAACTAGTAGCGTTTTTAAAGGCGCATTAGTCTTCTTGAGCTAAATCTTGAAGTCTCGAGAAGAAGCTGAAATTAACATGCCCGTAACGACGGTGGGCGAAGAAACCAGGAAGGTGACTCAAATCCGTCTGGTCGCTGTGTTCCAGAATGGCCTCACCACCTTCACGTAAAAGACCTAAATCTAGGATGGTCTTTGCCAAATCTTCATAATGTTCCCAATCGTATGGAGGATCTGCAAAAATTAAATCGAAACTGGTTGAAGCGCGACGAACGTATTGCAGTGCATCTGCCTGTACGATATGCATACCCGCATCAAGTGATTCCGAAGTTTCCGTTATAAAGCGAATGCAGTTCCTGTTTTGATCAACTGCGGTTAAATCAACCGTTCCACGGGAAGCAAATTCATAACTGATGTTACCCGTTCCTGAGAACAGGTCAAGGACACGAATCGCTTCAAAATCAAACCTATTATTTAGGATATTAAACAAACTTTCTTTCGCAAAGTCCGTGGTTGGTCGTGTAGGTAAGTTTTTTGGCGCAAAAATTCTTTTACTTCGCCACTTTCCGCTTACAATTCTCATAATCGTAAAAGGTTAACAAAGGCAAGCGCATCAAAATCGGATAACGCAGAGCTGATTTTCGCCCATTGCTGAATGTTGCACAACTGAACCTTGGAAAAATAGGGCTCCAAAACAGGTTTGTACGCGCGAGCGGAATAGCCGCTCAGCTCAATCTCTGTAGCCGTACGGTCCCATCCTAGCTGCTCTGAGACATTCCCTAAATGATAGACCAACTCAGATTCATTACTACATGGAAAGCTATTTATGACTTGCCATTTAGAGGCTGTGGACGCAAAAATCTGTACACTATCCGAATAAACATGAACCCATATTTTTGGATGTACAGTAGGCTTTAATCGCTCCAATTGAACCGCCCAGTTATGCCTGCAAACCAGCGTATCGCTTTGACTAAGGCTCAAATCTGAATCGTTTAAGTAGGTAAGAAAAGTCATGGAATTGGCTGAGCTCAAATCCATGAAATTAGCTTTTTGCCCCAACACGGTTTCGGTCCAACCTGGTATTTCACCGCCACTCATAAGTTCAGGGATGAGCACCGTATGCGGAGCTTCAATGGCGTAGATCACCTCACTAGGCAGCTCCTGAAAGCCGGCAAGTACATCTCCTATGGGGTTTTTGCCCCACGACTGTCGTGGATGATAACCAAAGAGGTAAACCTGGCGGGTAGTTTTGTGACGTACCAAAAAAGAAAGTCCATCCTGTTGATACAGGATGGACAAGGTGCTTTCACCTGCCTTTGCATTGGCAAAGGCGGGATCTAAATTATTCTGACTTACAGTAAGTATTTTCGTAGTTACCACTGATGGTAGGTTGTGTTAATGAGCCAATAACTAACGCTTCGTTTGCAACTTTACTGAAGGCTTGTGGGTAGCTCTTCTCAACATCTGCAAAGACCGTAGCGTAGGGTGCACTTACCTCAAAGGTAGCAACATCAACGGCATTTTTATTAATCTTGCCGGCGTTCATTGTAAATAAACTGTCCGTACCGGGAATTCTTAGTAACGTCGACCCGTCAAATCCTTCACCAAACAGCTGAACAGCTACCGGCTCTTGACCAAGAACGCGCAACATCACAGAATCCTTATTCATTTCCTTTTGGTATACCTTATCATAATACATGAAATTGGTATCCTTCCGTTCGATGATATTGATCACCCCCGTATCTACAAAAGCAACCAGTTCGTGAATGTCTGAACAGAAAACTCCATTTTCGGCTTTATACGCCAATTGAGCCTCGCGAATATTTTCTAACTTCTCCGTTACCTCACAAATTCTTACACGCTCAATACGCTGGAATTTAATAGGTTGCATAATGCTATTATAAATACGATACGTGAAGTACGTCGACAGAAGGATGAGAACTACTTTAATTCCTAGTTGTACCTTTGAATTCATGGGTCTAAATCAACAATTATGGTCCAAAACTACAATAATTTTTAATTGCAATCACCTCAAAGTACATATGCAGATTTGAAAGGCTTTTTTCCTTTCGATCCAACCGACGATCAAGACCAATTACTGCGCAAATTAGCAGTCTACTTGAGCATTCGACGCATCCAACCAGAGGTGATGATCATCAAGGGCTACGCGGGAACGGGAAAGACGACACTTTTAAAAAGTGTCGTAGCAGTGCACAAAAAACATACCCGAAAGGTGAGACTGATGGCACCCACAGGACGCGCTGCGAAAGTTATGAGCGGTGCAACAGGGCATCCAGCACACACCATACACCGGAGCTTGTACCGTCCAAAAGTGAGTTCTGGCGGCGCCGCTACTTTTGTTTTAGCGAACAACCCCAATAAGAACACCACCTTTATCGTTGATGAAGCTGGATTGATAAGCACACAGCGTGATCGTTCACTGGGCGACCATTCCCTATTGGAGGATTTGTTGCAATATGTTTTTGAAGATGCCTCAAACCACCTCATTTTAGTGGGTGATCCAGCCCAGTTACCCCCTGTGGGCCAACCCGAAAGCCCAGCGTTGTCTTCAGATTTCTTCGCGAATCAAATGGGGCTGCCGGCCACTGAGCACACCTTGCGCGCAGTTACCCGACAAGCGCTCGACAGCTTCATTCTTAAAAACGCAACGATGCTTCGAGAACTGATTGAAGCCGATTCAAGCGAACCTCCTGTTTTTGAAGCTGGCGGAGATTTAATCCGAGTAGAAGACGGTTACCAATTACAAGAGATTTTTGAGCAACTCTACACCGGTGATAATAGCGGAAACACAATGGTGGTAAGAAGCAATAAGAAAGCAAACCAATACAATCAAGGAATTCGCGGCCGTATAAAATTCCAAGAGGAACGCATCTCGGCAGGCGATCAATTCATGGTGGTAAAAAACAATTATTTCTGGCTGCCGGAATCGAGTCAAATGGGTTTCATCGCCAATGGTGAAATTGGGGAAATCCGGAGCATCAGAAACATCCACGAACGCTATGGCTTCACTTTCTGTGAGGCGACTGTAGCATTTGTGGACTACCCGAAGCAAGATGCTATTGACGTTATCCTTAATCTAAGTGCCTTAGAAAGTGAAGGACCTGCATTAAATAGTGCGCAAAGCAATAATCTGTACGAACAGATGATGGCAAAATATTCCTATCGGGGTTCCAAGGGAAAAATATATGAATCGGTCAAGAACGATCCGTATTTCAATGCACTTCAGATAAAGTTCAGCTATGTCATTACGTGTCACAAGAGCCAAGGCGGACAGTGGGAACATGTGGTTGTGGAACACCCGTACTTACCAGAAGGACCCGCTCCTATTTACTATAAGTGGCTCTATACAGCGATGACTAGAGCGACCTCTAAAGTCTACCTTGTGGGCTTCCCGGAAGCTTGGTTTGATGGCTTATCTTTGGATTCTTGAACCTACTGATATGAAATACCTCATCGCCCGATTTGTTTTCTTCGTTACCGGCTGGAAGCTCGTAGCAACAAAAGAAGATATTCAAGCCGCGCAAAATTCAGTCATGATTGCTGCTCCACACACCTCAAACTATGACTTGGTGTACGCTGTCGGTACGTTCTGGCTCATGCGTCTTCCATTAAAATTCTTCATCAAAGACTTTTATACCCGTTGGTACTTCTTCGGTTTTTTCAAGTGGATGGGCGCCATTGGGGTAAATAGAAGCAAAAGAAACCACTTAGTGGAGCATGCAGCGCAATTGCTTCAATCGGACAAAAACATCACCTTAATGGTTCCCGCTGAGGGGACACGTAAGCGCGTAGATAAATGGAAAACAGGATTTTATCAAATTGCTAAAAAAGCAGGTACGCCCATTTCTTTAGGCTACCTCGACTATGAAAAGAAGCATGCAGGTATTTTAAAGGTGATTCCATGCCGCGAAGAATTACATACCTTTTCTGAGATTGAACAAGCCTACAAGGACGTCCATGGAAAATACCCGGAGCTGTACAATACGAAAATATTCTAATGGCCTATCCTAGATTGCTCTTTGCTCCAGAAATCACTTTGGAAGTCCAGATGCGCGAGACGACTTCTGGTCCGGAAATCTGGGATCCCGTGCGAAAAAAGTGGCTTGTTGGCGTTCCAGAGGAATGGGTACGTCAGCATTGTATTTCCTACCTCGATGCGCTTGGCTACGCTACGAGCAATATGAGCACGGAAGCAGGGATTCAGACTGGTTTTAAGCAGAAAAGAACCGATATAGTGGCAAATAAAGCCGGGCAACCTATTATTCTAGTGGAGTGTAAAGCACCTTCGGTCAAATTAAGCCAAGCTACCTTCAACCAAGCGTTCAACTACAATCAAAGTGTTGGCGCCGCTTATCTGTGGCTCACCAATGGAATGCAACATTTGTATTGGGACTGCACTAAGAACAAACCGTGCACTTCTTTGCCGTTAGCGGAGACGGTCTAGACTACGAACTTTATCCTCGTCTTTCTGAATGCCTTTTGAAGCTAAATAAGCGAATACGATGCAAGCGAAAGGTGCCGCAGCTCCCCAGCTTGCTGAGGCACCGGGTGTTGCTAAAACTGCTTGGATGATAAAGCCCATGGCCGCTAAAGCACTAAGCATACCGATCCGTACAACAATGAGCTGCATTTTCCGGTTGCCATAAAGTAAAACCGCTCCACTGAACAATGACATTCCTAATCCAAAAGTGAGAAACGTGTACATGCCTGCTGTCGCTCTAAATACCTCCGATTCTGTAGCATATAAAGGCAAAATAAAAGCACCAAGTGTACTGATAATGGCTGCACAAAAAAGATATAAGGTCTGAATGCGTTGAATCATAAGAGTTGTATTTCTTGTGACAAAGTTGAAAAAAATACAGTGTCAATTTTCATTTAATCTCGAAATCTCACTATTATTGTTGTGTAGAGCACAATAATTATCGAGCACCGGCTCAACTTCTACCTATACTATCCCAAATAACATGTTGACTGAAAACGAATTACAGGCACGTAAGTTGCCTGAACTAAAAGACTTAGGAGCATCTCTTGATATTCCAAAAGCCCGTTACATGAAAAAAGGCGAACTCGTTAGCGCCATTTTAAGTAAAACCGGACAATCCTCCACTGCAGAGAAAACTACAGAGCAACCCGCTCAAATGCAGCCAAAGGCACCTGTGGCCACTCCTAAAGAGGACAAGAAATCGACCTCGGCGCAACATGAAAAGCGTGAAGCGAACGGAGAAAAAGAGCAGCAATCTTCTGCCGAAAAAGGCGAGCGCCATCCTAAAGGGAATCGTCCTGAAAGAGGTGGACGTCCTGAGAAAGGCCCACGTCACAACAATAACAGAGACCAGAACCAACGTGATCAGCGCAATAAACGCAGACCTAAGGAGTTCCATTTTGAAGGTATTATCGCAAATGAAGGTGTCTTGGAAATTATGCCCGATGGTTACGGTTTCTTACGGAGTTCCGACTTTAACTATTTGAATTCTCCCGATGACATCTACGTAAGTCAAAATCAAATAAGAGGAATGGGCCTTAAGACTGGTGATACCATCACTGGTGAAGTCCGCCCTCCACGCGAAGGTGAGAAGTACTTTCCGTTGGTCAAGGTCAACAGTATTAACGGACGTACTCCAGAATACGTGCGCGATCGCGTTGCATTTGAGCACTTAACTCCGCTTTTCCCGGAAGAGAAATTTGACATCACAACGAGAAGAAGTACCGATTCAACACGAATTATCGATCTCTTTTCACCTATCGGTAAAGGACAACGTGGATTGATTGTGGCCCAACCTAAAACAGGTAAGACCACTTTAATGAAGGAAGTCGCTAATGCTATTGCAGCGAATCATCCTGAAGCCTACATGATCGTTCTCTTGATTGATGAGCGTCCGGAGGAAGTAACCGATATGAGTCGCAGTGTTAATGCGGAGGTGGTTGCTTCAACTTTTGACGAACCTGCTGATCACCACGTGAAAGTAGCCAACATAGTTCTAGAAAAAGCGAAGCGCATGACAGAATGTGGTCATGATGTAATCATTATGCTGGACAGTATTACACGTCTTGCGCGTGCTTACAACACGGTAAGTCCGGCATCAGGTAAAATTTTATCCGGTGGTGTGGATGCAAATGCACTTCAGCGACCCAAACGCTTCTTTGGAGCAGCAAGAAATATTGAAGGAGGAGGCTCTTTAACCATATTAGCGACAGCACTCATTGATACCGGATCTAAAATGGATGAGGTGATCTTTGAAGAGTTTAAAGGAACCGGTAATATGGAAATGCAATTGGATCGTAAGATTGCAAACCGTAGAATTTGGCCGGCCATTAACCTTACTGAGAGCGGTACGCGTAAAGAAGATCTACTTCTTGCACCCGACGTTTTGCAACGCATGTGGATCCTAAGGAAATACCTTGCAGACATGACACCGATCGAAGCAATGGAATTCTTGAGCGATCGCGTTCGAAAGACCAAAGACAACGCGGAGTTCTTAATCTCCATGAACGGATAAGCAAAGCGGCCCTCAGGGGCCGCTTTTTTTTTACTCTGCGGAAGCGAACTGCTTCTCGTATAAACTAAAATAGGCCTCGCCTTTATCCAGTAATTCTTGGTGATTTCCTATCTCCACTATCCTTCCCTTATCTAAGACTATAATTCTATCGGCATGCTGAATGGTGGAAAGGCGGTGTGCGATGATCACAGAAGTTCTGTTTTTCGTAAGCGCAATTAATGCGCGTTGAATGAGCTCCTCCGTATGCGAATCGATAGATGAAGTAGCTTCATCCAATATAAGAACGGCCGGGTCTGTAATGTACGCACGAAGGAAAGCCAACAACTGGCGCTGTCCAGCAGAGAGCACTCCACCACGCTCCTGTACATTGTAATCTAATCCTTGCGGCAATCCATCAATGAATTCCGTTATACCAATACGTGCAGCAGCCTCAGTTATGGCAACATCGGTAATGGATTCATCACCTAAAACAATATTTGAACGAACGGTATCTGAAAATAAAAACACGTCTTGGAGCACTAGGGCCAATTGCGTGCGCAACTGATGTAGGTCCAACTCATTGAGAGCTACCCCATCGATACTTACTCGACCTTTTGAATAGGGATAAAAGCCCATAAGTATGGAAATGATGGTACTCTTGCCCGCGCCCGTTGCTCCGACTACAGCCACAGTCTCGCCAGGCGCAACAGCAAAACTCACATCGTGCAGTATAGGCTCCCCTTCGTTGTAATGGAAATCTACCGATTCAAAAGCAATGGCACCCTTTAGCGGATCTAAGCGCTTCGTTCCGTTTGCTTCGCGCTCATGATCACTTTCAAGAAGTTTCAATACACGCTCAGAGGCAACCATACCCATTTGAAGGGTATTGAACCGGTCGGCTAACTGGCGTAATGGACGAAAGAGCATTCCTATGAAAATAATCATTGCTGTAAGCTCCCCTACAGTTACCGCACCCCCTTGAGCGGCGTTCATACCACCGTACCAAACCGCAAGTCCAATAGAGATCGCACTAAGGACTTCAATAATGGGAAAGAACAAAGCGTAATAAAAAATGCTCTCGATGTTGGCATCACGATGCCGCGCGTTGATGGCACGAAATTTCTGCGCTTCTTGGTGTTCGCGTCCAAAAGCTTGAACCACGTTCATCCCTCCCAAATGTTCTTGTACAAAGGTATTTAGGTTCGATACTTCCGAACGGACCCGTTGGAATGCACCTTTAATACCACGCTGAAACCAGCGCGTCGCAATAAAAAGTACCGGTATGATGGAAAGGCTAATTAAAACCAAAATTGGATTAAAATAGAAGAACATGGCCACCAACATAACCACAATTCGAAAGAGATCACCAAATATCACAAGTATGCCCTGTGAAAAGATTTGGGCTATGGTTTCGATATCTGAAACAACACGAGTGACCAATTGGCCGATTGGTGTCCGATCATAAAATCCCAGTTTAAACGTCTGCAATTTGTCGTAAAGCTCGATTCGAATGTCTTTAATGATACTCTGACCCAGCCAATTTGCGGCATACATAAACATAAATTGGCCTAAGCTCTCGACAACAAGTAAAGCGACCAACCACAAACTTAATTCGATGAGATAAGGGCCATCTAGCGTAAGTATGGCATCGTCGATGATCATTTTCGTGATGATCGGTCGTGCAGTACCCAATGCACCGAGAAGCACTGTCAATAGAACTGCCCCAAAAAACAAGCCCCGATAAGGCCGTGCGTATGCCATCACCTTCGTGAAAAGTTGAAAATCAAACGCCTTACCGCCTACTTTAGACATTTTCGAGGTTGTTATAAGTTACTTCTGTTAGGTATAAGCCTTGTGCAGGTGCACTTGTTCCCATAGCACCTCTGTTTTTTTGTGCCATACGCGCTTCAAAATCGTCTACGGACCATTTGCCGCGCCCGACCTCATACAGTGAACCCACTATTGCACGTACCATGTTACGAAGGAATCGGTCTGCAGTAATATGAAAAACCAGCACATCTGCTTCCAAGATCCATTCTGCGCGGGTTACCTGACAGATGGTGGTTTTATTATCCGATCCAGTTTTACAGAAACTTGCAAAATCTGTTTCTTCCAATAGGCGTTCTGCCGCTGCATTCATTTTTTCAACATCCGGCATCTGATCTACCATCCACGCTTTATCACGCCAAAAAGGGGAACCTGAAGTACAAAGTGCGTATTCATAGCTACGAGAAGTCGCATCAAAACGTGCGTGCCAATCGTGCGGGACTTCACGGGCCTCATAGATGTATATGGCAGGATCTAGAAATCTATTTAAACGGTAGACCAATTGGTCTAGATTCAGTGCACCTTCCCCATATTCCGGTGACCAATCAAAATGTACAAACATTTCTTTCGCATGGACCCCTGTATCCGTCCTACCCGCTCCCATAGTCTGAATGGGCTGACGCAAAAGTTTGCTCAGCGCATCATCGAGATCTCCTTGAACCGTGCGGTCGTTCGGCTGGATCTGCCAACCACAAAAGGGAGCACCATCGTAGGCCAATCTCAAGAGTGTACGCATTACATTTGACTAATATTCACGCCAAAGGTACGCTTGTGACAACCAAAAGGACAAAAATCCTATTACTCTCTGATACGCACAGTCACATGGACGACAGAATTCTTGATTTTGCGGCCGGAGTGGACATGATCTGGCATGCTGGAGATATTGGAGCGCACGAAGGGATGGATGCGCTTGAAGCATTGGATAAACCTTTGATTGCCGTTTACGGGAATATCGACGACCATACGATGCGAAGCCGATATCCACTGCACCAAAAGTTTGTATTGAATGGTGTGAAAGTCTGGATCACCCACATTGGCGGATATCCTCCTCGCTACAACAACAGAACACGAGAGGAATTAAAAAGAGAGCAGCCGGATGTATTTGTTTGCGGACACAGTCATATCTTGAAGGTGGTACATGATAAGCACATCAATTGTTTGCATATGAACCCAGGTGCGGCGGGAATCCACGGCTTTCATAAAATGCGTACCATGCTGAGGTTCGAATTGGTCCAAGAAGGAGAGGAAAAAGGAAAAGTCGCAAACCTTGAGGTCATAGAATTAGGAAAACGCGGCCAACTCCGTTAATTTTGTGCTTTAATAGCCTTGCAATGTCTACAGCTTTACATGCCATCACACCCGTTGACGGTCGATATGCTTCAAAAACCGAAGCCCTCAGTCAGTACTTTTCGGAATTCGCGCTGATCAAATACAGAGTCCGTGTCGAAGTAGAGTACTTTATCGCATTGTGCGAGAGTGATTTACCTCAGTTAACAGGAGTAGACCACAAGCATTTTGACGCCTTGCGAGCGATCTACAAAAACTTCAGCACGGAAGATGCGCAGAAAATAAAAGACATTGAAAAGGTTACCAATCACGATGTAAAGGCGGTTGAATACTTCATCAAAGAAGCATTTGAAAACCTAGGCTTGAGCAATTTTCAGGAATTCATCCACTTTGGACTTACTTCGCAGGACATCAACAACACATCCGTGCCTTTATCGGTGAAGGAAGCACTTGAAGAGGTCATCTGCCCTTCAATAGAAGCGCTTATTGAAGCTATTGAGACGAGTGCAAAGGCTTGGGAAGCCATTCCTCTTCTCGCGCGCACACACGGTCAACCTGCATCACCTACTACACTAGGAAAAGAATTCAAGGTGTTTTCGACACGTCTTCGTGGACAGCTGGCGCAACTGAAAGCGGTACCGCATAGTGCTAAGTTCGGAGGTGCCACGGGTAATTTTAATGCGCACGCTGTCGCTTATCCAGGACGCGATTGGCACAAATGGGGAGATGATTTTGTAAGCAACCATCTAGGATTGCAACGCAGCTACCCTACTACCCAGATCGAACATTACGATAATATTGCTGCACAGTTCGATGCCCTGAAACGCATTGACAATATCTTCATCGACCTTTGCCGTGACGTTTGGACGTATGTGAGTATGGATTACTTCAAACAAAAAATCAAAGCCGGTGAGGTAGGATCGTCTGCAATGCCGCACAAAGTGAATCCGATTGATTTTGAAAACGCAGAAGGGAACCTAGGCCTTGCTAATGCACTGTTCGAGCACCTCGCTGGAAAACTACCGATATCGCGCTTGCAACGTGACCTTACAGATTCTACTGTTTTGCGCAATGTAGGTGTTCCATTTGGTCACCTTCTGATCGCCATAGCCTCGATGAACAAGGGATTGGGTAAACTTTTAGTGAATGAGGGTAAAATTGCCGCAGATCTAGAAGCGAATTGGGCCGTAGTTGCGGAAGCCATCCAGAACATCCTACGTAGAGAGGGCTATCCCAAGCCTTATGAAGCGCTCAAGGCTTTAACCCGCACAAATAGTGCTATAACTGCATCGAGCATCGCTGAATTCATTGATACCTTAGACGTAAAGGATGCCATCAAAGCCGAGCTTAAACAGATTACTCCGAGCAATTACATCGGTCAGGTACGAAGCTAAACCTACATTATGAAGAAAGTGCTCATTACCCTGTCTTTCTTTGTTGCCGGAGCGCTGTCTATTGGTCTCTATCAATATTTCAGAACACCCGAAAAAGCAATGGAACAGCAGCCTGTTTTCGAAGGCAGCGCAGATGGATTTGCAGGCCTATTAATGGACTACGAATGGGAAACCGGTACCGTCGTTCAGCTGTCAGATACCATTCAAAGTGCAGAGCGCAAAAGCATCACCTTTCCTCAAGGGATTATTATTACCAGAGATACTGCCGATAAAGCCTTATGGCCTAATGAAGGCTACATTACTGTACAAGGTATTTACCAAGGATTGGAAGTAGATGAATTCTTTGGTGAAACGCTAATTCGCATTAACGGCGCTTTTCTTCTCAAGACCGCGAAGTCTGAAGATCTGAACTAAACCAATGCCAAAAAACACCGTAAGTGCTAAAGCTGAATTTCGAAGATCGCCTGTAACCGCTTCAAGCACCCCAATACTAAACATACCTATGGTTGTCGCTAATTTTTCCATGACGTCATAGAAACTAAAATAGGTCGTATGATCTTCCGTTTCTGGAAGCATCTTGCTATAGGTAGAACGCGATAAGCTTTGAACGGCACCCATCACAAAACCAAGCACCCCTCCTACCACATAAAATTGGCCGGCATTCTGGACAAAATAAGCCGCGAAACACAAGAGCATCCAAATGGTTACACCAACTAATATGGCGAATACATTTGTCGTGCGTTCGCTCAATCGTGCAAAAACTGCAGAACCTGCAATTGCAACAAACTGAATAATCAAAATGGTCATGATAAGTTGAGACGATTCTAAACCCAAGACTTTAGATCCGAAAACTGCGGCAAGTAAAATAATAGTCTGCATTCCCACACTGTACCAGAAAAAACCGCCGAGGAAAATGCGCAGGGACTTTATCCGACGAAATTCTTCAAACACAAGCAAAAGCTCGCGCCAGCTTTTCCAAAAAAGCTTACTCTCAAAATAATCCTTCACTTCATCTTTTGGCAATCTATTAATGGCAGGTAAACCAAATCCTAACCACCAGATACCCGTCACTAGAAAAGAGGCCCTGGACGCTGCTCCCGCATCTGTAAAACCAAATGTGGTGGGCATTTGCACCAATACAAGACACATTATGAGCAATAATGCACTTCCGAAATAGCCTAAGGAGAAACCCCGTGCGGACAATCGATCTTGCATTTCAGCCGGAGCAATAACAGGTAAAAAGCTGTTATAAAACACTATAGAACCTGTAAAGCCAACACTCGCGATGTATGCTAAATAAAGTCCAAGCCACGGATTATCCGCTGTAAACAAGCCCATACAGGAAGTACTAAGCGCACCTACAATCATAAAAGTCCGCATGAACACTTTTCTTCGACCCGTTCGATCCGCCATCGCGGCGAGGTAAGGTGAAAGAATGGATATGGTCAAATAGGATGCTGCAATAACGTAACTGTAGACTACCGTATTCTCCCACATACGTCCTAAAAACAGGACTTCATTAGTCTCGTTTTTAGTGACCGCCTCATAGTACAACGGAAACAAAACGGTGCTAATTACCAGTGAATAGACCGAATTGGCCCAATCATACATGGCCCAACCACGTTGTATTTTAGTGAATTTCATCGTTCGACTAATTTACAACGAGAAACGGCATTATATTTGGTGTGTTTGGAACAAATTTAAGGACCTATGAAAAAGCTTTTACTCATTCTCGCCTGCTGTGCTGCCTTTTTAGAAGTTGCCGCTCAGGATATGATTATCTATAAGGACAAGACTATCGATGAGGTGACCATCATAGAGGTCAATCCGGACTTCATTAAATACCGTGAATATGGATCACCAGTAAATTCTGCTACCTTCAGTATTGAAAAGGATTACTTGAGTAAAATCATTTTTGAGAGCGGTCGCGTTATGGATTTAAGTAAAACCATGATGGACGATGAGCGCATCTATGCGAACCAACGCAGACACGGTATTAAATTGGATATTGGCGCCATCAGTCAAAACTATATGTTCCTAGTTTACGAGGAAGCCATAAACCCGTCTAGCTCTTGGGAGGCAGGTGCTCTATTTGTAGGGGCGGGTTATGAAAACCAAAACGGCTGGAACGATCCAGAACGTGCCATGGGAGCCGGTCTTTATACCGGTTTTAAGTTTAAGCGAAGCCCGAATTTCTACATGCAGCGTATGCGCTACGGTCATATCATGAGAGGTTCTTATATCAAACCCAACCTCATGGTTACCACTTTTAACTACGATCGCATAGATTATGATCATCCACCAGACCCTGTTACATTCATGTATCCAACAACACGCGAGACCGCTTTTGCAGGGGCTGCAATGCTTGAATTTGGAAATCAACTGGTGTTGTCTGAACTTCTAATGGTAGAATATTCAGTAGGTTTCGGCTATGGATTCACTTCAAAAGAAGTGAATTGGAATTATTCTAATTATGGATTTAGTGGCGGCGTAGGAACGGACTTAGCGCCTTACGTTTGGAACTTCGGATTAAAAGTGGGCTACCTACTGAAATAGTATTTTTACCTTCTCTAATAGAAAAGGCCCGGCGCTTTGCGCCGGGCCTTTTTATTTTCATCCATCAATGAATGTAATCTTAAGCGTTGTTTTGCGTTTTGATTAAATTCAGTGCGGATCCTGCTTTGAACCACTCAATCTGCTGTGCATTGTACGTGTGATTTAACTGAACAGTGTGTGTTGAACCATCTGCATGAACCACTTCAAGAGTCAGTTGCTTGCCCGGTGCAAACCCAGCGAGATCTGTGAAGTTGAACGTATCATCTACTTGGATGAGGTCGTAATCTGCTTCATTATCGAAGGTTAAACCCAACATACCCTGCTTCTTAAGGTTCGTTTCGTGAATACGCGCGAACGATTTTACAATCACCGCACATACACCTAAGTGACGTGGCTCCATTGCTGCATGCTCACGAGAAGATCCTTCCCCGTAGTTATGATCTCCAACAACAATAGTTGGAACACCTGCTGCTTTATAGGCACGGGCTACATTAGGAACCTCATCAACAGATCCGTCGAGTTGATTCGTAACCGCATTCGTTGCTTCTGTATAGGCATTCACTGCCCCAATCAAACAGTTATTTGAAATATTATCTAAGTGGCCGCGGTAACGCAGCCAAGGACCTGCCATTGAAATGTGGTCCGTGGTACACTTGCCTAATGCCTTGATGAGTAATTTTGCACCATCAATGTTTGAGCCGTCCCATGGTTCGAACGGAGCTAACAATTGCAGACGTTGCGAATCTGGATTCACCACAACTTCAATTCCAGAACCGTCTTTCGCAGGAGCTTGGTAACCGTTGTCTTCTACTGCAAATCCTTTACTTGGCAGCTCTTGTCCCGTAGGCTCTGCGAGTTTTACAGCTTCGCCGTTCGTGTTGAGGAGCGTATCCGTCACCGGATTGAAATCCAATTTTCCTGAAATCGCTATCGCTGCCACCATTTCTGGTGAGGTTACAAAGGCATGTGTATTAGGATTACCGTCTGCACGCTTTGCAAAGTTTCTATTGAAAGAGTGAACGATCGAATTTTTCTCTTGCTTTTCGGCACCTTCACGTGCCCATTGTCCAATACAAGGACCACATGCATTCGTAAAGATTCTGGTCCCCTCAAGCTTATTAAAGGTATCCATCAAACCATCGCGCTCCGCCGTAAAACGAACTTGCTCAGAACCTGGATTGATACCTAAGATTGCCTTAGGCTGCAAGCCTTTATCTACTGCATCCGCAACGATGGAAGCGGCACGTGTCAAGTCTTCGTAGGAAGAGTTCGTACAAGATCCTATTAATGCCCATTCGATGTCTGTCGGCCAGTCGTTTGCTGCAGCCTTCTCCTTCATCTCAGCAACAGGAGTGGCTAAATCTGGAGTAAAGGGCCCGTTCAAGTGCGGCGTCAATTCATCGAGGTTAATTTCAATTACTTGGTCGAAGTACTGCTCTGGATGAGCATATACCTCAGCATCCCCAGTCAAGTGTTCTGCCACCTTATCTGCAGCATCAACAACATCTTGACGACCAGTAGCAGATAAGTAACGACGCATACTATCATCGTACCCGAAGGTCGATGTGGTTGCACCAATCTCTGCACCCATGTTACAGATGGTACCTTTACCTGTGGCACTCATACTCTCAGCGCCCTCGCCGAAATATTCTACAATTGCACCCGTTCCCCCTTTTACAGTAAGAATACCGGCTACCTTCAGAATAACATCTTTAGGTGCAGTCCAACCGTTCAAACGACCGGTGAGCTTTACACCAATGAGTTTTGGGAATTTTAGTTCCCAAGGCATTCCCGCCATCACATCTACTGCGTCAGCACCGCCTACACCAATAGCTACCATACCCAAACCACCTGCATTAACAGTATGGCTGTCTGTACCGATCATCATACCTCCTGGGAAGGCATAGTTTTCTAAAACTACCTGGTGAATAATACCTGCTCCGGGCTTCCAGAAACCGATTCCGTATTTATTACATACCGACGATAAGAAGTTGAATACTTCATTATTCTTATTAATCCCTTCCTGAAGGTCTTTATCCGCACCGATTCTTGCTTGAATCAAGTGATCCGCATGGGCGGTGGATGGCACTGCAACTTTATCTTTTCCAGCCTGCATAAATTGCAACAGGGCCATTTGCGCAGTAGCATCTTGCATAGCTACACGGTCAGGTGCAAAATCAACGTAGCTTGCTCCTCTGCCAAATGCCTGAGAAGCATTTCCTTCCCACAAGTGGGTATATAAAATCTTTTCTGCTAAAGTCAATGGTTTTCCAACTGCCTCACGAGCCGCGGCAACGCGCTCTGGGTAACGGTCATAAACCTTGCGGATCATTTCGATATCAAAAGTCATAGAAGTCTAATTTTTCTATTAATTCGATGCGAATTTAGCACATAAATAGCGATTAGCAGGTGTGATTTTGCGTTAGAATCAACAGGACAACCTACTCACTGAAAGATTAAAGATTATCGGTATGACAAATCTTTATTTCCGTAAAAATAGAGCCAACTATTTAAGAATTAAGGAATCCAAACCTTAAGATTGTGGTGCCAACTATCGCCCTCTATACGAACGATATACATTCCTGTGGACCATAATTCCGTATTGAAGCGATGCGCTCCAGAGATTTTGGAAGATGCCGCAAGCACTTTTCCAGTGGCATCTAACACACTCACGTTTTGTGGGCTTCCCAAGGTAACGTCCAGATACCCTTCAATTTGAGCGATGTTCAAGTCACGCAAAACGGTTTCCATGACATCTAATAGCTCAAAACCAGCAGTATGTAAACTGTCCTTAGCAGGGTTAAAACTCCAATCTTTTATAGTAAAGCTTTTGGCACTATCTGCTATATCAATACGTGCCCATCCATAACAAGCCGTATCCTCCTTAACGATGCGAAGACCTAGATAACCGTCTGTCATAGGACCCGCCCAATTTGAATTTGGATAGGCTACCCCATCTACGTGAAATGCCATGTAACCTGCCTCTGTAGTAGCATTGATGCCAGACCAAACCTGCGCCGCATCAATAGAAGTACCGGGAAGTACTTTTTCTACATAACTGAATCCGTTTTGCCCTGCACCCATTGCGAGATTTCCTTCGATACTATCTCCTGGATGAAGCAGCACGGCATTCACATTACCTAATTGGCCACCGCCTAGAATGTGTTCAATGGTAAAATCTACAATGGTATCCCCGTCAAGGTCCAGTTCAAACACCCCATCCACAATTGTGGTATCAGGAATATCTGTGTATTGATATTGTGCCTGTGCAGCTGTACCTCCTAATAAAGCGGCTGCCGTTGCTACATATTGACTGAGACGTTTAGAATCCGATTTTTCCATGAGGGCAAATATAAAACTAAAAGCGGCGCAACTGCGTCTTTACAATCCCTTTGAGACTGGAAATATCCACTGTTTTACTCAAAACTTTTGTTAAAACTGCAAATGCCACTGCTAATCTCGGCGTTACCTCATCCAGTTCTTCAGCTTTTAAAAGATCCTCAAACCACAGATCGACAACTGTGGCATGCGCATCCATCGCAAACAGTAAGGCCATTTCGTCATGTGCTTTTTCCCATCGGTCCATTTCCTCCCATTGCATAGGAGCCGATTCATTGCTCATCATATGGCGCTGACTCTGCAGTAGTGAATGACCTTCACGACGCATGGCAATAATCACTTTTGGACCTTCGGGCAACGGTGCCTTCACGAGTAATGGTGCAATAATTTTAATCGATCTACCCCGCTTCTCCTCCAGCCATTGCGCATCGAAAGTCCAATTCTTAATTTTCTCATGTTCATAATAGCCGGCTGCGTTGTACTGGTCGGCCTCTCGCACTTCATCTGTTTCAGGTTCCACTCCTAAGGACTGTAGTAACTGCATGGCAAGAGATGTACCACTTCGAGGCGGTCCCGTCACTATATATAGCGGTGCTTTACCTTCATTAGGAAGCAATGCAAGTTGTACAGCCTTGGCCGTGCGAGCCGCCTGCAAATCATCCGTTTTCTTAAATAACCAAGCTAAAGCGCCGTGCACCCAAGGTTGATGAAACACTAATTCTGTACTATCAAGTGCAACGTTTATCGCTGCATCCCAGTTTTCGCGATGCAAATAATAGCGCAGCCAAAGATTTAAAACATCCGGTCGGTCTTTTGCTATGGGCGATAAAAGTTCATAGAGTGAATCGTATTGGTTCGCTTTCACTAAGAATCTCCCCCAAAGTATAGCGGTAGACGCGTCCAAGGCATGCGCGGTAAAATCGGGCAGCGTCCATTCTTCATTTCTTGATAAAGCGACTAAAGCGCGGTAATACGACCAAATCTCAGGTTGACTTTTCCCTTTTTCCACCCATGTAAGTAGTTCTTCTAAGGCCTGAAATTGTCCTGATTCTGAAAGTAATGCAGCGCCGAGCTGCAAATAACGCAGCGGTGAATTTTCATTCAATCCTAATGCAGTCAATTCCCGCCAAGCGTCTTCAGGTCGACCTTCAGCGCGAAGACTACGGGCGAGGTAATAGCAGTTTTCCAATAAACGTTGATCCGTCACTTTCGTCGCATTGGCATCGAGATACCCCAAAGCAATCAAATCTGCAAGCATGGATGATTCGAGCGTTACAGACTCCCTATGTTGCGTTTCAACTTGCGTATCAAGCGGTATTCGAGATTCACGTTGTCCTGGGGCAATGCAAGGTGCAACTCTCCCATTCA
Source organism: Schleiferiaceae bacterium (assembly GCA_022426185.1). GTDB lineage: Bacteria > Bacteroidota > Bacteroidia > Flavobacteriales > Schleiferiaceae > UBA10364. Next base: position 25,393 of record JAKMEB010000165.1, read on the forward strand.
TCGCAGGGGTCGCCTTAAAATCATGAACCGCCAGCAACGTAGGAGCCATATCTAAAAGTGTCAGTCCGCTGGTTAATGCATCCGCTTTAATCGCCGGACCTTTTGCCAAGAATATCCCAAAATGGCGGTGTTCCAATGCCGGTGCCCCAGCGTGATTAGGCAACTGACTCCAACGTTCATCGCCAGACTTGAATCCGTGGTCACTAATCAAGAACGTGTTGGTTGCGGGATTTGTAAAACGCAGAAGAGCATCTAGAAAAAGATCGTGTAATCTATAAGCACCGGTAACAATATGCTGGTAGTTGTAAAATTCGGTATCCGAAACGCCATCAAGCTGTGGCGGATGGTATTTCATCCCTAAATGCTTGTAATGATCTAAGGCATCATAATATATACTTGCATGATCCTGAGTACCATATGCTAAAGCCAAAGTGGCAAGGGTATGCAGGTTAAGAGCGTGTGTGGTTATTTTTAATACGCTTCGAACAATTGCATCTTCACTGCTTACTTCAAGACCCGGAAAAAACAAGGCAATTGCCTGAACAGGAATTTCCTCTGGCTTCAACAATAAAGCTTTAGCGAACGGTTCCAGATGAGAGGGCTGAATTCCTGCAGAAAGCCAATTCCCATCTTCCGCAGGAGCAAGGTTGGAAATCCGTATGCCACCGCCCTTACTTTCTGTCGCAGGGTGCGAGGGCCACCAACCTACTGTTGTACACGACAGACCATTCTCTTCCAACACATCCCAATAAGCTGGGACTTGCAAGGAAGAACCTCGAACGGCTCGAACAGTACCCTTATTTACCTCTGTAAAACCATGAATACCATGCGATGAGGGCCATTGTGAGGTGGCGATGGAACTCCATAGCATTGGGGAAATAGGCGGGTCTAATGTGGCTAATTGTGCTTGTACACCACCGTCCATCAACTCCGTAAGATTGGGCATCTTCCCGCTGGTCAATAAAGGTGTCATCATCTGCCAATCTGCAGCGTCCCATCCAACAAGCAAGGAACGTAAAGACGCACTGTTTTCAGGCAGTGTAGGGAATTGAGTGGAATCAATTCCTTTAAACTGAGCGACTGCTCTGTAGCCACCAGCTAAAAACCCCAATGTATATATGTCCTTTTGAGCCATAGCGTAAAAGTAATTGCTAAATTTGGAGTGACCCCACTGCAATGCTCATGAAGACTAAAGCTTTTTCCGAGACCCTATCCTTATCCTGGTCCGCTATTAAAGCGTCACCGCTTAGAACGGTGCTTACTTCATTAATTATATCCTTTGGAATCATGGCACTGGTTGGTATTTTAAGTGCTACTGACGCGCTCAAACAAAGCCTCGAAAGTAATTTTACCAGTCTAGGTGCCAACACTTTGACCGTACGAAATTCTCAAGGTGGCTTTTTCGCAGGCGGTTCAAAACGAAGACAAAATCCCAACATCTCCTACCGTCAGGCAAAATCGTTTAAAGATCGAATGGCGTTTGCTGGAGCTCGAACGAGCCTAACCTATGTAGCAGGAGGCGCGGAGCAACTGAGTTTTGGAAACACCAGTACAAACCCCAACAATATGGTTACCGCTGCAGACGAAAACTATTTGTATACGGGAGGATTTGAATTGTCTGAAGGACGAAACTTCACTGCAGACGACGTGCAACGCGGAAAGAATTACGTCATCTTAGGGAATGAGACAAAAACCACACTTTTTGGCGAAGCATCAGCCGTAGGAGAAACGGTAAAAATGCGTGGTAAACCCTACATGGTCGTTGGTGTTCTTGCTGAAAAAGGTAATTCAGGTATGTTCTCCGGAGACCGTGGCGCCTGGGTAACCATTACCTATGCACGGGCAAATTTCACTGCCGGTCGTCCCAATTACACCCTAAGTGTCAATGCACCAAGCGCACCTTTATTGGATGCTGTACAAGGGCAGTGCACAGCCTTGATGCGTAGCGTTCGAAAGCTTAAGCCCAAAGAAGAAAACAACTTTTTCATCATACGCAGTGATAGTATCGCGAAAAGCTTGATTGACAACCTAGGAATGGTTACTTCAGGAGCATTTATCATTGGAATCATAACGCTTTTAGGCGCATCTATAGCCTTGATGAATATTATGCTGGTCAGTGTTACGGAACGAACACGTGAGATTGGAACTAGAAAAGCGTTGGGCGCTACCAAGAAAAGCATAAGCACTCAATTCCTAGGGGAAGCCGTGGTCATTACACAACTGGGCGGCTGGACGGGTATCGTGTTTGGTATTGTTATCGGGAATGTGGTTGCAAATATGGTTGACGGTGAATTCTTCATCCCATGGACTTGGATTACGGTAGCTTTCATTCTATCCGTCGGCGTTGGTCTCTTGGCTGGCTGGTATCCTGCGAGTAAAGCTGCTGGCTTAAACCCAGTAGATGCCTTGAGACACGAATAAATACGGAGCGACTACTTACGTTCCATTTTTTGATATCCTACTGCTGCACCTATACTCGTACCTAGGGAGATCCATAAACCTACATCATCCGTATACAAACCAAGCAGCAGCCCTATAACTACTCCCATAGTCAAGTACTTCACGAAAATAGGGTGTTCTTCTTTTTGCATTTTTATGGGTATAAAAAAGCCACCCCGTTGGGGTGGCTTTTACTTGTAATTTAAACTGAATTAAGCTTCAGCAATAACGTCAAATTCAAACGCTAAAACCACCTCGCGGTGCAAGCGAACGTTTGCAGTATAGTGTCCTAACGCCTTAACAGAACCACCCACGATCTGGATAAACTTCTTGTCTAATGACACGCCGTTCTTTGCAAGAGCATCCGCAACATGACCGTTAGTGATCGAGCCAAACAATTTATTGCCCTGACCCGTTTTCGCAGACATTTTCAATTCAACTGCACCTAATTTTTCAGCAGTAGCTTTTGCATCCGCAATCGCTTTCGCTTCTTTGTGCGCACGTTGACGTAAGTTTTCTGATAAAACTTTCTTTGCACTTTCTGTGGCCAATACTCCAATCCCCTGTGGAATCAAGAAGTTGCGACCGTAACCGTCTTTTACAGTTACCACATCGTCAGTAAAACCTAAGTTTTCTACGTCTTTCTTTAGAATGATTTCCATGGTACTGACTTATTTAAGGTTATCAGCTACGTAAGGCATCAATGCTATGTGACGAGCACGTTTGATGGCAGTAGACAATTTTCTTTGATATTTCAATGATGTACCGGTCAAACGACGTGGTAAGATTTTACCTTGAGGGTTTACAAAACGCAACAAGTAATCTGGATCCTTGTAGTCGATGTATTTAATACCGGATTTCTTAAAACGACAGTATTTTTTCTGATTGCCGCTTTCTACGTTGATGGGCTGTAAGTAACGCACATCACCTTTTGCTTTAAATGCCATAGTCTAAGTTTTTATGCGTTAGCTTTTGCACGACGCTTTGCAGCGTACTCCATGCCGTATTTGTCCATTCTAACGGTCAAGAAACGCATGATGCGCTCGTCGCGTTTGAATTCAACTTCCAATGGAGCAATAGCTTCACCTGGAGCTGTAAATTCTACAAAGTGGTAAAAGCCACTTTTTTTCTTTTGGATTGGGTAAGCCATCTTCTTGAGGCCCCAGTTTTCTTTGTTGATAATGCTCGCGCCCTTCTCTTTCATGAGGCCTACGAACTTATCTACCGCTTCCTTTACCTGATCTTCAGATAAAACGGGATTCAAAATGAAAACGGTTTCGTACTGATTCATAATTATTTGAACTTAAAAATTAAGGTCTGCAAATGTACGAGACTTTTCCCATTCGGACAAGGTATGTTAGCAACGTGTTTACAGGTCTTTTTTTTATCCTGTAGAAACTGGAGCAATCACCGCTTATATTTGTCCTATGGAGCAATTTGTAGTATCAGCAAGAAAGTACCGCCCGCAGGCCTTTGAGGCCGTAGTGGGACAGTCACATATTACCGATACACTGCTCAAAAGCGTCAACAACGATCATTTAGCTCAAGCGCTATTATTTTGCGGTCCGCGCGGTGTTGGTAAAACCACCTGCGCTCGTATCCTGGCAAAAGTAATCAATGGCGGGGCCGATTTGAACGATGACGAATTGGCATTGAATATTTTCGAACTCGATGCTGCTTCCAATAATTCCGTAGACGACATCCGCAGACTGATCGATCAGGTACGCTTTGCACCGCAAACTGGTAAGTTTAAAGTGTACATCATCGATGAGGTACACATGTTGTCGCAACAGGCCTTCAACGCCTTCCTCAAAACCTTAGAGGAACCGCCAGCCCACGCTATTTTTATTTTAGCAACCACTGAAAAGCATAAAATCATTCCTACCATCTTGTCGCGTTGTCAAATCTTTGACTTTAAGCGCATCACGGTGGATGACATTGCCGGTCACCTCGCCTTTGTTGCACAAAAAGAGGGGGTTCAAGCTGCGCCTGAAGCGTTGCACATGATAGCGGAGAAAGCGGACGGTGCATTACGTGATGCGTTGTCACTGTTCGACCGTATGGTGAGCTTCTCTGGTAATGAGTTGACCTACGAACAAGTGGTCAATGTTTTGGACATTCTCGACTACAACTATTTCTTTCGGACCGTAACCTTGGCCAATGAAGTGAATTATCCAGACTTGCTTCTGCTGTACAATGAAGTGCTCGAAAAGGGCTTCAATGGTCACGAATTTGTTGTAGGAATGGCGAAGCACTTCAGGGATTTGTTAGTTGCACGTGAGCCACGTACCGTAGAATTACTTGAAGTTGGACCTTCCATTCGTGAACAATACCTCAGCCAAAGCAAGGCAAGCTCTACACGATTCCTCCTACACGGATTGAAAGTATTCAACGAACTGGACGGACAATATAAACTTGCAAGCCAACCCCGGATTTTAGTAGAATTGGGGCTTCTTAAACTGGTCGAATTTATTTCGCAAGAAAAAAAAAAGTCGCAACCCAACGTAGCGTCTAAAACCACAGAAGATTTTCTACCCCCAACCCTTCCTAGACGAACGGAAAAAGCACCCGTTCAAGAACACGTATTGGTGCCGGATGCCTCACCTTCACCAGCTCCACCCGTTCAACCGGTAGCGAACGATGAGAAGTTAATCCCACAAAAAAAAGAGCCTGAAGTTCAACGACCAGCTCCCGCTAATGATTTGCCGGAAGAACCTGTGTTGCCTGAAACCTCAGCGGACGAACCGCCTACGGTAAGTCCTGAAGCTGCTTTTGACAATACGCCCACTACAGCACAACCTACGCCAACATCCCAAAAAACTAAAAAGTCAAAGCCGAACACACCTTCAAGCAATGCACCTGGTGGTGGCCTGTCGCTCATGGCAGCTTTGGATGATTTGTCTAAAAAAGAGAAAGCACCCGTTTATATCCCTGAATCCACTGATGAAGAAGCCGCTCCCCGGGTGCAGGAAGGTCCTCAGAGTGTATTCAACGAAAAAGAATTGGTCGACGCACTCGCGACCTATGTGAAGCAAAGACATGTAAAAACTGCCATACGCACCTTACTTTTAGCGCAGGTTCCTAAAATTCTTGATAAGAATACGCTTCAGATAGCGTTGGACAACAACATTCAATTAGGCTACTTCAATGAAGAGCAAAAAGAATTGGTCCCCTACTTAAGGAAGAATTTGAACAACTTTGCATTGCGTTTTGAAACCCTACTGGTAGAGAGAGCACAAGTGAAAAAACTGTACCTACCAGAAGAAAAGTACAAGCACATGGCTGAAAAGAATGCCAATCTCATTTACCTGCGACAGAAAATTAAAACCGATCTCGAATAATGCGTCGCAGTGCTGTCATACTTATTCTTTCATTGGTCACTTACAGTGCTCAAGCTCAATTCAACTGGTGGAATCAGACGCACAATTGGGACGGTGCCACGCCATGGACGCAATACATGACGTATTCTCATGCCTTTTTGGGGCCAAATGCCTTGCCTATACCAACCGTGGCCGGCGCACATAAAAGTTACGCGAGCTCCAGTGCGCAAATCAGCCTTCGTGGAGATGATCAATTCGTTAATTGGCACAATGAAGTCCAATTGGTCACAGGAAAAACATTATTTAACGTTGTACACCAGAGTGTAGAAGCGTTTAGAACGACCACAGACGTGCGGGATCTGCGCGCTTCCAGAGGCGAAAGTGGTGAGGGTATTCAAGCGGGAGACGTTATTGTAAATATTTCGCATCTGCTCTATGAAGATGGGGTTAACGGCAGAAAAGAATTGTACTTCACTACCCACCTTAAGACCGCAGCAGGTCCACTAAATAATGCACGCTTTACCGATGCACCCGCGTATGCTTTCTTTTTCACTGGAAGATGGAACTTAAAGTATTCCGATTTTTGGGTTTCTTCCGATGCCGGCTTTCAGGTCTATCAGACCCATTGGGTGGACTACCCCCAAAACGATGGCTTTCTCTATAACCTGAGGTTCACCCAAAGAATGGACCAGGGTTTTGGCGTCCACGCTGAATTAAAAACCTTTACTGGATATTTCAGAGACGGTGATTGGCCCCGTATACTCAACCTAAGTATCGACAGAAATTTCAATGGAAAGAGCAGATCTGCCTTGCAGTGGACAAAAGGGCTGAACGACTATCCTTTCTCCTTCCTCAGCTTTACTCACATGATTTTCTTAGATCAACCAGCGAAGTCGCCACAGTAGGTTTGTGGGAACTCGTGTTGCTTTTGCCTTTCGCAATGCTTCCTTTTTCCACTTTTTCTGCCCGTTTTCATCGCCGCGTTTTTTGTACGTCCGTGCAAGTTCATAGGCCTTACGCACCTCATAAAGTGCTACTTGCTGGTCATCAATATGGCCCAATTTCCTGGCCTTTATCACTGCTCGCATCACCTTATTTACATGACCTTCGGCATCGGCGGTCATTCCAAAATCCAATCGATACTTTGTGGTGCAATGCGGTATCTTCATAGGCATGATGCCTTGAGCAAACAACACTAAATAGGCTCCAACATCTTCTTGCATGTCGCGGTCCTCCTCCCACGTAAACGACGTATCCGATCGCATAATCACCGTACTGGGTACAATGGGATTAAAAGCTAGAAAATCTTCCACACTATGGATCTTTGGACAAGCGCGCATGCGCATTCCTGCACCCTCCGTACCTGGACTCCATTCGAAAATGGGCGTATAAAACCACTGCACCTTTGGAAAGCGCGTCAAATAGTCTTTTCCCTGAGCCAATTTGTTTGAACCCCACTCATCATCTGCATCTAAAAAGACCCACGCATCACCTTTTGACGCGCGCATGCCTGTATTCCGAGCCGCACCCAATCCTGCATTTTCTTGATTCACACAAACCAAAGGCAATCGGTCCATGAACGACTGAATCACCTTCGCCGTACCATCCGTCGAACCGTCGTTTACCACCACCACTTCAAAGGGTTGTACGTGCTGCTGCTCCACGGATTGCAGCGCCTCACCAAGGGTAGCCGCTGCATTATAAGCCGGTATGATGACGGATAACTTCATTTAATAGGGGAAAAACGTTTTTGGAAATAATCGAGCGGACAATTTCTTAACCGGTTCCTTTAAACCCATCGCCTTTATGACAGCACCTGTCGATTTGATTGCTGCGCTTTTCACTAAATAGATGAGCAATCCGCTGCGATACGCGCTGAAAACGCGAAACAAACGCGCGTTATTTCGAAGCACATCCCAGTTCCACTTCATACTAAACACATTGCCTGCCCACCACATGGCGACTTGCGCTCGGGCAGACTGCAAGGTCTGCTCATCCGTCCATCTTTCGCGCTCGAAGATGGCATACATCGCCAAAATCTCATCAAATGCGGTATAACTGGCAATGGCTCTTGAACGTTGCGTACGCTCGTGAAAACGAAAATAATTCCTCGCCTCCGCAAAAAACTGCAATTCACCGTACTGCAACAACCGCGCATAGAACAACCAATCCCCGTTCAAACGCCAGCTCGTCTCCGGCGCACCTACTTGATCAAAAACCGATTTTCGGAACAAAACTCCGCTCGCATTGGGCACTGTATTTGAAAAAATCATACTCCGCGCGACCTCTACCTTGCCTTCCACCGTAAAGTCCGATTTCCAGCGTGAAGCATCGCCAAATATAAATCCGTAATCCTCTCTAAAATCTCGTAAAAACGCACCTTTCTCATCCACTAAATGACTGTGACTGTAGGCCATTACCGCTTTTTCATTGCGCTCAAGAGCATCCACATGCAATGCCAACATATCCAATGCACACGCATCATCACTTTCGGCAATCCATAAGTATTTACCCTTTGCCCATGCGGAACCTCGTGCCCACTGTGCAAAGGGGCTTCCTGAATTCTCTTCGTTAAACAACACCTCCAGGCGATCATCTTTAGCCGCCCATTTTTCTAGAACGCTCCTGCTCTCATCCGGCGAACAGTCGTCCATGAGCAGCACTTCAATGTTTTTATAGGTTTGGTTAACAATAGTAGCTATTCGCTCGTCTAAATAGTCTGCGTGGTTGTAATTAGGAAGGATCACACTTACCAACGGTCCATCGACAGGCAACACATACGTTGACTTATTCTGCACTACTTCTTCAACGTGTTTTTTACCACGACGTAAAAAGCCCGTCATCTGACCCGGCTTCACATTTGCAAACTGGTACAAACCAAACCAAGTCTTACGCTGCACCGCTTCGTTACTATGGGTTAAATCCTCATAATGAACCGCGCGGTAATCAAGGCCATACTGTTTGAGGAGTTTCGCTGCATTGGCATTGTATGCACGCGCCAACTCTAATGCACTTACAGCGTTTAAATCGCTGTATGCTTCATGAGAAAGTGACTGACGGCGAAGGAGCGAATCAACGACTGCAGCTTCGTCACGAAGAACCCAAATGACCTTGGCATTAGGAAAACGTTGCAACCACCAGGGTAAAGTCAAACTTAATCTTGGATCCTTAACAACCCAAGGCCCTGAATAATGCAACCACTGACGCAACGAACTCCCCGAAGCAATTTTCAAATGCGCCGCATAAATCTCGCGAGCTTGAATAGCGCTTAGTGCAGATTCCAAAGAATCTTCTAACGCCTGATTATCAGGTACTTGCCACCAATTTCCACCGGCCTGACTCAGTATCTTATCGTTGATGTCGATCGCATAAAGAGCTTCAGAATTATGATCGCAAACGGCTCCTGGGTATACCCCAGCAGCAGCTAAAGCTTGCGTCACCATAGTCGTCCCACTGCGGTGCATGCCTAGAATGAAGACGGGTGCCTGTATTTTGGTTTTTAACACGTATTTTCGAGCCTATGTCTAAGTCAAAGAAACTCGTTTTTATTCACATCCCAAAAACCGCAGGGACTTCCTTGCGACTTTTATTGGAATCCAACTACAGTGAAGCCGAAAGAGCCGCTATTTATTCGCATCAAGATTTAGACAAAAACCTTGCAAAAGCGCTGGCTGACCCGAAAATTAAATGCATCTACGGTCATTTTCCATTGCGCCCGGTCGTTATCGATTCTGACGCTACTGTAGTCACCCTGCTTCGTGAACCTATCGCAAGAAGCATCAGTCATTACAATCACTACAGTAAACGAATGAATGACAAGCATGCGAAGCTCATGGAAGGAATAGAATCGCCTCAAGACTTTACAAAATTGGTGCAAAGCAATAACCGTCAGACGGCTTTTTTGAGTGGATACCTCAACCAAAAAGAATTTTTAAAAGACACTGAAGTGTTGAGTAAAGCATTCACCAATTTCGATCGACTCGACGCCGTTGGTTTCACAGAGCATTACAGTGCTTCTATTGCTTACTTCGGAGAACTCTTAGATTGGAAAAATACACAAGCAGAACACCACAATAAAGGCGGCGGCAAACCAGTGAGCAACCGCGATATATGGGCAGCGATGAATGCATACGACCTGCCACTTTATGCGAAAGCCCTTGAACGCTTCGGGCCTATGCTAGAAATCTATGAAGGAAGAAAACCGCGCATTCCGAGCGAGCCATTACACAAAAGAATAGCGGGTTATTTACGCGGCCTAAGCTCGAAGTTCTGACCTAAATAAACTCGACGTACCTGCTCATCTTCAGCCAACTCTTCTGCAGTACCACTTTTTAGGATTTTACCCTCAAACATAAGATAGGTGCGGTCGGTGATCGCCAAGGTTTCTTGAACGTTATGATCTGTTATTAAGATACCAATGTTTTTCTTCTTAAGTCCGGCAACAATACCTTGTATATCCTCAACTGCGATAGGATCTACACCAGCAAAAGGCTCATCCAACAAAATAAATTTTGGTTTGGTAGCTAGCGCTCGTGCAATTTCTGTTCTACGGCGCTCGCCCCCACTCAATAAATCACCTCGCGTAGTGCGTATGTGGCTTAAGCCAAATTCTTCTAACAATTCTTCCAGCCGTTCAGCTTGCTCCTTTTTGGAAAGGCTCGTCATTTCCAGCACGCCTTTTACATTGTCTTCCACACTAAGCTTACGAAAAACAGAGGCCTCTTGGGCTAAATATCCAATACCAAGCTGAGCGCGTTTAAACATAGGCATCTTCTGAATGGATTGACCGTCCAGTAGCACCTCCCCACTGTACGGACGAATGAGCCCAACAACGGTATAGAAGCTCGTGGTTTTACCCGCGCCATTTGGCCCTAGCAAACCCACAATCTCGCCTTGATTCACTTCAAAACTCACGTCGTTCACCACCGTTCGAGAACGGTATTTTTTGACAATATTTTTTGCTTCTAGTTTCAAGAGCGTGCGGCTTTTCTTTTCATAATTCTTCTACTCACCATAATGCTGATTTGATACAAGATAAGGACCGGCAGCGTCACTAGTATTTGGGAAGCGAGATCCGGTGGTGTAATAACAGCACTTAGCAACAGTATACCAACGATGGCATGGCGGCGATATTGTTTGAGTAGATCTGGCGTTACCATACCCAACTTGCTGAAGAAATAAACTACAATAGGTAATTGGAACAGAATTCCTGTGGCCAAAGTAATGGAGCTGACCATACTGATATACGATGTCAAATCGATTCTATTCACCACTTCGGCACTCACCGTATAAGTGCCAAGGAATTGAATACTCAAAGGAACAATGACGTAATACCCAAACAAAACACCTAATAAGAAAAGCACGGTGGTGAATAGGATGACGCCATTACTGCTTTTCCGTTCGCTTTCGTGTAATCCGGGTTTTACAAATCGCCAAATTTCCCAAAACACATATGGGAATGCGATAATAACACCTGCGACTAGAGATACCCATAAGTGCATTTGAAACTGACCACTCATGCGCATATTCAACAACTCAAAAGGTACTTCGTCAAAACAAAACACATCACCCCCAACGAAGCTGGACAGCCAACAGAAAAACCGATAGGTTAGAAAATCGGGTTGCTTTGGACCAAAGATCAGCTGGTCAAATACAATAGACCGATTCAGGAACGCGACAACCGAAAACAAGACGATGGCGACGGAACTGCGCATCAAATGCCACCGGAGCTCCCCAAGGTGCTCTAGAAAACTCATCGAATTTTTAGTTTTCGCAGTGTTCATAGTTTCATTCAAAGTCCAAAAATCCGAAAAACAATCTGTAGTACCTTCACAATCCGCTGAAAATTGGCGTATATTAATAGGGTATAAATCGCACGCTTATGTCGGTGAATTGGGAAGACCACTTAAAGACCTACTTCGGTTTTTCAGGATTTAAAGGAAATCAACAGGCGATTATAGAGAGTGTCGCAAACGGCAAAGACACCTTTGTGATTATGCCAACGGGCGGTGGTAAAAGCATGTGCTACCAGTTGCCGGCGTTGTCCAGTCCCGGGACGGCCATTGTGGTGAGCCCTTTGATTGCCTTGATGAAAAATCAGGTTGATGCTATTCGCGGTCACTCTGAACGCGATAATATTGCACATGTTCTCAACAGCTCGCTTACTAAAAAGGAAATGGAACAGGTACATGCAGACCTACGTGCTGGCCTCACGAAGCTGCTTTATGTCGCACCGGAATCTTTGAATAAGGCCAGCAACATTGCCTTACTTAAAGAAATTGAGATTAGTTTTTTCGCAATTGATGAGGCGCATTGCATCTCAGAATGGGGGCACGACTTCCGACCAGACTATAGGACTATCAAACAGAGTGTAAGAGAATTGGGCCGCAAACCCGTTATCGCACTTACTGCCACTGCTACACCCAAGGTTCAAGCGGATATCATAAAGACAATGGGTATGGAAGCACCAAACATCTTCCTCTCCAGTTTTAACAGGCCTAACCTGTATTATGAAGTGCGCCCAAAACGGGACATCGACCACGACATTATCAAACTACTTAGTCAGAACATCGGTAAAAGCGCCATTGTCTATTGCTTGTCGCGTCAAAAGGTTGAAGACCTCGCAGCACAATTACAGATTAATGGCATTAACGCCCTACCGTATCACGCTGGTTTGGAAGGTTCAAAACGAATCAAGCATCAGGATGCTTTTTTGAACGAAGATTGCGACGTCATTGTTGCCACGATCGCCTTTGGTATGGGCATTGATAAACCCGACGTTCGTTACGTGCTGCACTATGATATGCCAAAAAGTTTGGAGAGCTATTATCAAGAAACCGGTCGTGCCGGTCGCGACGGTGGCGATGGAAAATGCATCACTTATTTTGATATTAAAGATATCGAACGCTTACAGAAGTTTTTGAGCAAAAAGCCCGTAAGCGAGCAAGAAATAGGTCGTCAGTTACTTGAAGAAGCTACCGGATACGCTGAAGCTGCGACCTGCCGGAGACGCGTGCTTTTGCATTATTTCGGAGAAGAATTTCACGAAGACGATTGCGATAAAATGTGTGACAACTGCCGCCATCCCCGTGAAAAAGTGGATGCAAGTGCTGAGCTGCTCGATGTAATAGCCTGTGTGAACGAAACGCACGGTAAATTCAAAACTTCGGAAGTCATCAACATACTACGCGGTAACAAAACTGCGATACTTGCTCAAAATGATGCGGAAACGCTGAAATCTTGGGCCAGTCAAAAAGATAAAACTGAGAGTCACTTACGCGCAGTAATACGCCAGGGTATTATTCGCCGCTACCTCGGGAAAAATATAGAAACCTACGGAACGGTGCACTTAACGAAGAAAGGGAATACCGGCAAGTTACCTAAAGCGTTCAGAGTTCGTAAAGAGCTTAATTATCAGCAACTCAACAGTGGCTTAAATGACACCAAAAAGGTAGTGGCTATGGATGACGCACTTTTTGTAATCTTAAAGGACTTACGTAAAAAGATTGCACAACAAAAAGGTGTACCGCCTTATGCCGTATTTGCTGAAAATTCCTTGAGCGAAATGGCTACCATTTACCCCTGCAGTTTAGACGAATTAAAAAACGTACAAGGCGTGGGTGAAGGGAAAGCCAAAAAGTACGGTACGCCCATCGCTGAGGCAATTGCAGCTTATGTCGAAGAAAACGATATCGACCGTCCACAGGATATGGTATTTAAAAGTATAGCCAATAAAAGTGCACTTAAGGTCTATATCATTCAAAGTACAGATCGCAAATTACCCTTGGAGGATATTGCCAGCGCAAAAGGGCTTAAAATGCAGGATCTTATTGATGAAATGGACCGTATCGTTCAAAGTGGCACCAAAATAAATATCGACTATTACTTCGAGGATATTATGGACGAAGACAGCATCGAGGAGGTGTTTGACTTTCTCACAGAAGAATGTGAAAGCGGCTCAATGAACGAGCTGCTGGAAGAGTTTGGTGACGACTACGATGAAACTGAATTGCAATTATTACGACTCAAATTTTTCTCCGACGTTGCTAATTAGAATTAAAATAGCCCGCTTGTAGCGGGCTATTTTAATTTTGATGAAGAAATTCTAATTCCCCAAGTTCATTTCCTAGCTTAATGCCAGCAGTTGCTTTACTGTAAGTCAGTAGAAACTGGATGGTTTTTTCAGACGCATCCACGTCCAGATTTTCATAAGGTAATGTTTTGGCCATAGCGACTCTTTTAAGGTTACAAGGGGATAACGCAAGCGCTGCTTCCTTCGTATGGCTAAAACAAATAAATTATTGCTCAAGGCTAATATTATGAGTAACCATGAGCTTTTGAATATTTGTAATTGCATAGCGCATGCGCCCTAAAGCCGTATTAATACTAACATCCGTCTCCTCAGCAATATCCTTGAAACTGTATCCACAAAAAATACGGAGCTCTAGAACTTTACGTTGTTCTTCAGGCAGCGCGTCAATTAAACGGTGTAAATCTTCACTTATCTGAGCCGCTATTAGAGCGGCTTCCATGGGCTGATCCGATTCGCCATAAGTATCAAAAACCGTGTATTCACCACTGGTTCGAACTTCTTTTTTTCTTGTTTCACGACGAAAGTGATCCAAAGTTGTGTTGTTGGCTATCCGCAATGCCCAAGGTAGAAACTTACCTTTTTCTTCATAATTAGATTTACGCAAGGAGCGAATGATTTTGATGAACGTCTCTTGAAACAAGTCGTCCGCGACCTGACGGTCTTGTACTTTACTGTAAATCTGGAGAAAGATTCGCTTCTTATGACGACGAATCAACACTTCCAAGGCTATTTCTTGACCATTACGGTAACACTCCACTAGTTCGTGGTCTGCTAGCTTTCCTAAGTTCATAATAAAGGATTTAGAGTAATGGTCTTTCTATAGGCGAAATGTGTTTAATGATTAATTCTGATGTGAATATAATTGTAAAGAAACAAAAACCGTTCCAATTCAGTTAAATTTGTTGTTTGCCCACTACCCACCACTATGACTACACATATAGAAATTAAACGCGCCGCTGTCCATAACCTTAAAGAGGTGAGCGTTGATATACCTAGAAATCAACTGGTTGTCATTACAGGAGTAAGTGGATCGGGTAAAAGTTCATTGGCATTTGATACACTTTTTGCTGAAGGACAACGCCGGTATGTAGAGAGTTTAAGTTCTTATGCGCGACAATTCTTAGGAAAATTAGATAAACCAAAAGTCGAATACATTAAAGGAATTCCACCAGCCGTGGCTATTCAGCAAAAGGTAAGCAGTAGAAATCCAAGATCCACTGTAGGTACAACGACAGAAATTTACGACTATTTAAAATTGCTTTTTGCACGAATTGGGAAAACGTACAGTCCCATCTCTGGTGATTTAGTAAAAAGACACAACGTAAGCGATGTAATGACAGCCATTCATCGGCTTGAAGAAGGCACCCGTTTTCTCATTACTGCCCCAGTAACGTTTAAAGACCGGACAACCCTCGAACATTTATCTATTCTGTCGCAACAAGGATTTGCCCGGATTTTAGTCGAAGATGCCATTGTGAGTATTGAAGACGTTTTAACAGAAAATACATTCTCTGCGGATATAATTCAACTTGTTGTAGACCGTGCAGTACTTCGAATAAAC
This sequence comes from Schleiferiaceae bacterium, assembly GCA_022426185.1. GTDB lineage: Bacteria > Bacteroidota > Bacteroidia > Flavobacteriales > Schleiferiaceae > UBA10364. Next base: position 40,805 of record JAKMEB010000165.1, read on the forward strand.
GACGAAGAAAATGACTACCGTCTTCAAGATTCTATTCAGACTGCATTTTATGAAGGACGCGGAACCTGTGAATTGCGATTTTTAAACGAGCGCCCTCCATTGGTATTTAACAGTCTTTTCGAACTGGATGGCATGAGCTTCACAGAACCTACCCTCCATTTATTTAGTTTCAACAATCCTTTAGGGGCATGCCCGAGCTGTGAGGGTTTTGGGAGCATCATGGGGATCGATCAAGATTTAGTAGTGCCCAATCCACATTTGAGCGTATATGAGGGCTGTATAGCGCCTTGGAAGGGCGATACTATGGGTAAATGGAAGGACAAATTCATTTTAGGAGCAGCGGCTTACGATTTTCCAATACACCGTCCTTACATCGACTTAACCGAAGACCAAAAAATATTGCTTTGGGAAGGTGCCAAAGGAGTAAAGGGCATTAACGACTTGTTCAAACACCTGGAGAGTAAGAGTTATAAAATTCAGTTTCGAGTAATGTTAAGCCGTTACCGTGGAAGAACGGTATGCACAACATGTAAAGGCAAGCGACTTAAACCAGAGGCAAATTATGTCAAAATTGACAGTCGTTCGCTGAGCGATTTAGTCGAATTACCGCTTCGAAAACTAAAGTGGTTTTTTCAAGAACTTGAACTAGATGAGCAAGATGCAAGTATTGCGAAGCGGTTACTCACTGAAATAACTACACGAATTGATTTCTTAATTTCAGTGGGATTGCCGTATCTCACTTTGAACCGGGTTTCTAGTACATTGAGCGGCGGTGAAAGTCAGCGCATCCAATTGGCCACCTCATTAGGTTCTTCATTGGTTGGATCACTTTATATTTTAGATGAACCCAGCATAGGCCTGCACCCAAAGGATGCCCAACAACTCATTACCGTAATAGAAGCATTACGAGATAATGGGAACACTGTCGTAGTCGTAGAACACGAAGAGGCTTTCATGCGTGCCGCAGATTTTCTCATTGATATAGGACCTGCAGCAGGAAACCTAGGTGGTAAAATAATTGCCGCTGGACTCCCTCAAGAGGTTCTTAGCAATCCAACCTCGCTCACGGCTGCCTATTTAAACGGTTCCAACACCATCCCATTGCCACAGGAATTACGCAAACCATCGGGTTCCATTGTATTGGAAGGCGTTCGTCAGCACAATCTAAAAGGCTTTGATGTTGCATTCCCCTTGGGTGTTTTTAGCGTAGTGGCCGGAGTGAGTGGCTCTGGTAAGAGTACGTTGATTAAACAGATTCTTTATCCTGCTCTAAAAAAACATTTAGAAATGGTCGGGGAACGACCAGGTATTCATAAGGCCCTAAATGGTGACCTGAATGCGATACAACACGTTGAGATGGTCGATCAAAATCCTATCGGCAAATCGTCGCGCTCCAATCCTGTGACCTACCTGAAGGCCTACGACGATATTCGTAATCTTTACGCTAGTGAAGAATTAGCCCGTGTAAGAGGCTATAAGGCAAAGCATTTCAGCTTTAACACCGATGGTGGACGATGCGATACCTGTAAAGGCGAAGGCGAAGTAACCATTGAAATGCAATTCATGGCGGATGTACATCTGCCTTGTGAAGCTTGCAATGGAAAACGTTTTAAAGCGGAAATACTCGAGATTAAGTTTAATGGAAAAACCATTGCTGACATCTTGGATTGCACTATCGATGAAGTCATCGAATTCTTTAAAACGCATGGTGAGGGCAAGATCGCGAACAAGCTGCAACCTTTACAAGATGTGGGATTGGGATATGCGCATGTTGGTCAAAGCAGTTCAACGCTCAGCGGTGGAGAAGCTCAGCGAGTTAAATTGGCTTTTTTCCTTTCAAAAGGAATTAAAAATGGCAAAACACTCTTTCTCTTTGACGAACCTACAACCGGCCTTCACTTTGACGATGTCAAGAAATTACTGCGTGCCTTTAATGAATTGGTTGACCTGGGGCATACTGTTCTTGTGATTGAACACGATTTAGATGTTATTAAGCGTTGCGATCATGTCATAGAGATTGGACCTGAAGGAGGTGAATTAGGCGGACAATTATTATACGCAGGTCCGCCAAATGAATTGATTTCAGTTGAAGGAAGCCCGACCGCTGAAGCATTAAAATCACACACACTTTAAGTAGTCTCAATCGAGACACTTTTGACTAGAAACTATACATTTAAAAATTACGTAGGGAAGGTAAAACGCTTTAATTCTATGAGAATTAGCGGCACAAACAAAGATGTAGCCTTATATTTACAGTGTACCCGAAAGGGTAGCTTAGGTTTATTGGTTTGGTATACGGTCCGCTTCGGCGGACCGTATTTTTTTAACCCCTCGCCTATTTCGTTTGCGATCCAGCGCATTGATAGAGTAAAACTGCAGCAGCCACACTTACATTCAAACTATCAACAGATTTTCCTTTCATAGGGATGAGCACATTTTCGTAGGCTTTTTCTAACCATGCAGCTGAAAGACCTCGACTCTCCTCCCCTAATATAATTGCAGATTTAGGTGCCCAATTCACCTCATATATTGACGTAGCATCTTCATGCATATGCGTTATGTAGCCTGTAAAACTATTTTCATGCAACCATTGCTGCACCTGATCGCTCGAGCCCATAAAGATCGGGAGCTCAAACAATGCGCCCGTCGCATTACGCACGACGTTGGGTCCAAAAGGATCCAGCGCGGGATCTGCTAAAATTATTGCCCCAGCACCCGCCGCTAGTGCGGTGCGCATTATTGCTCCCAGATTCCCTGGCTTTTCAATTCCCTCTACTACTACAACCCGACTAGCACTGTCCAGAATTTTAGAACGTGATGCAAAACTGCTGTCTGGACGATAGAAAACAGCAACAACATCCTCAGTAGCATCGCGGTAGGCAATCTTTTCGTAGACTTTAGCCGATACTTCATAGTGTTCGACACCCTCCGGCATCTCTTGTAGTGGCGCTGCATGTTCCAAGGACCACAATTCTTTCAACTCCCAATTGCATGCCAAAGCGCGCTCCACTTCTCGCCGTCCTTCAACGACACACACACCAAAGACTTTACGTACTTTACTTTTAGAGACTAATTGGACAATCTCCTTTACTTTTGGATTACTAAGACTAGAAATGTAGCGGCTCATAGATATGGCTAAAAAGAATAGACCAAAGAAAATCAATTTAGAGGACTTAGGAGGCTTTGTCTTTAGTACGAATCCAGAATTTGAACCCTCAGAATTTGAAGATGGCGATGAAAGACCCGTAAACCCAGACGAACAGCTTCTTGAACTTTATTTCGAAAAGAAAGGGCGCGGAGGCAAACAAGTGGTTTTAATCAGGGGTTTCGAAGGCAGTGAAGAAGCGCTTAAAAAACTGGGGAAATCGCTAAAGCAACACTGCGGTGTTGGTGGCAGCAGCAAGGATGGTGAGATCATACTTCAGGGCAATGTTCGCGATAAAGCCACTGATTTTCTACAAAAGGAAGGGTTTAAAACCAAACGAATCGGCGGCTAAACCAGCCTTAATTTGCGAAATATTAAAAAAATTAAAGTAGGCGACAGTTCAGTACAAATGATGTCTCAATCAAGACTAATGGATTGCAGCAAGCGCCTTATGATAGGCCGCTTCATACATAGGAACAATCTTTTCAATGGAGAATTCCTTCGCATGTTCAAAAGCCTGTTGTTTAAATTGTGCTAGTTTTTCATCGTCCTGTAATAATGAGAGTGCCAAGACTGCCATTTCTTCAACTTCTCCAGGTGCTGCGGTATAACCAGTGACTCCATGGATATTTACCTCCGGTATACCACCAGCATTAGAACTAATCACAGGCACCTTTGCGGCCATCGCTTCTAAAGCAACCAAACCAAAACTCTCATTTTCGGAGGTGAGTAGAAATAAATCGCTCATGCAAAGCAATCTGCGTACTTCAGAGGTTTTCCCTAGAAACTTCACCTTATTCGCTATACCTAGTTCACGAGCCTGCTGCTCAGCACGCTCACGTTCGGGTCCATCACCTAACATCAATAAAACCGACTCTTCTTCCTGCTGTATGCGATGAAAAACAGAAATCACATCAGGAATACGCTTCAACTTCCGCATGTTTGAAATATGAATGACTATACGCTCATTGTTAGGTGCCATTTGAGCTCTATTGCATCCGTCATTCATTTGATAGAGGTCAGTATCTATAAAATTGGGAATCACCTTAATATCATTTTTTATGACAAACGAACTTAGCGTATCCTTTTTGAGGCTTTCGCTCACGCTAGTAACGACATCGCTTTTATTAATGGAAAAGGTTGCTGCAGGCTTATAGGAAGGGTTCTTGCCTACTAACGTGATATCTGTACCGTGAAGCGTCGTTACTACCGGTAAATACTTCCCTTTTTCGAGTAAGATTTTTTTAGCCATGTACGCGGCGTAGGCGTGCGGAATGGCATAGTGAACGTGCAACAGTTCAATCCCCTCTGTTAATACCGTATCCACCATTTTTGAACTCAGGGCCAATTCATAAGGCTGGTATTCAAACAACGGGTAGTCGTGCACATTTACCTCGTGATAAAAAATATTCGGCTCCAGTATATCCAAGCGAACAGGCTGGCTGTAGGTGATGAAATGAATTTCATGGCCTTTTTTGGCCAATTGAATTCCCAACTCTGTGGCAACCACCCCCGAACCACCATAGGTAGGGTAACAAACAATTCCAATTTTCATGCGGCTTAGGTCTTTCTCTTATTTAAGGGCGTCGTAAATGTACGCTTGTATGTTGGTTCGAACATCCAATTTACTCAGTTTCCAATTCTCAGCATCTGGATACGTTCTATTGCTCAGGAATACGTAGAGCAACTCTTCTTTTGGATCCATCCAAACCATAGTACCGGTAAAACCCGTATGACCAAAGCTTTGTTCAGAAGCACAAGTGCAACTGGGTCCTGGACCCTCCTCCAACTGTTTCCGATCAAAACCCAAACCCCTTCTGTTCTGCAATTCGCAAAATACACATCCACTAAATAGTTCTATCGTTTTTGCTTGAAAAAACCGATGTCCACCATAATAACCACCATTTAAATACATCTGCATCATTTTGGCTAAATCGTTCGCATTAGCAAACAACCCTGCGTGACCAGCAACTCCATTCATCATCGCCGCGCCCATATCATGCACCGTTCCATGAACCCGCACATTACGCCAATACCCATCCTCTTCTGTAGGTACAATCTCGCTTTTACCAAATCCAGTTTCTAAAGGATTGTAAGTAAGACGATGTGCCCCCAGTGGCGCATATAACGTATTCTTTGCCCATTGGTCGAGCGGTTCATTAAAACGTTCCTCCAGCATTTCTTGAAACAAGTAATAGCCGAGATCGGAATAGCGGTAATCTGTTCCTTTTAACGGACTATTTTGCAACATGCTAAACATCGAATCACGAATGTCGTCGCGCAAATACATCTCAGAGACCACCTCGTTATACCCCTCCTTAGCGGTAGAACTGTACCAGTACGATTTTGTGCTGTCGTCTTTTATGGTTTCTGTATAAAATGGGATCCACGATTGCAAACCACTTTGATGCGCCAGGACATCTTCAAAAACTAATTTTTCCTTGTCCGATCCTTTTAAACGTTCTGTATGATTTCCTAAAGTCGATTTCAACAATAGAGGTTGTTTTTCATACCAAGTCATGATACCTGGAATTGTGGCTGAAATCTTAGTGATTGAGGCGATATCGTAAAGGTTCTTCCACTGCACGGAATCCTTATACTCATAAGTGTGGGTTCCAAAAGACTTCTGATAGACCACCGTTCCATGACGCGCCACTAGGACTTGTGCTCCAGGTGTTGCCCCGGCAGCTATAGCATGTTCTATGGTGGAATCGATGCGATTTAAGGGGCCTGCATTAAGGCCCACCTCAAAAGGGATGCCATACTTCAATCGAAGTAATTCTTCCGTGCTCTTACCATCGCCCGTTCTTCCCCACTTTTTAAGATCTACAGGCAAAGACCCTTTCGTTTTGCGAGCGCCAAACAAGAACTGAGGCGCCAAAAGCTGAGCGTGTTCGTTATTCTCATACATGATTAATATGCGGGCATTTTCTCCCAAACTTGGATAGGTCAAAATCCCGTACGGATTGGCAAAATGTAAGACATAAACCGGTTTGCCTGTGGCTGAAAGTCTTTTGAGCAATTCTTGCTCATATACTTCTAGTTTGTAGCGGCGCCATGGATTCTTCTTGTTTTGATGAAAGCTTACCACGAACGCGTCTTTCGATGCAATTTCGCGTTCGTCCACATCTACTCCGTGATGGTGAGGCATCTCAATGTAGCGATCCAAATACTCCTTCAACGTTTCAGTAGCTTCAAAGTCGCCAATTGCGATGTGTAAAAAGTCTTGCTCCAAATTCTTAATGGGAAATTCGGCGGTACCGCGTTCCAATAAAGTTGCAGCATTGCGAATGAGATTAAACGAAACTCTTTGATTATTCTCTTCTCTTTCGAAAAGACCATGTTGCGAGGTTTGCAACTCTGTGTTGGTCGGTATCTGTGCTTCTGACCAATCCTCATATGCGCTGCAACTTGATTTCGCCACCAAGATTCTTCTCACACGTTCGTCGAGGGATTTAAAAGATATCTTATCCGTGGCAAGTGCATTTTGGAAAGCTCTGGTTGCCGCAGGCACGTCCATAGGAAACATCAAAATATCATT
>JAKMEB010000006.1 GCA_022426185.1 Schleiferiaceae bacterium
ATCATTATACCTTTTCTGCTACTGGTGGATCTGTTCCACTGATTTGGGCAAAAGGGGGATCGAGCTTCGGAAATCATGGCAATGCAAATAGAGGTATAGGAACTATTAATCTTGTCAATCAGTGCAACATTCCAACAACGACATTAACACCTCTAAGCATTTGTCTTGGTGATTCCGTGCAAATCTTTGGCGAGTGGGTCAGCCAGCAAGGTACTTATGCGGATACACTAGCAACGGCCATAGGTTGTGATTCCGTGGTAGCGCAAGAGGTTTTTGTGAATGCCACAGTAAGCAATACCATCGCTGCTGCAGGCCTTTGCGCTGGAGATAGCGTATTCTATTTAAATGCTTGGCGTACAGATACAGGTGTGGTTGTATACAACGGTGCGACTGCGCTGGGTTGTGATTCGATCATTTCCGGTAGGGTGGAGTACCTGCCCGTGGTGGATACTGGGTCTATTTGGACTGCACCCTTTATAGATGCTAGTTTTTATGTTGGCTTAGATACAGCGGCTACTTATTACTGGTTCAACTGTAACACGGGCGCTTTTGTAGATACCACTATAGGGGTTGATACCCTAAACCCAGGTAATGAATTCCTACAGACCCAGGATACCGGTTATTATGCTGCCGTTATTGTGAAGGCAGGTTTCTGTTCAGACACCTCTGCATGTTATTATTTCTATATGGATGTTCCGGAATACGATTATGGTATTTCTCTTCGCCCTATTCCAGCTACGACAGCCCTCTTAATTTCACTCGACAACTTTAGCGGTCCGTTGTCCTACGAGATTATTAGCATTACAGGCAAACGACTGACTTTCGGTACACTAGAGGAATCACAAAAGGAAATTGATCTCTCTAGATTTACATCAGGGATTTATCTTCTAAGGTTTGAAGACGGTCGAACAATGAAATTTTTAAAGAAATAAAATAGGGGCGCCCAATTGGCCCCAATGAGATTTGGTTTAATCGGTCAATTCCTCGATGACACGAAGAATAAGCTTCAATCCTTTCTCAAGCTCTTCATTAGTAATGGTCAGCGGTGGTGTGATTCGTATGGCGTTTTCCGCGAAAAGGAAACTATTGGTAATCAACCCTTCCTCCTCCAAGCGAGCAATGACAGCAAAACTATCTATTTCAGGCTTGAGCCACAGGCAATACATGAGCCCTTTACCGCTGATTTTTTCTATACTGCGATGAACTAGCACTTCACGAATTTGCTGCTCCTTGGCTGGGATACCGGCCATAAGCTCAGGGGAAGATTCTAGCGCTTCAAAGACTCCCAACGAGGCTGCACAGCTCACAGGGTTGCCGCCAAAGGTGGTAATATGCCCGAGGATTGGATCTGCTTGAATGACGTCCATAATATGTTTAGGAGCGACAAAAGCGCCCAGAGGTAAGCCGCCGCCGTAGGCTTTTGCCAAACACATGATATCTGGACAGAAGCCATAGTCCAAGTGCGCAAACCAAGGTCCAGTTCTACCCATGCCAGTTTGAATCTCATCTAGAATCATCAAGGCACCCACTTCTCTGCAACGGGCGCGTACTGCCTTAATCCATGCTGGATCTGCCGGGATATAACCACTACCCGCTTGAATACATTCAATCACAACGCCTGCAGTCTTTGAGGTGATTTGCTCAAGCACAGCAAAGTCATTAAAATTCGCTTGATAGGTATCAGGTAATAGCGGGTAATATCCGCCTTTGTATTTATCTGATCCTTGGATGCTTAAGGATCCGTGCGTTGAACCGTGGTAGCTGTTTTTAAAACTGATGAACTGGCTGCGGCCGGTATATTTCTTAGCAATTTTCATGGAAGCTTCAATGGCTTCAGTACCGCTATTCACGAAGTAAACGCTATCCATACAGGGATGGAGCTTCTCCAAAGTTTTTTGAGCCAATTTTGCTTGCGACCCAATGGCAAATTCACCATACACCATCACGTGCATGTGCTTTTTCACCTGCTCGAGAACGGACGACACCACTGTGGGGTGACCGTGCCCAAGATTGGCCACAGAGATACCTGAGATAAAATCGAGATACCCCTTGCCTTCAGGGTCGTACAAATAATTACCCTCAGCCCTTTCTATAACTAGAGCGCTGGGAGAGCCAACCACTTGAGCAACATGGTTTAAAAACAAAGATTTGATATCGGCCATAGACCATCAAAAGTACAGGTTTTCCCAAAAGCATTGGTGAACTTATTACCGCTAAAACGGTCATTCATTCTTTATTTGATGTACGGTATATACCGTACACTCCTTGCGCGATTGCCGGAATATCGGCAAACCTATTCAACGCCCTATTTTACTTACCTTTAGAAAAAACAAATCATTGATGAGTCAAATAAGTACACCTGACTGGCAGTCAAGAGGTCGTGGGTTCGAATCCCATCTTCTCCACTTCAGCATCCGACTTACCATTGTTCAGGTAGAGTTGCGGACGTTTTGGACGGAATTTGTGTGCTAGATTGTGTGCTAGAATTGAAAAAAGCACCTACATCGGTTGATGTAAGTGCTTCATTTTCAGTGCTCCTCCTGCTGGGCTCGAACCAGCGACCCTCTGATTAACAGTCAGATGCACTACACATATTTTTGTTGACAAACAATATAGCGAAAATGTATCGTATATGAGGTCTGGCGAGGCAACGGGATTTCTGGCAATCGCGCAAGGAGTGTACGGAATTTACCGTACATGTTTATATGCACAGTTTAT
>JAKMEB010000156.1 GCA_022426185.1 Schleiferiaceae bacterium
TATTCCATGCGTTACCAGCCATTGAACTACGGCCTCTGCCCGCGCCTCGCTGAGCCATTGATTGTAGGAACGAGCCCCTTGATTGTCCGTGTGACCTATAATAGTCGCTTCTAGTTCGGGTTCATCCATTAACATTCTAAGGAGCGAGGTCAATTCTTTTTCGCTCTCTACTAACAGTGTGCTTTCGTCCAGTTCGAACAATATGTTCTTTAACGCGAACCGTCCTCCGGTTTTGATCGGCACCAACTTTATATATGCAGTCTTTGGTCCGTGCAGCGGTCTTGCGATATAATCTAATGCCGAAATACCTCCAGAATATGGAACGTAGCCTTTTTTGTAGGCGGTAACCCTGATGGCTGAACCATCTGTCATGAGTCGCACCATACCAGTGTTTTGGCTGCTGGTACCTTTATAAAATTGAACGCCCTCATTGCTGTAGAGTTGAACGGATGCATCTCCTACAGGCAATTCCGTTAGGCTATCTACTAAGACAAGATCATAATTTTCACGTGCCTCCGGTTGCAGATGGATTGGTAAATCAAATCTATACAGGTCTAACATGGTCATGGTCGTGTAATCCGGCAGGATTTCATTACCTCGATCAGAGGCCAGATAACCAAAGGTTCCAGATTTATCTATGACTAGAGAAAATTCTTCCCCAAAACTATTTAGGGGGAATCCCAAATTGACCGGGGTCGTCCAGCTCGTATCATTAATACGAGTACTTTTAAAATAATCTGAACCTCCTAAAGAAGGGCTCCGTTCTGATCTAAAATAGAGGGTTTGGCCGTCAAAATGAATAAAAGGACTGCTCTCGCGATCGGGACTGTTTATAGCCTTAGGTAATTTCGTCCCTTTACTCCAATTTCCGTCCTCCCCCTTTGTGGATACGAACAAATCCATATCAGGATCTAAACTGTTTTCAGCACGAACGAAATATATTGTACGTCCATCGGGGCCTAAACTAGGCTGGCTTTCCCATTGTCCCGTGTTAATCTTTCCAGGAAGTGGCTTGGGGTTTTCCCAGCCATAACTAGGATTCCAAAGGCTGTAATACAGATCACATTTTCCTCTACCATCAGGACGATTACATACTGTAAGTACCATGAATTGGCCATCTGCACTTATGCTTGAAGCGCCTTCATTTAAGGTTGAATTTAAATTTCCAACCAAGGGTTGTCCTGAACGATTCAATCCATCTAGTGTACCCATGAATAGATTCTCATCTGCTGGTCTACTGCCACTCATGTCTCTAAAGGTGTAAATAAGGTATTCTGAGTCGCCGGAAATGGTCGGGAAATATTCTAATTCTTCGGTAGAAATGCTTAGTTTCTCAATATTGTAGTTAAAGTTTTGCTTCAAAAAGAGCGCATACTGTTCCCCAGTAAATTTAAGATTTTCCAATTCCTCCTCAGCTTGTACACGACGGTCTCTAGATAGTCGGGCCTTTTCCAAATAAAGCTCCATGGAATGAATACTTTCTTCCCACTTAAATAAATATTTATAGACAATACTCATTTTTAAATAAATACTGGAGAGCTCCTGAATGGCTAACGATTCCTCATAATAATCCAATGCGACCGTATACATTCCACTACGAAAACTTTGGTCACCAGCATATATAAAAGGCTGATAATAAGTGTCTTTACCTTTATTCATGCTTTTGTTCAGATACCTCCAACCTTGGTCAGAATCGCCATTTCGAAAGGCCTCTTGTGCCTTTTGAAATTGTTGAATTGCTGCTCGACTTTGACCATTTGTGGAAAAGCTCATTAGAATAAGTGGCAACAAGACAAAAAGAAATCGGCGCATTAGAAGTATTTTTGAGGTTCTACGAAGATATCTCAATCCAATTGAAAACGAAGAGAATTGCAATAACGGGTGCGCCCGCTACCGGAAAAACCACGCTTAGTGCGGCTTTGGAATCATTGGACTACCCTGTTTTTCATGAACAGGCTCGTGAGATCATACAAAAGAGTTTAGATGATGGTTCAGATATTTTGCCTTGGAAAGACTTAAACGCTTTCACTGAGGTAGTCTGGAACTTACGAAATCAACAATATTCGGATGCGGTGTTAGGAAAAATTAATTTCTACGATCGCACCAACCTCGATGCATACGCGTATCTTATAAAAGGTGAAGCGCAGTTAACCGAACAATGGTCGAAGGAATTGGAGCAAATGTCTTTTGACGCAGTCTTCTTTTTGCCTGTTTGGCCAGAAATTCACAGTCTGGATAAACAACGTATGGAAACTCTAGAGGATTGTATCGAAGTGGATGGCTATTTAAAATTGGCCTACCGTGAAAAAGGATATGATTTGATTGAAGTACCAATGGTTAGCATTGAAGAGCGTGTCGCCTTTATAGAGGCACATTTATGAGCAAACAGAAGGCACTTAGTGTATTAAAAGAGTATTGGGGCTATCCTGGTTTTCGCGGACTTCAAGGAGATATCATAGAACATTGTTTGAGCGGTCAGCATACTATTGGCTTGCTTCCAACTGGTGGTGGGAAGTCAATTTGTTACCAAGTTCCAGGTTTAGTATTGCCCGGTGTCACACTAGTGATCAGTCCCTTAGTAGCACTTATGAGTGATCAACAGAAAGGACTTCAGGATCGCGGTATTAAGAGCTATCATTTTAAAGGCTCTTACACTCCGCGCAAATTAGATGAAGCATTCAGGAACATCAGGTATGGCCACTATAAATTCGCCTTCATGGCACCAGAAAGGCTCAACAGTGAATTATTCCTAGAATACGTCAAAAACGCGGATATTGGCTTAATCGCTATTGATGAAGCACACTGTATATCGCAATGGGGATTCGACTTTCGACCCTCCTACTTGAATGTTACCATACTGCGGGATTTAAAGCCTGACGTCCCGGTATTGGCTTTAACTGCATCTGCTACCCCTCGTGTCAAAAAAGACTTAAAAGAAGCGCTACTTCTTCCCGATGCACAGGTCTTTGAGGATTCTATCCGTCGAGACAATCTTCACCTACATATTAAATTTACACCCAATAAGGAGCGCCAGTTGTTCCGACTTTTAGAGCAATTAGAAGGAACTGGAATAGTCTATGCAAAAACTAGACGTAGTTGTGAATCGTTAGCTGGTCTGCTTCAAAAAGAAGGCTTTTCTGCTGCCTTTTATCATGCCGGGTTGTTGCCCGAAGACAAAGAACAACGTCAGCAAGCATGGCTTACAAATGAACTGCAAATTATAGTGAGCACGACAGCATTTGGTATGGGAATCGATAAAAGCGACGTAAACTGGGTGATACATTGGGATGTACCAGATACTTTAGAAGGTTATTACCAAGAAGTGGGAAGAGGTGGTCGCGGTGGACAAGAAGCTTCAGCTTACCTGCTTTTCCATCAACAGGATCTTGCACGATTGCAAAAGGGAATCACAGATTTACCCGATCCTATGAGCGCCCTACAATTCTATCACCGTTTTTGCAGTCGATTTCAAATTGCTGTGGGTACTGGAGCCGGCAACTCCTATCCTTTCAGTATTGTAGCTTTGGCAAGCGATTTTGGCTTAAGTGTTCCTGTTGCTTTGGCTTATATAAAATTACTTCAACAAAGAGGCTATATGCAATTTCAAGAAAGCAGCCAGATTTGGCCGTCGTTGCAATTTGTAACCAAACCTCTAGAATGGTCAAAATTACCCCAGCAAGATGAAGACCTGTTGGTTCAATTGTTACGCCTCTATCCTAATGGAACATATCAACCAGTCAGAATTCATCTAAAGAAATGTGCTGCGCTTGCTATGTTAACCCTCGAAGAGTTCGAAAGCAAACTTGCGGTATTGCAAGAGAAAGGGCTTGTTCGTTACATTCCAGAATCTACCGGTAGTGCCATCACTTTAATAGATCCAAGGCCGGATAAGAAGCATCTTCATTTTCCTAAAGCCTTTTTAGACAGTTGGCTTCAAAGCAAAGTTGAACGCGCTAATGCGATGATGGCACTATTGAAAAGTGAGGAATGTATTTTTACGGATTTATCGAAGTACTTTGGCCAAAAGCAGGGAGAACCTTGTGGTAAATGCAGCAGCTGCTTACACAACCATTATCCAGATGAACAAGAGGTGAGACGATTGCTTTCTAAGGGGAATACAATAGACGATATTTGGTTTGATTTAAATTGCTCTGCAGATGAACTCAGAAGATTTGTTTAAAAAAGTAATATATATGGGCACGCCAGAATTCGCGGTTGCCCCTCTCGACGCACTTATAGAAGCCAAGATTTCGGTTGTTGCCGTAGTAACTGTGGCGGATAAGCCCGCAGGCCGAGGCAGAAAACTCAATGAAAGTGCAGTAAAGCAAGCTGCACTTCATCATGGTATTCCAGTCCTTCAACCAGAATCACTAAAAGATCCATCATTTCTAGCCGAACTGGCCTCATTCAATGCCGATTTATTTGTTGTTGTAGCTTTCAGAATGTTACCTGAAGCCGTTTGGAGCATACCTTCATTGGGCACATTCAATTTACATGGTTCGTTATTACCAGCATATCGAGGTGCTGCTCCTATTAATTGGGCCATTATAAATGGCGAATCACTAACAGGAGTAACTACTTTTTTCTTAGACAAGAATATTGATACTGGTTCTATCATCCAGCAATCTCAGTTGGACATTAGGTCTGAATGGACCGCAGGGGATCTTCACGACGCTATGATGCCCATAGGTGCCCAATTAGTGGTTGAAACTGCTCAAGCTATATTTAAGGACAATCATACAATGCAAGTGCAACAAAGTGATCTTGCTACCCACGCACCCAAGTTGAATAAAGACAATTGTCGTTTAGACTTCAATAAATCTCCAAGTCAGTTAGTACAGCAGATTAAGGGATTAAGTCCTTATCCGGGCGCATATTATGGAGAGTTTAAATTCATAAATGCGGCCCTCACTGAACAAAGAGAAACCAGTACAATTGCAACTTTAGTACGATTAAAGGGCGGTTTGTTCCTTAAATATTCCAAAGGAACCATAGAAATAACTATGATTAAGCCCTACGGAAAGCGTCAAATGTCAGGCAGAGACTTTGCTAACGGTCTACAAACCGATGAAATCACCCTCATTTAGTAAGTGTTTAATCTCATATTTTTGGCCATTGTGAATAATTACGCCTAGTTATTAACTTTTATTAGCCGAAGGCCCGAAAACACTTGCATACAAGCAATTTTCTGCTATATTTGAGAAGCATTCGTTAAAAACATTAATAATTTAAAACTAATTGCAATGAACAAAGCACAATTGATCGACGCAATGGCAGCTGACGCTGGCATCTCTAAAGCACAAGCAAAATCAGCTTTAGACTCATTTACTGGTAACGTAGGTTCTACATTAGCTTCAGGTGGCCGTATCTCTTTAGTAGGTTTCGGTTCTTTCTCTGTTTCTGAGCGTGCAGCTCGTGATGGTCGTAACCCTCAAACTGGTGCAGTTATCAAAATTGCTGCTAAGAAAGTAGCTAAGTTTAAAGCTGGCGCTGACCTAAACGGTAAGCTCTAATCTTAAGACTTATACCTTATCAAAATGCCTTCCTCTGGAAGGCATTTTTTTTTGCCATAACCCTAAGGCTGTAAACGTTTGGTACACCAGTCTCCATCAGTTAAGGTGTAAATAATACGATCGTGTAGCCTACCTGATCTTCCCTGCCAAAATTCAAAGGATTTAGGAGTAATGAGAAATCCTCCCCAAGATTCAGGCTTAGGAACAGTGCTACCCTCTGGATGTTGCTCCTGGAATTTTTGAAACTTCGCTTCAAGCGCATTTCTATCCTTAATGGCTTCACTTTGGTTGGATGCCGCCGCTCCTATTTGACTAAGGTATGGACGCGTTTTAAAGTAGTTCTCGTTGTCCTGTTCATCTAACTTACGTACTGTGCCAGTAATCCGAACTTGACGCTCCTGCTCTCTCCAAAAGAAGAGCGCACTTATATTTGGATTCAAAATGAGTTGTCTTCCTTTATCTGAAGCATAATTTGTGTAGAACACAAAACCTTCTTCACGTACCTCCTTCAACAATACAATTCTATTTTGCGGTATACCATCATCACCTACCGTCGCAATAGCCATCGCATTGGAATCTTTTACCCCTAAATGTTGATAGGTCTCAAACCAATTTTTAAATTGGTCAAAAGGGTTATTTAGTAGATTCGACTCAAGCAACGAATCGAACTTATAATCTTCGCGAATGTTATGTAAATCCATGCGTCTAAAATAGTGTAATGCAAAACAAAAACCTGCCACAAAAAGGTACACTCTTAATTTCAAAGCCACTTATCAGTGATGGCTTTTTCGAGCAATCTGTGGTCTATATAACCACCCATGATGAAGACGGTTCGCTGGGATTCACGCTAAATAAGAATTCTTCATTACTTGCCCAAGACTTTATGAATCAACTGCCAGGCGAGGATAAAATCTATTATGGCGGACCTGTTGAACAAGATGCGCTGTTCTACTTGCATACAATGGACACCCTTCAAGG
>JAKMEB010000012.1 GCA_022426185.1 Schleiferiaceae bacterium
GATCCAAATCAGGCGAAAATATTAGTTGATGCTGCAGCCTATCTCCCGCTGGCTATGCTGCCCGAGCAAGAGGAGGATAAGAACTTTTACGATAAAGCCATCCAAGGGTACACGGCATTAAACCGTGGTCACGAGATTGGTCAAATTATTGAAATTATCGAGCAGTCGGCTCAAAATTTGTTTCTGATCGAATCCGAGCAGAAACAGTATTTAGTACCCGTAGTGGAGCCGTTCATTCAACGTATCGATCACAAGAAAGAATCTATTTATTTTGATTTACCCGAAGGTTTATTAGACCTTTAAATCAAATGAAGAAGCCACTACCTTACGATCCTAGATCATTGCATTTGATCTATTCTTCGCTATTGCTACTGCAATTAGTCGTAACCTCAGTAGTGCTTTATGTAACACAAGAGGACGCCGTTATTGCTTTTGATATCCAACGACTCACGAATACTGCTGCTCCAATAACGGCAGGATTGAATGCGTTTTTTGGAAAGTGGATTTGGACTAAGGGTTTGCAGCAAATAAGTAGCGAAGAAGAATTGGAAGATAAACTTCGAACCTTGACGAAAATGCATATTTGGCAATGGGTAGTGGTCCAATTTGCAACTGTTCTTCTACTCTCCTATACCCTTATCGAAGCTAATTTCTTTTACTTCATTTTTGCCTTGGTTACTATTATCTATTTCATCACCTTGCGTCACCAGATTTTTACTTTTAACTAAGGCATATGAATTATACCAAGCCTTTTAGAATGAAGGAGTTTGAAGTAGCGCACGATCAGTGCGCTATGCGCGTGAACACAGACGGTTGTCTACTGGGTGCTTTAGCTGCCTCTAATACACCTGCTGTTGGTGTTCAGAATGTACTGGATATAGGAACAGGCAGCGGCGTAATTGCACTACAGCTTGCTCAACGTTTTCCCAAAGCCTTCGTCGATGGCATTGAAATTCATGGCCCTAGTGCAAAACAGGCAATGGATAATTTCAGAATCAGTCCATATCATTCTCGAATGGTTTGTTATCATCAGCCTATTCAAGAATTTGAGATGAACACCTACTATGATATCATCGTCTCAAACCCACCCTATTTTGAGGATGGACCTACTAAAAGTGATCAGGGCATTGCAGCTGCACGCCACGCATTGACATTAGATTTTAAAAGCTTAGTCATGAGTGTTTCTGGGCTGCTAAAACCGAATGGAAGTTTTTGGGCTATTCTGCCCTGCGATAGAAAGGATAGATTTCTTGATGCCGCATTAGATGAAGGTCTATTTCTCTCTGAAGTCATTCACATCAGGCCAAAAGAAAATCGAGAGGCGAACCGATGCATTTTCGGTTTAAGCAAGATTCATTCTGGTGAAGCGCATCATAAAACTATTACTATATACGCCGATGATCAGTCCTATACGACTGAAGCAAAGGAGATTTTGAGTCCTTTTTATGCGAGCCTTTAATAGCCCGTATAAGGGACTTCTTTTTCGTGAAAAGTCACGCCAAAATCGTTCGCTAATTCATTCAAAATGGGGTTATACCATTGCGACGTTATAGGCATTTGCACACCAAGATCAATAGCACCACCAGTAAGGATTAGTTTTGTTGCAATACCTAGTGGCAAACCCACTGTTGAAGCCATGGCTGTTTGACGAGCGTTCTTTCCTTCTACGCCCATAGAACTTTCAATCATACCCCATTGATTTCCTTTTCTCCAACCGATTTTATGAAACATAACGATCAAATCTCGATCGTCTGCATCTAATGTCCATACTTGCTTTAGTACATATTCCAAACACTCCGCTGGTGTTCCAGAGGAAAATGGAAATCTTTGATCTGAAAATAACCCGGCCCACCGGAGTTTTGTGAAGATCTCAGAATCTTGAGGAATGCCTAAATAATATTTCAGTTTGAGTTCTACAGAATCGTGTGGGTTGTAGGCTAAGAATAGATTTGTATAATCTCTGAAGGACAAAGCATCAGTATTCTTAATAGTGTATGAATCATCCGTCATTCCAAGCTTTACAAAGCTATCCCATGCCCTTGCAAAACCTGGACGTCGCAGTGTACCTCGATACAAAGTAGCAACATCTTCAAGTCCATAGGTGCTGCGGTATTTTAAACTGTCTCTATTTGCGAGGCCTTCAAACCGTCCATAACCTTCAACATTCATGAATTCAGTCCGGCGAAAAATCATGTGAGGAGGTATGTATTTGTATTTTCCTTCCTGAATGAATTTGACCGCTCCACCTTGCCCTGCGAGTACAACGTTTCTTGGGTTCCATGTAAATTTGTAGCGCCAAGGATTATCGCCTTCAGAATCTGGACTTAACAAGCCTCCCGTAAAACTTTCAAAAAGAACAATTTCGCCACCATCGCCTCGAATACCATCTAGTAACTTCGCTGCACTCATATGATCGATGCCTGGGTCGAGACCGCATTCGTTTAAGAATACTAAGCCATTGGCGCGAGCCTCAGCGTCTAAGGATCGCATTTCAGGGGTCAAATAACTAGCAGTTACTAAATGTGCCTTATGCTTTAAACAGCCTTTAGCAATATTCAAATGCATATGAGCAGGAACCATTGATATCACGAGATGAGCATCCTCGAGTGCGGCATCTAATGCTGTGGAATCTGTAATATCCAACGAGTCTGCCCTGCAGCGCTCGTCAGATGTTCCTAATCTACGCTCAGCGGTAGCAAAATCTCTATCCAATACGCTCAAATGCCAATCGTACTCGTGCAGTTTAGATTTTAGGTAAGGGACCAAACTCTGCGTGCTTAATCCAGCACCAATAAGTAAGATTTTCTTTGTCATCTGATCTATTTGAAGTTGTTTTAAAATTAACAATAGTTATCTAATGGTTATAATAATAACAGTACTAAGTTTCATTAAAGCGCTTATTTTTGATCTATGAAAAACTTGGTTGCATTTTTTGGAGCAAGTGCCGTTTTACTTGGAGCTTTAGGGGCTCACACCCTAGCACCGTATTTGGATGCGACCGCCTTGAGTTCTTTCAGAACAGGAGTGTTGTATCAATTGGTTCATTCAGTCGCGCTATTCACATCCCTTAAAAGCAGTATACCTAATTGGGCACGGTACAGCTGGTGCGCTGGAATTGTGCTGTTTAGCTTTAGTATTTATTTGCTAGCTACAGACGAACTGTGGGGTGCGAATCTTAGTTTTCTTGGACCCATTACTCCAATTGGCGGTCTCGCCTTTGTCGCAGGTTGGGTCGGCATCGCTTTCTCTAATCGACTTTAAATCAAATTATTAAGGTTTCAAAACTGATGTGGTAAGATAATTTACAGCAATTAAAGTAGCTCAATTCAATTGCATTTCTACTTTTGTAGGACCTATTACAGAACCAACCACTTACAGTTATGAACCACCACAATCACCTAAGCTCATTGGGCATAGGTCCTAAGACACTTTATAGTAACCTTGACCCGGATACTTTAGAGTTTCATAGTTTATCGAAAAAAATGGCCGTACGTACCTCCCACGGAGCCATTGCACTCAATACAGGGAAATTTACAGGACGTTCTCCTGAGGATCGCTTCATCGTTAAAGACGATTTAACACGTGATGCAGTTTGGTGGGGTCCCATCAACAAACCTTTTGATGAAGTAAAATTTCAACAGCTAAAAGAAAAAGTATGTCACTATCTAGATGGTAAAGATGTGTACATTCGAGATGCCTTTGCGGGTGCTCATCCAGAGTTCCGTATGAATATTCGCGTTATTAATGAATATCCTTGGTCAAATCAGTTTGCCTATAATATGTTCTTGCGTCCCTCCAAAGAGGAACTCGTTGAATTCAACCACGACTGGACCATAATTAATGCCCCAGGGTTTTTAGCGGATCCTGACCTTGATGGAACGCGCCAAGAAAACTTTGCAATTCTAGATTTTACAGATAAAACCATTTTAATTGGTGGTACCGGATATACGGGAGAAATCAAGAAGGGTATTTTCAGTGCATTAAACTTTATTCTTCCTTTTGAAAAAGATGTTTTAAGCATGCATTGCTCTGCAAATGTGGGTAAAGAAGGTGATACCGCTATTTTCTTTGGCTTATCTGGCACTGGAAAAACCACACTCAGCGCAGATCCTACGCGTAAACTCATTGGTGATGATGAACATGGATGGTGTAGCGACGATACCATCTTTAATTTTGAAGGAGGCTGCTATGCTAAAGTCATTGACCTCAGTGCTGAAAGAGAACCGGATATTTTTAATGCCATAAAACCGCATGCCATCTTGGAAAATGTCATTCTCAATAGTGACAGCAGTGTCGATTTCACAGATACTACCATTACCCAAAATACGCGTGTAAGCTATCCTATTAACCACATTGAAAATATTCAAGTAGGTTCCTTAGCGTCTAATCCAAAGAATATATTCTTCTTGACCGCGGATGCTTATGGTGTACTGCCTCCTATTTCTAAACTTACCCCAGCGCAAGCGGCGTACCATTTTATTAGCGGGTACACCGCTAAAGTAGCGGGCACTGAAGAAGGTGTTACCGAACCTAAAGCTGTATTCTCCGCTTGCTTTGGCGCCCCTTTTATGCCTTTACACCCAACTGTATATGCCGACATGCTGGCACTAAAAATGAAAGCCGCAAATACTAATGTATGGTTAATCAATACCGGCTGGTCCGGAGGATCTTATGGCGTAGGCGAACGAATGAAATTGGGCTATACACGAGCGATGATTACTGCAGCCATGAACAATCTTCTAGACGATGTGAGTTACACCCAACATCCATTGTTCGGATTAGCCATGCCTGCTGCTGTTCCCGATGTTCCAACTGAATTATTAAATCCTATTTCGACATGGGAGTCCAAAGAGGCGTATGAAGAAACCGCGTTGGTTTTAGCGCATAAGTTTATTGCCAATTTTAAAGCATTTGCAGATCAAGCAAGTGAAGAGGTAATCGCAGCCGGACCGCGCATACATTCGAAGGCAAATTAATTTCCAATTCGAATTGATAAGAATTATAAAGAGCGGCGATACAGCCGCTCTTTTTGTTGCCCTAAAGTCCAGATAAGGATATCAACAGTAATTCGTTAAAAACTTCGGTCAAGGTTTATCATCGAGCTACAATTATGCTGGTGGTAAAGAGTAATTTAAGAGAAATAAATCTCTGTAATCTCTATGGCTGCCAAAATAAAAGCACAAAAACCACGTAAAATCTTTGTACTTGATACTTCGGTAATTCTTTATGATCACAATGCCATCCATTGTTTTGATGAGCATGATGTGGTTTTACCTATATCCGTCCTAGAGGAATTGGATGAATTCAAAAAAGGCCACGATTCTAAGAATTACGAGGCACGCGAATTTATTAGAACCCTCGATAAGATAACCGAGGGTAAAGATTTTACCAATTGGATTCCCCTTAATGGTGAAAATACGGGAGCTATTAAGGTCATCATGGATACGAGTAGAAATGGGGTCGATGCAGAGCGTATCCTAGGTCGCAAGATGGATCACAAAATCATTAATGCTGCACTAAATATTCGAGAAGATGCTCCAGATCGAAAAACAATTTTGGTTTCAAAGGATATTAATCTCCGATTAAAAGCAAAAGCACTCGATCTCGCTTCAGAGGATTACTTGACGGGTAAAATAAAGGATGTAGATTCCTTGTTCCGCGGAAAAGCTACTGTCGAAAATTTTAGTGCGACAACGCTGGGGACATTGTATGAAAGGAAGTCTCTGGATATTGACGTTGTTCTTGAGGAAAATCCCCAATTCACCCCATTTCCTAACTCTTTTTATATTTTAAAGAGTGGTAACAGCAGCGGATTGGCCTTTTATAATGTTGCAAACCAAACCTTAGACCATGTGGAGAAACGCAGCGTATACGGGATTAAACCTAGAAATGCAGAGCAAGCTTTTGCGATTCATGCTGTGCTTAATCCTGATATTAAATTAGTGAGCCTTACCGGAGTCGCTGGGACCGGGAAAACGCTTATTGCCTTGGCCGCATCCTTGGAACAGCGTCGTGATTTTAAGCAGGTTTATCTTGCACGACCTATTGTTCCTTTATCAAACAAAGATCTAGGGTACCTTCCTGGTGATGCTAAAGAGAAAATTAACCCCTATATGCAGCCGTTATGGGATAATCTTAAATTGATCAAAAACACGTTCAGCGATCGCGATAAGGAGTACAAGCAATTGGATGAGATGGTTGAAAAAGAAAAAATTGTGATCACCCCGCTTGCTTATATACGTGGTAGATCGCTTGCAAATATCATTTTTATTGTTGATGAAAGTCAAAACCTCACTCCACACGAGGTAAAAACGATAATTACACGAGCCGGTGATGGCGCGAAGTTCATTTTTACAGGCGATGTCAAACAGATTGATTCTCCCTATCTCGATGAGCAAAGTAACGGGTTAAGCTATCTCGTCGATCGCGTAAAAGGACACGATATGTATGCACACATCACTTTGGAGAAAGGGGAACGTTCTGCTTTAGCAAATTTGGCAAACGATTTGCTATAGAATGGTAGACCAATAAATAAACCCACTATGCCAAAAGCCATTCTATACACTGCAGTCACTCTCGATGGTTATATAGCGGACGCCAACGGTGGAATTGATTTTCTAGATCATCCATTGTTTCGTCTTCCAAGTGAAGACTATGGATACAATGCGTTCTATGAGAGTATAGATGCAGTACTGATGGGACACAATACCTTTGAAAAAATCAAGTCGTTCGAAGGATCTTACCCATATCCAGATAAACCTTCTTTAATAGTAAGCACTGAAAAGTCTCTTGCAAAAGGAGTTTCAGAGAATATTACAGTGAGTAATGAGTCGGCTGCTGTCGCATTGAAAAGCCTAAAATCTAAATTTGAAAAGGTGTGGATTGTAGGCGGTGGTGCGACCAATGCCAAACTCCATAATGAAGGGCTTATTGACGAAATGATTCTGACCTATATACCGACAACGCTTGGCGAAGGAATTCCATTATTTAGGGCCAATACCAGCATGGCCAATTGGAAAAATACTGCCACTAAAACCTATACAAACGGATTAGTTCAAATGCATTTAGTCAAAGCTTGATCTAAAGAAGTTTTCAGCGATTCTAGTGTACCAGAATTATCCACAGAAACGGCCCCACTTTCTCGGCGTTGCTCATCTGTAAATTGATTCGCTAGACGCGCCTTAATGTCCGCTAAAGACCAGGACGGATTGCGTCGTCTAATACGCTCAATGCGTATGTTTTCTGGGCATTCTACCATAAGTACGGTATGACAATTGGTATCTTCTAATTCCAACGTAAGTGCACTTTCTTTAAAAACAACGCCGCCTTTAGCGGTAGCCAGCCAATCTTCAAAGTCTGACCGAACTGCAGGATGCACAACATCCTCAAGGGCAGTTTTTTTCTCTGGCTGAGTAAAAATCTGATTGGAAAGAAATGGTCGATTTAAGTTACCATCGTTTGTATAAGATGAAGGGCCAAAAATCTCCTCAATCAGCTGCCTTAAAGGTGGTTGTATCATGAGCCATTTCGCCCTAGCATCACTATTATAAACTGAAAAGCCTTCTTTGACAAGCAATTGCGCAACGGTACTCTTCCCAGACCCCATACCACCAGTTAAACAAACAATCTTTTTCATTCTTGTGAATGTACCAAAATCTTGGGGCTGTATGACAAGATCGTTATCAACGGGGTTTCGGAGTCTACATCTAATCCAACTCCCCCCTCTACCGCATGCAGTGCGATACTAACATAATCTCCCCATTCTTCGGGTTTTAAAAGGGTAAATGGCCCGCTTAACCAAACTTCTATTTGATGCGAGCGTCCCTCCCATTTCACCTGCGTAGTAAACCGATCTTCTACCCACAAGTCAGAATGCGCAGTAACCACTGCCTTATTCACGGATTGTAT
Organism: Schleiferiaceae bacterium; assembly: GCA_022426185.1. GTDB lineage: Bacteria > Bacteroidota > Bacteroidia > Flavobacteriales > Schleiferiaceae > UBA10364. The sequence continues at coordinate 7,909 of JAKMEB010000012.1, forward strand.
GAGTTGAATCCCTACTTCGGGGAGTTCAATACTTTCTCTTTTGCGGCCTTTCCAATCTATCTGAGGTAAATCTAGTGCCAATGAACCTGAAGGAATGGCCCATTCTGGACCTGTAATTAGAACTTCCGACGGCACAATGGTTGGAGGTGAAATCCACCTATAATCTTCAGGAAGCTGAAAACTTTGCCCTTCTAAAGTAAGCGGTAGACTCTTAGTAATTAATGCCAAGGTTGGAAAGTAAAATGTATCTGTCTGTGATGAAAATCTAAAATCATAGTCTGTGCCAAATCGCTCCATAAGTATTCGATCTAAGTCACCCGGCAAGATGAATAGTCCAGCTGAATTAGCTCGAATGGAATTGCTGGCAGAAAAAGATATTTCAGCGCCATTAAACTGACGCATAAATAGAGCGCTCAGTCCTTTTGAACGAACCGTAACTGGAGTAGTTAGGGCGCTGTCTTGCATCCAGAATGCATCCACCACAGATGCATCGGCTGTGAAATTCATAGTATACTTCCGCTCAATCGTTGTAGCGGAAACCGTCATAACGAACCAAATCAATGCTGCGAATACTAAAAATAGTAATGCTTCAAAACGGATATGACGGATTAGTTTACGCATAAAAAAACCGGCCTCTGCCGGTTTCTAAATTACTTCTCTGCAGTTGAATACTGTGCGCTAAGCTCTTTGCTTATGGCACTTTTTTCTAATTTCAACCTGCTGTTTTCCGATTCCAAAATAATGTAGTTGTCGGCCACTTCAAGGATTTTACCGTGAATACCACTTGTAGTTACTACGCGACTCCCTTTTTTGACTTCGGTTCTAAATACTTTCTCTTCCTTCTGCTTCTTCATTTGTGGACGGAAAAAGAATAGGTACATGACCCCAAGGATCATGATAAATGGCATGAGGCTAAAAACGCCACCGCTTGCTGCTGATTGTAAGAATAAATTCATCATTTGTTTTCGCTAGATAATACGGTTGATGTAATGTTCAATACCTTGGTTTGAGGTACAGCATTTGTAGTTAAAGTGACACGTTTGTCTTGACGACCAGCCCGTCCCTTACTGTTAAAACTTACTTTAATTACTCCAGTCTCTCCTGGTGCAATAGGATTACGCGGCCAATCAGGAACTGTACACCCGCAAGAACCTTGCGCATTTGAAATAATTAATGGTCCCTCCCCTTCATTTTTAAAGGTGAACGTATGTTCGGCTACAATACCTTCTTGAATTTCACCAAAGTCATGAAAGTCCGACTCGAAAGCAATAGTTGGTAATGCTTCCATCATTGCCTCTTCGGAGGAAATATCGTTTGACGATTCAATTCTACTGCTTGCGTCATTACACGCAGTGGCAAAAAACAATACGGATACTAAGAGTACTATTTTTTTCATGTTTATTATTTTATTATTCAATCATTCCTCGGCCGACTTTATTCATCAAGCCTTCCTCACGCAAATTAGTAACGATTTTATCAAGTACGCCATTGATGAACGAAGAACTTTTTGGCGTACTGTATTCTTTTGATAAATCTAAGTATTCATTTAGGCTCACCTTTACTGGAATCTCTTCAAATCCACGCCATTCTGCGATACATAATTTCATGACTAACACATCCATTTTAGCAATTCGATCGCTTTCCCAGTTTTTGCTTTTTTCTTCAATTCGACGAATGCTATCATCATTGAATTCAAAGTACTTACGAACGAGAAACGGACCAAAGGCCGCATCGCTTTCATCCTTAAATAGCTTGGGTATAATGAGTGGTTTATCCTCCTCTTTCCAACTTGAAATCACTTTAGCAGTCATCATCTGAGCTGCATCTAAGTCATCACTCCATTGCGCGTGTTGGTCTTCATAGAGATCGTGAATGAATTCATTCTCTGCAATATGCTGCTGGTACATTTCTCTGAGGAATCTTTTCTCACCAGCATGCGTAGGCTTCTGAGAAATAAACTCCTCAAAACGCTCTGAGGCATAAATGGACTCCCAGAGGTTTCGAAAATGATGAGAATAATCGGCCCAATTCACGTGAGAACCTTCAATCAATGCTGTAAGTGCACTATTCTGTGCACATTTCTCGAAAAAAGAGATGCTTGTAAACCGTGCAATACGATCTAAAACGGCTTGATCTGGTGAGGTGCGTTGTTCAATGCGCTCATAATGTGCTTTAGCCTCTTTATGCAATCTTAAAAATGCACTTATGTCCCAAGCGAACAAGTCGTGAACTTCATCGAGAGATTTGTTTAGGTTGCGTAAAAGCACGGCTGCACCCATATCTAGATCCGTAGATTGGGCATAGAGATGGTGCATCACCTTAATTCTGATGTGACGTCTAGTTATCATATATAGTATAAGATTGTATGCGGATGTTTCTTTTCGCGAACCGAATTCGATAAAGAGGTGTTATTTTTGACAAACCGCATGCAAAGGACTTTTTAGCTGCGACAAATATACAGCGGTACCGACGCTCTTCCACCTATGAATGCATTAAAAAAACTCAATCCTTATTTCCTTAAGCATAAAGGGCTCCTAGTTACGGGAAGTGTATTCGTAATCATATCGGTTATTTTCAAGCTGTTCCCTGCTCTAATGATTCGCAACAGTTTTGACACCATAGCTCGCGTGATCGAAGACTATAGAAGTGGTGCTGTACGAGACGAAACTGTACGCTGGGAATTGATTCGTTACGGTATGTATATCATCGCATCGGCCGTTTTGCAAGGAATATTCATGTATTTCATGCGTCAGACCATCATTGTGATGTCCCGTCATATTGAATTTGATCTGAAGAATGTTGTTTTTGATCACTACCAGCGGTTAACTCAGCGTTTTTTCAAGAAAAACAATACTGGAGATTTGATGAATCGAATTTCAGAAGATGTTGGAAAAGTGCGCATGTATGTAGGACCCGCGATAATGTATGCGCTGAACACCGGATTCACCATTATTTTAGTCATTTCGATAATGATTAGTGTGAGTCCAAAATTGACCTTACTAACCCTTGTTCCCCTTCCCTTTTTGGCCTTCTTAATTTACAAGGTGGCCAATCTGATTCAGAGTCGATCGCATGCTGTGCAATCGCAATTGTCTAATCTCAGTACGTTCGCACAAGAATCGTTCTCAGGGACACGAGTCATTAAATCATATCATAAAACGCCTTGGTTCGTTCAGAAGTTTAAAGAAGAAGCGTTGGAATACAGAAGTGTGAATGAAAAATTATTCCGTGTAAATGCGGTATTCCAACCGTTGATGATTTTCATGGTTGGGCTGAGTACGTTAATCACGATATATGTTGGTGGCACCTTATACATGGCCGGAAAAGTCAGTGCAGGAAACATCACCGAATTCATTTACTATGTGAATTTATTGACATGGCCCATAGCATCGATTGGCTGGGTCACTTCTTTAGTACAAAGTGCTTCCGCATCTATGGAACGCCTGGATGAGTTCTTAAACGAAGCCCCAGACTTTACGGGCGGCAAATACAGCCCGGCGGAATTTAAAGGACACATTAAATTTGAGAGTGTATCCTTTACTTATCCCAACAGCGGCGTTCAAGCTCTAAATGAGGTCAGCTTTGAGCTCTTAGCGGGCGAGAGTTTGGGAGTCTTAGGTAAGACGGGGGCTGGTAAGAGTACTCTAGCAGCGCTAATCGTACGTCAATACGACCCTACATCGGGTTCTATTTTTATTGACGGCGTGGATTTAAAAGAGTGGAATCTGCCCGCACTAAAAGCACATCTTGGATGGGTGCCGCAGGAAGCCTTTCTATTTAGTGATACTATTGCGAACAATATTGCCTTTGGAATGGACGCCGCAGACTTGCCAGAGATTATAACTGCCGCCAAAGCGGCAGGAGTGCACAATAACATTATAGAATTCCCGAAGAGTTACGACACTGCTGTAGGTGAGCGTGGTGTGACGCTTTCAGGCGGTCAAAAGCAACGAGTAAGTATTGCGCGAGCCTTAATCAAGAAACCTGAAATCATGGTTTTTGACGATTGCCTGAGTGCGGTGGATACCGAGACCGAGGAAATCATTTTAAACAATATTAAAGCGGCCACTCAAGAAGTTTCTTCATTAATCATTGCACACCGAATTTCGTCTGTGAAGCACTGTGATCAAATTATCTGTCTGGAAGAAGGTCGGGTCATAGAACACGGTACCGCTGCAGAACTAGAGCAAGCGGGCGGTCACTATGCAGAATTAGTAGCTTTACAATTAGACTCGGCACTAGAGGGAAATTAAGAACAATCTGTTCATTACTTTTTTAGCATTTCGCAGTGGGTTCGCTTACATTTGGGAGTACAATGTAACGCATCAAGTATGTCAAGAATAATAGCCATTGCGAATCAAAAAGGCGGTGTGGGAAAAACTACCACCGCAGTAAATCTCAGCGCTGCATTAGGCGCATTGGAAAAACGTGTTTTATTGATAGATGCAGATCCTCAAGCAAATGCCACAAGCGGCTTAGGCTTGCAACCGGAAGAAGCCGGTGAAGGAACTTACGAACTCATCGAAGGTGCTAAAAACGCTGAAGCATTGATCCAAACCACAGGCACTCCTGGTGTTTCTATAATTCCGGCGCACCTGGATCTCGTCGCTGTTGAATTGGAAATCATTGATCAACCGAAGCGCGAATTTTTCTTAGCAAAAGCATTGGAAAACATCCGCAATAACTTTGACTACATCATCATAGATTGTGCTCCATCACTAGGCTTAATTACCTTGAATGCGCTTACAGCTGCAGATGCGGTATTGGTACCTATTCAATGCGAATATTATGCGTTAGAAGGCTTAGGCAAGCTACTGAATACGATCAAAAAAGTTCAAGAATTGCATAATGAAGATCTTGACGTAGAAGGATTATTGCTCACGATGTTTGACGGTAGATTGCGATTATCAAATCAAGTTGCGGACGAAGTACGTAGTCACTTTGAAGGATTAGTCTTTGAAACCGTGATTCATAGAAATGTAAAGCTCAGCGAGGCCCCAAGCCATGGTGAGAACATCATTGCATACGATGCAGGGAGTAAGGGCGCAGAGAATTATCTTACTTTAGCACAAGAGTTAATAGCAAAAGCAAGCTAGAATATGGCAAAAAGAGCAATGGGTAAAGGTTTGTCTGCCATCTTAGGTGATGAGGCTGCAAAGGTGAATAAGGTTACAGATCAAGGGGCTGAGAAGCTCGTCGGATCTGTGGCAATGATTCCGCTGAGCAGTATTAGTACAAATCCTTTTCAACCGCGCTCAAATTTTGATAATGATGCCTTGGTTGAACTTGCACAAAGCATTAGCGAAGTTGGGATCATCCAACCCATCACGGTCCGTAAAAATGGCATGCAGTTCGAACTTATTAGTGGCGAACGCAGATTTAGAGCATCTCAAATAGCAGGTCTAAAAGAAATACCAGCCTATGTAAGATTGGCTGACGACCGTCATATGTTGGAGTTGGCCATTGTAGAGAATTTACAAAGGGAAGACCTGGATCCCATCGAAATGGCTTATTCCTGTAAACGGATGATGGATGAATTAGGGCTAACTCAAGAAGAAGTTGCTGGAAGACTGGGCAAGGGTCGTTCCACAATTACCAACTTCTTACGCCTTTTAAAATTACCTGCAATCATACAGGCTGAACTTCGAGATTTAAATCGAAACGAAAGTCACGATGAAAATGCCGACGGTGCGTCCACAGTGCTTTTTACAATGGGTCATGCACGCGCCTTACTTAATTTGCCAGGCGAGAATGAGCAAATAGAATTGTACAAGCGCATTCTTAAGAACGGACTTAGCGTCCGTCAAACTGAGGCTTTTGCCAAAGAAGTCAAGCAACCCAAATCAAAACCTACAGATCCCAAACAAAAAGGAGTGGTCGATTTGGAAGCACAGCTTGGTGGGTATTTCGAAGCACCGGTTGCTATTCAACTCAGCGGAAAAGGCAAGGGTAAAATTCAAATTTCATTCGCTTCAGACGGCGATCTTCAGCGCATCATCTCTAAGCTCAATGATTAGAACAGCGCTCATAGCGTTGTTCATCTCCTGCTCTATTGGCTTGAAAGCACAGGCACAGGACACTTTGGTTCATAGCCATAGTGAAGTAGCCGCACACAATATAAAATTGGCCACTACCCTAGCATTGATTCCAGGAGCTGGACAGATTTATAATAAGAAATATTGGAAAGCTCCATTGGTTTGGGGTGGACTGGGCGCAGTCACTTATTACTACATCGACTTGACTCAAGACTTTAAAAGTTATGAGTCCGTTCTTCAACTCATCATTGACGAACCAACTTTACAAACGCGCTCGGAATTAGAGACTATTGCGCCAGAATTGTTTACCACGTTGCCTGCTCCGTTTTATCAAAATACTGTAAATGGCGTAGCCCAAGAAGCTATGGGGTATATGGAAGCTTTAAGAACGCAGCGAGAATACACACTGTTCGGCCTTTTAGGTGTCTATCTATTGAATATTCTAGATGCGAATATAGATGCCCATTTATATGACTTTGACGTGAGTGACGACCTGTCGCTTCGCCCCGCTTTGAATACGAATAATTTCGCTGATAGGCCCACGGAATTGGCGCCTGGCTTCACTTTAGTTTTGGCATTGTAAATGAAAATAGCCCTCATAGGATACGGTAGAATGGGTAAAGCCATTGAGCGCATAGCGGAGCAGCGAGGCCATGAAATAGTCTATGTACATAATGGTGGAGACCTCCTTTTAGAGCACTTAAAAGTGGCCGATGTTGCTATTGAGTTTACCCAACCCAATGCAGCTGCATCCAATATTACTGAGCTATTAACTGCGGGAATTCCCGTTGTCAGCGGCACTACAGGCTGGTTAAACGACAAAGCTCATGTTGATGCTGTTGCAAAATCAAAAGGTGTCGGTTTTATTTATGCCTCAAACTTCTCGCTTGGTGTAAATCTATTCTTTGCATTCAATGAAAAATTGGCAAGTATCATGAATGGATACGATGAATATGAGCCAAGAATTCATGAGATTCATCACACTGGTAAAAAGGACGAACCGTCTGGAACAGCCATAACTGTAGCGGAGGGTATTTTGAATGCCTACCCTGCTTTAGACCGCTGGACTATGGATTCAAAGGTACAAGGGTTACTGATAAGTTCAGAACGCGAAGATCCTTATTATGGGACGCATATCGTTTCATACAACAGCCGCATTGACCAAATCGCTTTGAAGCATGAAGCACACAGCAGAGACGGCTTCGCTTTAGGAGCGGTCATCGCTGCAGAATGGATACCTGGAAAGAAAGGGCCATTCAGTATGAAAGATGTTTTAGGTCTATAATTTTCACAATACACTAACTTTTCGATAGCGAATAATAAAGTAGTTTCCCCGAATGGAATTCATCATTTTCACCTTAGTACAAGCGCTGTGGTTCGGCGCCATTTCTTGGAAGTTTTACGTTGCCGCAGATCGCAAGGCTTGGGAAGCGTTTATACCAGTTTACAATACCTACGTCTTGGTGAAAATTGCGGATCGTCCCTGGTATTGGGTGTTGCTTTACTGCATCCCTGTTGTGGGTGTGATTATGGGCATCATTATGGTGTACGAACTACTACATGTGTTTAAATTCCGTAAAACCTGGCAAACAGCAGCCGTAATGGGGAGTTTGGGACTCTATTTAGGCTATTTGAACTACAAGGAAAAACTAAAATATTGGGGTCGAGACGACGCCTATATAAAGAAGAATTTAGGCGAAGGTGTAAATAGTATCTTCTTCGCAATCGTTGTCGCGACAGTTATACGTTCCACCACCTTTGAGGCCTATACCATACCCACAAGTTCCATGGAGAAAAGCCTAATGGTAGGTGATTTCTTGTTTGTATCTAAAATGCATTACGGTATTCGAGTACCTATGACTCAACTTAGTCTGCCGTTAGTTCATAATCGTATTCCATTTCTAGGTGTACCTTCTTATGTAAGTTGGCCGCAGATTCCCTATCTGCGATTGCCGGCTTTAGAAGCTATTGAAGCAGGCGATCCAGTAGTCTTTAATTATCCCATGGACGCAATGCCAGTAGATAAGAAAGAGAACTATGTGAAACGATGTGTGGGTACTCCCGGTGATACATTGAGTATTGTTGATAGAATGGTTTTTTTGAACGGTACTGCCTTCAAATTTCCTGATAACAGCTATCCCCAATTTCTGTACTATATTAAAACTGATGGGACCAGCTTCAATAAAGATTGGCTCAAAAAAAAGTACGATATCAACTATTTGACCTCTGAAGAGCAAAGAAAGTACCCTACAGATCAAGACGTTTATCAACGTAGTCAGAATGAATACATCATGTTTCTTCAGGAGCGCCATATTGATGCTATAACATCCCTACCCTCTGTTAAAGCTATTTGGCCAATCAGCGCGGAACGACCAGGAACAGCTGCCGACAGCACATTGCCTGCAGGATTATTGCAAATTCAGGAAGGTCAAGGCGAAGAAATTCTCTTTCCAAATCCGGATACTGGTCATGGCGAACGTCCTTACAATGATACTTGGGACAACTTTGGGCCGATCTACATTCCACAAGCTGGAGCGACAATTGCATTAACGGAAAAGAACCTTCACAGCTACAGGAGAATCATTGCGGAGTACGAAGGACACGATCTGAAAATCACTAAAGACAGAAAGGTCTATATAGATGGTAATGAGGTGACTAACTATACGTTTGAAAAAGATTATTACTGGATGATGGGTGATAATAGACACAATTCATTAGACAGTCGAAAATGGGGCTATGTACCTTCAGATCATATTGTAGGAAAACCTGTTTTTATTTGGATGAGTTATGATAAGCATGGTGAAGGACTTTCGAAAATTCGTACCGACCGAGTTTTTACCCTAGTCAATGCGAATGGAGAGCGCACTAGTTATTTCTTGCATTTTATCGTCTTTGTAGTACTGTACCAGATCGTAATTGTGGTACGTAGGAAGCGTAAAGCGGCCTAATGGGTTCGCTGCTAAGTACTGCCTATTTCCCCCCTATTGAATGGATGGCTCGTGCGGTTCAAGGCAATGGTGTGGTACTAGAAGCACATGAGCATTTTCAAAAACAATCCTACAGATCGCGGATGCATATTGCTGGTCCTAATGGCATGCAAAAACTTAGTGTTCCCGTAGCGCGAAAATCCAAAGCAATCAAAATTGTAAGGATCAGCCATGATGAAAATTGGGCGAAGG
>JAKMEB010000027.1 GCA_022426185.1 Schleiferiaceae bacterium
CCCTAATATTGTGTTGGTCACTTGCTGTACTTGTCCAGCACCGTTACATGTACTACACGTTTTAAACGTTACGCCTTCTGCTATTTTTGCCCGACGAATCTTCATTTTCTTTTCGACGCCTTCAGCAATCTCTTCAAGCGTCATTTTTACCTTAACTCGTAGGTTAGATCCTTTAGCCTGTCTGCGCTGACCGCCACCGCCAAATCCTCCAAATCCACCGAAGCCGCCTCCGCCGCCATTACCGCCACCTCCGAAGATGTCACCAAACATGTCAAAGATGTCGTTCATGTTGCCTCCAAATCCGCCACCGCCGGCTCCTGCACCGAAAGCTTGGTGTCCAAACTGATCGTACTTACGACGCTTTTCATCGTTGCCGAGCACATCATAGGCTTCCGCGGCTTCTTTGAATTTGTCTTCAGCCTCTTGGTTATCCGGGTTGCGATCGGGGTGATGTTTTAATGCAACCTTGCGATACGCTTTTTTGATTTCATCTTGGCTGGAACCCTTTGAAACGCCTAGTATGTCGTAATAATCTCTTTTTGCCATTTTATGCTTCTTTACCCACGACTACTTTCGCGTAGCGTACCACTTGCGCTCCAATTTTATAGCCTTTTTCTACTTCGTCAATTACCTTGCCTGCAAGTTCAGGACTTGGCGCAGGAATCTGTGTAATAGCTTCCATTTCTTCAACGTCAAACGCTTTGCCAATGGCACTCTCCATGGCAATAAGTCCTTTATTCTTAAGGGTCTCACTCAACTTATGTTGAATCAGTTTTAAGCCTTCTAAAACCGCTTCATTTTCAGGAGTGGCTTCTGTGTTTTTCAATGCTCTGTCAAAATCGTCCAAAACTGGCAATAAAGCAGTTAAAGTGTCTTTATTGGCACTGTCCATCATTTGAAGACGCTCCTTTGCAGTGCGCTTTCTGAAGTTTTCAAATTCAGCATATAAACGCAAGTTTTGATCCTTAAGATCTTGAACTTCGTCTTTAAGTTTCTCTACAGGGTCTGCTTCAACCGGTTGTTTTTCAGTTGATTCCGATTCGACCTGTTGCGCTTCTTCCGCTGCGTTCCCAGTGTTTTCCTGATTCAATTCTTCTTCGTTATGTTGTTCCTTTTCAGACATCGTTGGGTGATTTTTGACTCATACTTGTGTATAGAGCAAAATGTTAGCCAAGTTGGTTTTCGCTGACACGTTGTCAGCGAAAACCAACGACTGGCAAATTCCTAAGCATAGAAAAGGCGCGGCGAATCGCCGCGCCTTGATGACCTGAGGTCTTTTATTTTTTAAGCTTGGTCAATGTGTTTTTCAAGGCCTGACCACGTAGATTCCTTTTAATTACGACACCGTCGCCATCAATAAGATAAGTAGCAGGAATGCTGTTAACACCATAAAGGCCGGCTGCTGCATTTCTCCAGCCTTGAAGATCGCTCACATGATTCTCCCATACGAGATTGTCTTTTTTAATACCTTTTAGCCATGCCGCTTTATTCTGGTCTAGACTTACGGAGAAGACCGTGAAACCATCACCATTTTTGAAGGCAGCATCTTTAAATTCGTTGTACGTCCGGACTACGTTCGGGTTTTCCATACGACATGGTCGACACCAGGATGCCCAAAAGTCAATCAAGACAACTTGGCCCTTCAAATCACTCAACTTACGGATGTTTCCCTCAGGGTCGCGCATTGCGATATCTGGCGCTTTATCACCAATACCTACTGCTGCCATTTGATCGGTAACGAATTCTAAGGGTCTTGCTACTTCGTAATGGTTTTGAGACGATGTGGCGATCAGTCCTAAAACTACTAGCAATGTTCCTGAGAAAATGAGTTTAAAAGATTTCATAAAGTGCATGTTACAATCGAACTATATCTGCACCTAATGCCTGCAGGCGGCCATCAATATTCTGATACCCACGATCGATTTGATTGATATTATGTATTGTAGAAGTTCCTTCCGCGCTCAATGCGGCTATAAGAAGACTAACTCCGGCTCGTATGTCCGGTGAGGTCATCGTGGTTGCACGTAAAGGCGATTGTTTGTCGAGGCCAATAACTGTTGCTCTGTGCGGATCACAAAGAATGATTTGAGCACCCATATCGATCAGCTTATCTGTAAAGAATAATCGACTTTCGAACATTTTTTGATGAATCAAAACGGAACCGCGCGCCTGAGAAGCAGTGACGAGGATAATACTCAGTAGGTCGGGCGTGAATCCTGGCCAAGGCGCATCTGCAATGGTCATAATGGATCCGTCAATAAAACTTTCGATCTCGTAGTGGTCGTGTGCAGGTATGAATAAATCATCTCCGCGTAATTCTGTGTGAATCCCTAATCTTCTGAAAACCGTGGGAATGATACCTAAGTCAGGATAACTTACATCCTTTATAGTAATCTCTGATCCGGTCATTGCAGCCATACCAATCCATGAACCAATTTCGATCATATCAGGCAAAATTCTGTGGGTAGTGCCGCCTAATTCTGTGACCCCTTCTATATGAAGCATATTTGAACCGATACCATCGATTTTCGCGCCCATACGAACGAGCATTTTACAAAGCTGTTGTAAGTACGGTTCACAGGCAGCATTATAGATAGTGGTTTTACCTTTGGCCATCACTGCGGCCATCACCACATTTGCGGTTCCAGTAACCGATGCCTCATCAAGAAGCATGTAGGTTCCTTTGAGATGAGATGCATCTACACTATAAAACGTGTCTTTGGCATCGTACTCAAATTTTGCTCCCAATTTTTCAAATCCTAAAAAGTGGGTGTCTAACCTTCGGCGTCCAATTTTATCGCCACCGGGTTTAGGGATAAAGGCTTTGCCAAAGCGCGCCAAAAGTGGCCCAACAATCATTATGGAACCGCGTAAACTTGCTCCTTTTTGTTTGAATGTTTCTGAAGTCAGATAATCCAGGTTGACATGCTCCGCCTTAAAAGTGTAATCGCCAGTGCCGTTCTTCTTGACGTACACACCTAAATCACCCAAAAGATCAATGAGCTTGTTGACATCTACGATATCGGGTATGTTGCTAATCCGCACCTCTTCTGGGGTGAGTAATACTGCGCAAAGAATTTGCAACGTTTCATTTTTGGCTCCTTGCGGAGTGATGGCACCGTGTAACTTCTTACCGCCCGTAATTTTAAATGTCCCCATGTAGTATTAGAATCTTCTTTTCTTCTTCTTGTTATTGTTGTTGCCTTTTTTTCGAACGGCTGTAGTATTGCGCTCGGCAGGAGAGATGTTGAAGGTTTTAGAATGCGGCAATTCAATTCCCTCAGTCTTAAACTTTCCTTCAGATATTTCATCCAAATCGGCCAAAATAGTGCTGTCTGCTACGGTGTCTTTATTGAATTTCAGATAATTGCGCTTCATCGCATAAGCTATGCCGTAAATCAAGGCATCCTTTTCTTCACCCTCTTCCATAGCAATGGCATGTTTCACCATAATCTTCACTACGCCACCATAATGACGGAATTTCCGAGATTTTTGTGGATACGGGACTTCATCAGGAAGCCCTACAAAGCTTTCAGCCGTTGGTATAGGATAAGGACTCTCTACGTCCAATTGAAAATCGGACATAATAAAAAGATGGTCCCACAACTTGTGCGTGTAATCAGGTGCATCTCTAATAGCAGGGTTGAGATTGCCAATCACATCAATGATGCTTTGAGCCACTTTATTTCGATGCTCTCTATCTTCTATGGTTAAACAATAGTCCACCATACGTTGCACGTTGCGCCCGTATTCAGGAATCTTTAATGTTGTACGTTCCGTATTATATTCCATGCTCTCAAATAAGTAAATTCTTTTGTTATACTGCCCGGACCTTTGCAAATTTTAGCAACAATCTTTTTTCACCAGCATTATCGAATGAAATCATTGCTTTTGCATCAGGTCCTGCACCTTCGAGGTTTTGAACCGTTCCTAGTCCAAAGCGTCCGTGTACTACACGCATCCCGACCGCAAGTTCTTCGGGCTTCAAATTGTCCCCACTTGCCTCAAAACTACCTGTTGAGCTACTCACTTTTTTAAGCGGCTTGCCACGAAGCGTAGGCTTTGGTGAGGGTGCGCCACTACCGGGTCCTAAGGCACTTCTACTGGATTTGTTATCTGTTTTTTTTGATCCCCAGTTCTTATTGCTGCCTTTGTAGACCGTTTGTCCTTTGCGTTGCCCACTTATACTGCTTCCAAAGGCATTATCGAGCGCAGTGGAACTGAAGCTGGTTGGCGCAAATTCGGGTATGTGGATGTCCAAATATTGCTCATCTATTTCATCAATAAAGCGTGAGGGTTCGCAATCGATCAATTTTCCCCAACGGTATCTTGTATGGGCATAGGTAATGTGCGCGCGCTTTTCAGCTCTGGTCAAAGCTACGTAGAATAATCGGCGCTCTTCTTCTAATTCGCTTCTACTTCCCATGCTCATCATGCTTGGGAATAAATTTTCCTCTAGACCTACCATAAATACATACGGGAACTCTAATCCTTTGGCTAAATGTATGGTCATCATACTCACCTTAGGTTGGCCGTCATCCACCTCGTTATCTCGATCTGTCAATAGTGCTACGTCAGATAAAAAGTTAGAAAGTGAAGGATCACCTTCAGCAAGTTCTTTTTGTTGTTCGCTAAAGTCCTTAATTCCATTTAGCAATTCCTGAACGTTTTCATAACGTGTAACGCCTTCCGGCGTTTTATCTTCTCCTAGAACCTTGATCAACCCTACAGTTTTTGCAACATGTGCGACTGTATCGAAGGCATCGTGTGCCTTGGAGAAAATCGCGAAACTGTTTATGAGCGTGGTGAAGTCTACTATTTTCCTTACCGCAGCAGCTCCAATTCCACTGCTAATGGTGCCTAATTTTTCACAGGTCTCCCACAGCGACCATTGCTGTTGTTCGGCGGCAACTGCCAGCTTTGCTAACGTAGTCGCACCAATGCCTCTTGTGGGATAATTGATCACTCTTCGAAAGGCTTCCTCATCCTTTGGATTGATAACCAAACGTAAATAGGATAGTACATCCTTAATTTCCTTGCGTTGGTAAAAACTTAAGCCGCCGTAGATTTTATAGGGAATGTTTTTCTTTCTGAGTGCGTCTTCAAAACTTCGGCTTTGCGCATTAGTACGATATAAAATACAGAAGTCATCGTGCATTGCACCATCATTCATAGCCGTCTGCCAGATGTTGGTAGCTACATAATTCCCTTCGTCAGAATCTGAAATGCTCTTGTGTACTACAATTTTATCACCGCTGTCATTTTGAGTCCAGACTTTCTTCTCAATCTGCTCTTTATTTTTCGAGATAATACTATTCGCCGCTTGAACTATGGTATTGGTAGAGCGATAATTCTGTTCCAATTTGAATAATTGGGTGTTGGGATAGTCTTTCTGAAAATTTAAGATGTTTCTGATGTTAGCACCACGGAAAGCATAGATGGATTGTGCATCATCCCCAACAATACAAATGTTTTCGTATTTCGCTGCCAAAGCCTTAACGATCAAGTATTGACTGTGGTTGGTATCCTGGTACTCATCTACCAAGATGTATTTAAACCGATTTTGGTATTTCGCCAATACTTCCGGGAACTTGTAGAGTAATTCATTGGTTTTAAGCAAAAGATCGTCAAAGTCCATGGCGCCTGCTCGGAAGCAGCGTTCCGTATAGGCTTGGTAAATTTCGCCAAACATGGGCATTTTTGCAGTACTGTCTTGGGCTTGCAACTCGCCATTCTGGAAATAGGCCTTCGGGGTTAACAGATTGTTTTTCAATGAGGAAATTCGAGAAGAAACGCTCTTGGCCTTATAAATGTCCTTATCTAGCTGCTTTTCCTTGATAATAGTGCTGATCAACTTTTTACTGTCATCCGCGTCATAAATGGTGAAATTTGTTGGATATCCCAGCCGTTCAGCCTCTATTCTCAAAATTTTTGCAAAGACACTGTGAAAAGTGCCCATCCACAAATTCTTCGCTTCACCATCACCGACAATCTTGCCGATGCGCTCCTTCATCTCCCTTGCAGCTTTATTCGTAAAGGTCAATGAAAGTATATTGAAAGCATCTACACCTTTGTCCAATAAATAAGCGATTCGGTAAGTCAGTACTCTGGTTTTACCCGAACCTGCACCGGCAATCACCATGACTGGACCGTCAATTTTTTCCACAGCAACTCGCTGTGCGTCATTTAGTTCTTTGAGAAAATGTGCCAATTAGGGGAAACTTTACCGTTCGACAAGATGCACAAAGTTACACCTATTTAACGCCTTTACAACCCTCAAAATCGGACCAATTTTAATCTAGCTGCAGCCCTTTGTAGGTGGATAATCACAAATAATTCAGGATGAGCCAATTATTTTATTCACACCCGGTTTGGTTGTGGAAATATTTACCCTACATTTGCAGTCCCCAAAAAATGGGGTAACTGATTATTGGAATAAACTAGAAATCAAAAGGTACGTATGCCAACGATTCAACAGCTTGTAAGAAAAGGTCGCAAACAGATCAAACAAAAGAGTAAATCTGCTGCGCTGGATTCCTGCCCACAACGCAGGGGTGTATGTACTCGTGTCTACACTACGACGCCGAAAAAACCAAATTCGGCAATGCGTAAAGTGGCCAGGGTACGTCTAAGTAATGGAAACGAAGTGAACGCCTACATCGGCGGTGAAGGTCACAACCTGCAAGAACACAGTATTGTACTGGTTCGTGGCGGTCGTGTGAAAGATCTCCCAGGTGTGCGTTACCACATTGTACGTGGTGCACTTGATACAGCGGGTGTAAGCGGAAGAACGCAACGTCGTTCTAAGTACGGTGCGAAGAGACCTAAGAAATAAACTACTGTAGACTTTAAGAACTCATGAGAAAAGCAAGAGCTAAAAAACGTCCGTTACTTCCGGATCCAAAGTTTAACGATACGCTAGTAACACGTTTTGTAAATAACTTAATGTTAGACGGAAAGAAGTCTATCGCCTTCAACATTTTCTACGATGCAATTGATATCGTTTCAGAAAAGACAGAAGGAAATGGTTTAGAAACATGGAAAGAAGCACTAAACAACGTTATGCCTCACGTAGAAGTACGCAGTCGTCGTGTTGGTGGTGCAAACTTTCAAATCCCTATGCAGGTTCGTCCTGAGCGTAAGGTAACTTTAGGAATGAAGTGGTTGATCCTTGCCACGCGCAAACGTAATGAGCGTTCAATGGCTCAGAAGTTGGCCGCAGAGGTAATTGCTGCTTCAAAAGAAGAAGGCGCCGCTGTAAAGAAGCGTACGGAAGTACATCGTATGGCTGAAGCGAACAAAGCATTCTCACACTTTAGATTCTAATTGACAGTATATCATGGCAAAAGGAAATAGAGATTTAACGTTTACTAGGAACATAGGTATTGCAGCGCATATTGATGCTGGAAAAACTACTACTACTGAGCGTATTTTATATTATACGGGTGTAAGTCACAAAATTGGTGAAGTACACGACGGTGCTGCGACGATGGATTGGATGGAGCAAGAGCAGGAGCGTGGTATTACCATCACTTCTGCCGCTACGCATTGTGAGTGGAATTACCGCGATCAGCAGTATGCAATTAACATCATTGATACACCAGGACACGTTGATTTCACCGTAGAAGTTGAACGTTCTCTACGTGTTCTAGATGGAGTAGTTGCTTTATTCTCAGCAGTTGATGGCGTAGAGCCACAATCTGAAACTGTTTGGCGTCAAGCAGATAAGTACCGCGTACCACGTTTAGGCTTTGTGAACAAAATGGACCGTCAAGGATCTGACTTTTTCATGGTTTGTAACCAGGTTAAAGAAATGCTAGGCGGAAACCCAGTTGCACTTCAAGTTCCAATCGGAGACGAAATGGAATTTAGAGGAGTCGTTGATCTGATCAGCAAGCAAGCCATCGTTTGGAATGAGGAGGATAAAGGAATGTCTTACGAGACTATCGAAATTCCTGCTGATTTAATCGATGTTGTAAATGAGAAGCGTGGCGAATTGATTGAGGCAGTCGCTGAATACGATGAGACGTTGATGGAGAAATTCTTCGAAGACGAGGATAGTATTACGGAAGATGAAATCATTGCAGCACTTCGTGCGGCAACAATCGATATGAGCATCATTCCTATGATGTGTGGTTCAGCGTTCAAAAACAAAGGTGTACAGGCCATGCTTGATGCAGTGATGCGTTACTTACCTTCACCAATGGATGTGGAAGCAATCGAGGGAACTAACCCAGATACAGGTAATCCTGATTTCCGTAAGCCTACAGTAAGCGAGCCGTTTGCTGCTCTTGCTTTTAAGATCGCGACAGATCCTTTTGTTGGTCGTTTGTGTTTCTTCCGTGTATATTCTGGAGCACTTGATGCGGGTTCTTACGTTAAGAATACGCGTTCTGGAAAAAAGGAGCGTATCTCACGTATCTTCCAGATGCACTCAAACAAGCAGCAGCCTATTGACCAGATAACAGCTGGTGATATTGGTGCGGGCGTTGGGTTTAAAGATATTCGTACAGGTGATACATTGTGTGATGAAAAATCGCCGATTGTACTCGAATCGATGACTTTCCCAGAGCCAGTAATTGGTATCGCTGTTGAGCCTAAGTCTAAGGCGGATGTTGATAAGATGGGTACAGCTCTAGCAAAATTATCTGAAGAAGATCCAACTTTCCGTGTCCAAACCGATGATGCATCAGGTCAGACTATTATTTCTGGTATGGGTGAACTTCACTTGGATATTCTGATCGACCGTATGCGCCGTGAATTCAAAGTAGAGGTAAACGTAGGTGAGCCTCAGGTTGAATATAAGGAAGCATTAACTGGATCTTGTAGTCACCGTGAGCAGTACAAAAAGCAGACTGGTGGTCGTGGTAAGTTCGCCGACATCGTATTTGAGATTTCTCCAGTTGATGAGGACTTTGAGGGTGAAGGACTGCAGTTTGAGAACAAGATCAAAGGTGGTAATGTCCCTAAAGAATTTATCCCTTCTATCGAAAACGGATTTAAGTCAGCTATGGTAAATGGTCCATTGGCAGGTTTCAAAGTAGATAGTTATAAAATTGTTCTCAAGGATGGTTCTTTCCACCCTGTGGATTCTGACCAATTATCATTTGAATTGGCTGCTAAGATTGGCTTTAAGGAAAGTGCTAAAAAGGCATCACCGGTCATCATGGAGCCTATCATGAAGATGGAGGTAGTAACTCCAGAAGACTACATGGGTGATATTGTTGGTGATTTGAACCGTCGTCGTGGTCAGGTAAATGATATGTCTGATCGCAACAACGCGAAAGTGATCAAGGCCAATGTGCCATTGTCAGAAATGTTCGGTTACGTAACTACGTTGCGTACGTTAAGCTCTGGTCGTGCAGCTTCAACTATGGAGTTCTCGCACTATGCTGAAACACCAAGCAATATTTCTGAGAAAGTAATTGAAGAAACAAAAGCTTAATAATAGACGATAATGAGTCAAAAAATTCGCATCAAGCTTAAGTCTTACGATCATAATTTGGTAGATAAATCTGCTGAAAAGATTGTGAAGACCGTGAAGAGTACAGGCGCTGTTGTTAATGGTCCTATTCCATTACCGACAAATAAGCGCATTTATACTGTGCTCCGCTCACCGCACGTAAACAAGAAATCACGCGAGCAATTCCAACTAAGCAATTACAAACGCTTGTTGGATATCTATTCATCTTCATCAAAGACTATTGATGCATTGATGAAATTAGAATTGCCCAGTGGTGTTGAAGTAGAAATCAAGGTCTAACTGTAGACTAAATTTAAATTCCAGAAGAGATGCCAGGATTAATTGGTAAAAAAGTCGGAATGACCAGCATTTTCAGCCCTGAGGGTAAGAACTTGCCATGTACTGTCCTAGAGGTAGGTCCATGTGTAGTTACTCAGGTGAAAACAGAAGATGTCGATGGTTACAATGCCATCCAACTAGGTTGGGGAGAAGCGAAAGAGAAAAACGTTTCAAAGGCATTGCAAGGACACGTGCAGAAAGCAAGCACCTCTGTTAAAAAGAAATTTGTTGAATTCACTGATTTCGAAGGTGAATTAGAACTAGGACAAGTCTTGACTGCAGACTTATTCGAAGAAGGCGACTACGTTGATGTAGCCGGTACTTCTAAGGGTAAAGGTTTTCAAGGTGTTGTGAAGCGTCATGGCTTCGCCGGTGTTGGTCAAGCAACGCACGGTCAACACAATCGTCTACGTGCACCAGGTTCTATCGGTGCAGGTTCAGATCCTTCGAGAGTATTCAAAGGTATGCGCATGGCCGGCCGTATGGGTGGAAAACGTGCTAAGGTCCAAAACCTGGTCGTTTTGAAGGTCGATGCTGAAAAGAATTTGTTAGTAGTTAAAGGTTCTGTTCCAGGAGCTAAGAATTCAACTGTAATTATCGAGAAATAATGGAATTGAAGGTATTAGACATAACAGGAAAAGAGACCAAAAAGAGCGTTAAGTTAGACGCTAAGATTTTTGGTATTGAAGCTAATGATCATAGCATTTATTTAGATGTAAAGCAGTTCTTGGCGAATGCTCGTCAGGGTACGCACAAATCTAAAGAGCGTGGTGAAGTTAACCGCACTACTAAGAAGCACCACAAGCAAAAGGGTACTGGTGGCGCACGTGCCGGATCATTAAGATCTCCAATTCAGCGCGGTGGTGGTACTGTATTTGGTCCACGTCCACGTAACTATGGATTCAAGTTGAATAAAAAGGTGAAGCAATTGGCGCGTAAATCTGCGTTGTCGATGAAGACCAAGTCCGAGAGTCTAATGGTGGTTGAAAATTTCACTTTTGACGTGCCAAAGACGACGAGCTTTATGAATGTGATGGCTGCTTTAGGTTTAGACAAGAAAAAATCGCTATTCATAGTTGGTGAGTACGATAAAAACCTATATTTGTCATCCCGCAATTTACAAGGGGTTAAAGTTGTAAACGCCTCAGAAATAAGCACTTACGATATAATGAACGCCTCAACGGTGGTTTTATCGGAGGGCGCAGTTGAGAAGATTACAGCGATTTTAAGCTAAGAGAGCCATGAATATTTTGATTAAACCAATTATTACGGAGAAAGCGACAGCGCAGAGTGAGGACCAAAATGTCTATGCTTTCGAGGTTGCAAGATCTGCTAACAAGGTTGAGATAAAGAAAGCTGTAGAAGAGTTCTACGGCGTAAGTGTTGACAGTGTTCGCACGGCTATAGTTCCTGCAAAATTCCAGACGAAATACACGAAGGCTGGTTTAGTGAGAGGACGCAAATCTGCTTATAAAAAAGCAATGGTGAAAGTAGCTGGTGGCGAGACCATCGATTTATACGGTAATATTTAATTACAATGGGTGTAAAGAAATTAAAACCAATTACTCCTGGACAGCGTTTTCGCGTAGTCAATGACTTTGAGCAAGTTACGGCAGCGAAACCTGAAAAGAGCCTTGTTAAAGGTAAGACCAAGAGTGGTGGACGAAACAACAGTGGTCGCATGACAATGCGCTACGTTGGTGGAGGACACAAGCAAAAAGTACGTTCAGTAGATTTCAAACGCGACAAGTTTGGCATCCCTGCTACAGTCAAGGCGATCGAATACGATCCATTACGTTCAGCATATCTGATGCTGTTGGTATATGCTGATGGTGAAAAGCGTTATTCAATTGCAGTTAACGGCGTGAAGGTTGGAGACAAATTAGTTAGCGGTAAGGACAGTGCTCCTGAAGCTGGTAATGCTCTTCTCTTATCTGAAATTCCTTTGGGTACGATCATTTCGAATATTGAGATGCGTCCTGGACAAGGTGCAATAATTGCACGTTCTGCGGGAACTTTCGCACAGCTGTTAGCTCGTGAGGGTAAGTATGCAATCATTAAGATGCCTTCAGGTGAGACTCGTATGATTCTTACCTCTTGTATTGCGACTATCGGTACTGTAAGTAATTCGGAACACATGTTGCAGGTTAGCGGTAAAGCAGGTCGCAGCAGATGGCAAGGACGTAGACCACGTGTTCGTGGTGTGGTAATGAATCCAGTTGATCACCCAATGGGTGGTGGTGAAGGCCGCGCTTCTGGAGGGCATCCACGTTCTCGCAATGGTATTCCAGCGAAGGGTTACAAGACGCGTACGCCGAAGAAGGCTACGAATAAGTACATCATCGAACGCAGAAAGAAATAATCTGAAAGTATATGGCACGTTCGCTTAAAAAAGGACCTTACATCCACTACAAGTTAGAGAAGAAAGTACTCGCTAATGTGGAGAGCGGTAAAAACACAGTGATCAAAACTTGGTCACGTGCATCTATGATTTCGCCAGATTTTGTAGGTCAAACTATAGGAGTTCATAACGGTAAGACATTTGTACCCGTTTATGTTACGGAGAACATGGTAGGACACAAGCTTGGTGAATTCTCTCCAACCCGCAACTTCCGTGGTCACGGAAAAAATAAGAAGTAATAAGAGATGGGAGCTAGAAAGAAACATGCAGCTGAAACGCTCAAGGCAGCGAAGAAGGCTATTGCAATTGCTAAGCTTAATGATTGCCCAACTTCTCCTCGCAAGATGCGTTTGGTCGCAGACCAAATTCGTGGTGTAGAGGTAGAGAAGGCATTGGCCATCCTTAAGTACAGCCCGAAAGAGGCGTCTAATCGTTTAGAGAAATTGCTTTTGAGCGCTATTGCGAATTGGCAAGCTAAAAACGAAGGGTCGAATCTTGAGGATGCTGGATTGATAGTTAAAGAGATTAGTGTTGATAGTGGTCGTATGCTTAAGCGTATTCAGGCTGCTCCACAAGGTCGTGCGCATCGCATTCGCAAGCGCAGCAACCATGTGACGCTAATCGTTGGTAGTAAAGAATCTTAAAAAGGGAAGAATGGGACAAAAAACCAACCCTATTGGCAATAGATTAGGAATCATCCGTGGCTGGGATAGTCAGTGGTACGGAGGTCGTAACTATGGTGATAAAATCGCCGAGGACGCCAAGATTAGAAATTACATGTATGCTCGTCTTGCAAAAGCAAGTATTAGCCGTATCATCATTGAGCGCACTTTGCGTTTAGTTACTGTTACTGTCACAACTGCTCGTCCAGGTGTGATCATAGGTAAGGGTGGTCAAGAGGTTGATAAGCTTAAAGAGGAGTTGAAAAAACTTACCGGAAAGGAAGTTCAGATCAATATCTATGAGATTAAGCGTCCGGAATTGGACGCAAAGCTCGTAGCAGATTCTATTGCTCGTCAGATAGAGGGTCGTGTTAGTCACCGCCGTGCTATTAAAATGGCTATTTCTGCAGCAATGCGTATGGGTTCTGAAGGGATCAAGGTTCTGATTTCAGGTCGTGTAAATGGAGCTGAAATGGCTCGCTCAGAAATGTATAAAGATGGTCGTACACCTCTTAGTACTTTCCGTGCGGACATTGACTACCATCTGAGTGAAGCACACACAACTTATGGCCGTCTTGGTATCAAGGTTTGGATCATGAAAGGTGAAGTTTATGGCAAGCGTGATTTAAGTAATCAATTAGGCTCTACCAAACCAGGTGGTCGTGGTGGTCGTTCTAAGCGTACTAACCGTAAATAACTTTTAGAGATGTTACAGCCAAAACGCACAAAACACAGAAAAGTCTTTAAAGGCAAAATGAAAGGCAACTCGCAGCGCGGTGCACAGCTTGTATACGGCGCTTACGGTTTAAAGTCTTTAGATTCTAAATGGATCACAGCACGTCAGATCGAAGCTGCTCGTATCGCTGCTACGCGTTACATGAAACGTGAAGGTCAGATGTGGATTCGTATTTTCCCAGACAAGCCTATTACAAAGAAGCCTTTAGAGGTTCGTATGGGTAAAGGAAAAGGTGGTGTTGAATACTATGCTGCTGTTGTAAAACCAGGACGTATCATGTTCGAAATCGATGGTATTCCATTCGATATCGCTCAGGAAGCTTTGCGTCTTGCTGCACAGAAGCTACCAGTTCGCACCAAGTTTGTAGTACGTAGAGATTTGCAAGAGTAAGAGTCATGAAGTACACTGAGATAAAAAAATTAGCTACTGCTGAATTGGCAGAGCGTTTGGCGGAAGAAAAGGCCAACTATATGAGCATGAAGCTGACACACAGCTTAAGCCCGTTAGAAAACCCTATGCAAATTAAGGTTGCTAGAAAAAATATTGCTCGTTTGAGCACTGAATTGAGTACTCGCTCAACTGAAGAATAAGAGTATCATGGAAAACACAAGAAACTTGCGTAAAGAGCGCGTCGGCGTAGTAGCGAGCAACAAGATGGATAAATCTGTTGTCGTGAAGGTTGAGCGCAAAGTAAAGCACCCAATGTATGGGAAGTTTGTAAAGTTTACGAGCAAATTTCACGCTCACGACGAAACAAACGACTGTAACATGGGTGATACTGTAAGAATTATGGAAACTCGTCCATTATCCAAGACTAAAAATTGGAGAGTGGTTGAAGTTATTGAAAGAGCTAAATAATCATGGTACAGACAGAATCAAGATTAAGAGTAGCAGACAACACAGGTGCCAAGGAAGTTTTGGTGATCCGTGTGTTGGGCGGAACGAAAAGACGCTATGCAAGCGTAGGCGACAAGATTGTTGTTACTGTTAAAGCTGCAACGCCAGCGGGAACAGTCAAGAAGGGTCAGGTATCGACTGCGGTAGTTGTACGCGTAAAGAAAGAAGTGCGTCGTCCTGATGGATCTTACATCCGTTTTGATGACAATGCATGTGTATTATTAGACACCGGTGGTGGAATGAAGGGAACTCGTGTTTTTGGTCCTGTAGCTCGTGAGTTACGTGACAAGCAATACATGAAGATCGTTTCTCTTGCACCAGAGGTGCTATAATCTTAACGACATAGATTAAGATGGCAAAGTTTAAAGTAAAAAAGGGAGATCAAGTGAAGGTTCTTGCTGGCGAAAGCAAAGGCAAGGAAGGCCGTATTGTACGTGTGATCCCTAAAATGAACCGCGTTGTAGTTGAAGGGCTTAACATGATTAAAAAGCACCAGAAACCCAGCGCGTCGAATCCACAAGGTGGAATTGTCGAAATGGAAGCTCCAATTCACATTTCTAACGTAGCTGTAGTAGATCCTTCTACTAACGAAGTAACACGTGTTGGAAGAAAATTGGATGAAAACGGTAACCTAGTACGTTACGCTAAAAAATCCGGTGAGGTATTATCATAATGAATATGACACCTAGACTTAAGACAAAGTACAGCGAAGAGATCATCGCTAAATTAGTTGAGGAATTTAACTACAGTAATGTAATGATGGTTCCAAAATTAGAGAAGATCGTGGTAAGCCAAGGTATTGGCGCAGCTGTAGCAGACAAGAAATTAGTAGACCAAGCAATTGTTGAGATGTCAACGATTACAGGACAGAAAGCAGTACCTACTAAATCTAAGAAGGACGTAAGTAACTTCAAGTTACGTAAAGGAATGCCTATTGGTGCTCGTGTTACGTTGAGAGGTGAGCGTATGTACGAATTCTTGGACCGCTTAATTAGTGCCTCATTACCTCGTATCCGCGATTTTCGTGGCATCAAGGCTTCAGGTTTCGATGGTCGCGGTAACTACACTTTCGGTGTGACTGAACAAATCATTTTCCCGGAAATTGATATTGATAAAGTGAATCGTATTTCAGGTATGGACATCACGTTCGTTACAACTGGAGCTACAGATAAAGAAGCGAAGGCATTATTAACCGCATTTGGTCTTCCATTTACAAAATAATTGAACAATGGCTAAAGAATCAATGAAGGCCCGCGAGGTCAAACGTGCAAAACTAGCTGCTAAATACGCGTCAAAGCGTGAGGCACTAAAAGCTGCCGGCGATTACGAGGGATTGCAGAAACTTCCTAAGAATGCGTCACCTGTTCGAGGAAGAAACCGTTGCAAATTGACCGGACGTCCGCGTGGATATATGCGTCAGTTTGGACTTTCTCGTGTAACATTCCGTGAGATGGCTAACCAGGGTTTGATCCCAGGTGTGAAGAAAGCTAGCTGGTAATTTTAGATTAAACAGAATTATGAATACAGATCCAATTGCAGATTTCCTTACGCGTGTTCGCAACGGCCAGACGGCTGGAATGCGCGTTGTAGAAATACCCTCGAGCAAAACTAAAGTTGCTATTGCTGCCATTCTTAAAGATCAAGGGTACATCCATGACTTTAAGGTAGAAGAAGTAGCGCCTCAAAATGTTTTGAAGGTTGCTTTGAAATATGATAGAATTACTAAGACTCCGGCAATCCGCGAAATAAAGCGTATTTCGAAGCCAGGTCTTCGTCAGTATACTGGCAGCGAAACGCTTCCTCGTGTAAAGAACGGACTAGGCATTGCCGTAGTAAGTACTTCAAAAGGTTTAATGACTGATAAGCAGGCTCGCCGTGAGAATATCGGTGGTGAGGTTTTGTGTACAGTTAGCTAATATTTAATATTATGTCAAGAATAGGTCAAGCCCCAATTGCCGTGCCTACAGGAGTTGATGTTTCTATTAATGGAAATGTCGTGACTGTAAAAGGTAAGTTGGGAGAACTCACTCAAGAATTGAGCAGTGGTATCACTGTATCGATGGAGGAGAACATCATCACAGTGGAGCGTCCTTCAGATTTGAAGGAGCACAAAGCAAAACACGGTCTGTATCGCGCATTAATCAATAACATGGTTATGGGTGTTACTCAAGGTTGGTCTCATTCGCTAGAATTGGTGGGTGTTGGTTACCGCGCGTCAAATCAAGGACAACTTTTGGACTTATCATTGGGCTATTCGCACAATTTCCTAATCAACATACCTAGTGATGTTAAGGTGGAGACTACGATGGAAAAAGGAAAGAATCCAATAGTTAAATTGTCGTCTCACGATAAACAATTGGTTGGTGCGGTCACAGCGAAAATTCGTTCGCTTCGTAAACCAGAGCCTTACAAAGGAAAAGGTGTCAAATTTGTGGGTGAGCAAATCCGCAGAAAAGCAGGTAAGTCTGCAGCTAAATAATAGATAGAAATGGCATTAAGTAAATCAGAAAGAAGACTTCGTATTCGCAGAAGAATCCGTAAAGTCGTTACAGGTACAGCTCAGAAGCCACGTATGTCGGTTTTTAGAAGTAATAAAGAAATTTACACGCAATTAATTGATGATGTAAACCAAGTAACTCTAATGTCTTTCTCTTCTCGTAACAAGGAGTTGGAGGGTATGACAGGTACAAAAAGCGATAAAAGTTTCCAGGTAGGTGAAGGCTTAGCTAAGCTTGCTTTGGATAAAGGTATAACTGAAGTTTGTTTCGATCGCGGTGGTTACCTCTACCACGGTCGTGTTAAACAATTGGCAGAAGGCGCTCGTAAAGGCGG
Organism: Schleiferiaceae bacterium; assembly: GCA_022426185.1. Taxonomy (GTDB): domain Bacteria; phylum Bacteroidota; class Bacteroidia; order Flavobacteriales; family Schleiferiaceae; genus UBA10364. The sequence goes on from JAKMEB010000027.1 coordinate 17,331, forward strand.
CTTGAAATTCTAAAATGGCGAATACAATGCATAACGCACGTAAAGTAAAGCCTACGGGTATTGAATTGGTAGACCGCTTGGTTGCGGTAAACCGTGTAACTAAAGTGAACAAAGGGGGCCGTACATTCAGCTTTTCTTCCATCGTAGTTGTCGGTGATGAAAACGGTACTGCTGGTTTTGGAAGTGGTAAGTCTAAAGAAGTAAGTGAGTCAATCGCGAAAGCTGTTGAAGATGCTAAGAAGAACTTATTCCGTATTCCTTTAGTTAAAGGGACTATTCCACACGAAGAGAACGGCAAATTTGCTGGATCACGAGTATTTCTTCGTCCTGCTTCTAGCGGTACAGGAGTTATTGCGGGTGGTGCAATGCGCGCAGTCCTTGAGAGTGTTGGTGTTCACGATGTACTAGCAAAGAGTAAAGGTTCTTCTAATCCACAAAATGTAGTGAAAGCAACTTTCGATGCTTTATTGAAATTGCGTGACGTGAAAGAGATTGCGAAGACTCGCGGTATCTCTGTGGACAAAGTGTTTAACGGATAACTCCCCAGAGGAAATGGCAAAAATCAAGATTACACAAAAACGCAGCGTCATAGGACGCACTGCTCGCCAAAAAGCAACTATGGATGCTTTAGGCCTGCGTAGAATGAATGCATCAGTTGAAGTTGAGGCAACAGCTCAAGTTTTAGGAATGGTGCGCAAGGTGAACCACCTTGTTGAAGTAGTTGAACTTTAATTAAATAGATAAAAATGGATTTATCAAATCTCAAACCTGCGGAGGGTGCAACCCACAGCCGTAAGCGAGTAGGTCGAGGTGAAGGCTCCGGACACGGAGGTACCTCTACGCGCGGTCACAAGGGTGCGCAATCGCGTTCAGGTTACAGCCGTAAAATCGGTTTTGAAGGAGGTCAAATGCCACTTCAGCGTCGTGTACCAAAGTTCGGGTTCACGAATCCAAATCGCGTAGAGTATAAGGGGGTGAATTTGGACACGCTCCAATCACTTGTCGAAGCGAAAAAATTGAAAACCACAATTACTGTTGCTGATTTAGTAAGTAATGGGCTTGTTGGAAAGAAAGAGTTAGTGAAAGTTTTAGGTCGTGGTGAAGTAACCATGAAATTGAATATCACTGCTCACGCATTTAGTAAAACTGCTACCGCTGCTATTGAAGCAAATGGTGGTACAGCAACTACTTTGTAATTAGATGAAACGTTTTATAGAAACCATAAAAAATATCTGGGCAATCTCGGAGCTTAAGGATAAAATCCTTACCACTCTTGGGTTACTATTGATATATAGAATTGGTTCTACGGTTCTTCTTCCTGGTGTTGATCCTGAAAGTTTAACGCAACTACAAGCACAAACTTCTGAAGGTTTGTTGGGTGTATTGAATGCGTTTACTGGTGGTGCATTTTCACGCGCTTCAGTGATGGCTTTAGGAATTATGCCTTACATCTCTGCTTCCATTATTATTCAGTTAATGGGTATGGCAGTTCCTGCTGTTCAGAAAATGCAGAAAGATGGGGAGAGTGGTCGCCGTAAGTTGAATCAAATTACTCGTTACTTAACCATTTTGATTGCAGGTGTTCAGGCACCGTCTTATTTAGCCAATCTAAGTGCTCAAGGTGTTTCTTTGACATTAGACCCTGGAACATTTTGGTTCCTTGCTTGGGTCACACTGACAACGGGTACCATTTTCGCCATGTGGCTGGGAGAACGTATTACTGACAAAGGAATCGGTAATGGTATTTCGCTTCTTATTATGGTCGGGATCATCGCAACTTTACCACAGGCTTTCTTGCAAGAGATGTTAAGCCAAGTTGGTCAAGGTGCAGGTTGGGTAGCATTTATAATTGAGTTGTTCGCGCTATTCGTCATTACAATGTTTGCCATCGCTTTGACACAGGCTGTTCGTCAGATTCCTGTTCAATATGCGAAACAAGCTGCTGGAGGTCGTTCGGCATCAACTCCGTCTGCACGTCAATATTTACCTTTAAAGGTGAATGCTGCAGGTGTAATGCCCATCATCTTTGCTCAGGCCATCATGTTCATTCCAATTACTGTTCTTCAGTATAGTGGTGCGGAAGGTGATAGTGTAAGTTGGTTGATCACAGTCTTCGGTAACATTCAAGGTTTGTGGTATAATGTGGCATTTGCTGTATTAATCATCGTCTTTACGTATTTCTATACGGCCATTCAGGTCAATACAAATTCAATTGCGGATGATTTAAAACGCAATGGAGGTTTCGTTCCTGGTATAAAGCCAGGTGGGCCAACTGCTGAATTTCTTGATACTGTATTAAGTAGAATAACATTTCCAGGATCATTGCTGCTCGCTTTAGTTGCTATTTTGCCAGCTGTAGCGATGACGGTAGGTTTAAATACACAGTGGGCCTACTTCTATGGTGGTACATCACTGCTCATTACTGTAGGAGTTATTCTCGATACACTTCAACAGATTGAAAGCTATTTGTTAAATAGACATTACGACGGTTTGATGAAAACGGGTAAGCTGAGAGGTAGAAACACGCAAAGTACGTTTAGTTAATATGGCGAAGCAAAGCGCAATAGAGCAAGACGGAACAGTAACAGAGGCATTATCAAATGCAATGTTTCGCGTTGAATTGGAGAATGGTCACGTAGTGACAGCGCACATCTCAGGAAAAATGAGAATGCACTACATTAAGCTACTGCCCGGTGATAAAGTAAAACTAGAAATGAGCCCATACGATTTGTCTAAGGCTCGTATAACGTACAGATACTAGAGAAATGAAAGTAAGAGCATCAGTAAAAAAGCGTAGCGTAGATTGCAAGATCGTACGCCGTAAAGGACGCTTATATGTAATTAACAAGAAGAACCCCAAGTTCAAGCAACGTCAGGGTTAACCAATAATAGAATAAAAAGACTATGGCAAGGATTGCAGGTGTAGACTTACCCAGAACCAAACGTGGTGTTATTGGCCTGACTTATATCTACGGAGTTGGCTTAAGCCGCTCTCAAGAGATTTTGGACAAGGCAGGTGTAAGTGAAGATGTAAAAGTTCAGGATTGGACGGATGAGCAGTTAACTGCGATTCGCGGTGTAATCGCTGATGAGTACAGAGTAGAAGGTGAATTGCGTTCAGAGGTTCAATTGAATATCAAGCGTATGATGGACATTGGTTGTAACCGTGGTATCCGTCACCGTTTGGGACTTCCATTGCGCGGACAGCGTACGAAGAACAATTCACGTACTAGAAAGGGTAAGAGAAAAACGGTTGCTAACAAGAAGAAAGCGACTAAATAATAGTTAGTTATGGCTAAGAAACAGACTAAACAGACTAAGAAGCGTAAAGTGCGTATCGACGCTGTCGGTGAAGCGCACATTGGATCTTCTTTCAACAACATCATTATCTCGTTGACGAACAATCAAGGGCAAGTAATCTCTTGGTCGTCTGCCGGTAAGATGGGCTTCCGTGGTTCTAAAAAGAACACACCTTACGCTGCGCAGATGGCGGCTGAAGATTGTGGTCGTGTAGCACTAGAAGCTGGATTGAAGAAGGTAAAGGCTTATGTCAAAGGTCCAGGTAATGGACGTGAGAGTGCGATTCGTTCGCTCCACAACTTGGGAATAGAGGTTATCGAGATTATCGATATCACTCCAACACCCCACAACGGTTGTCGTGCACCCAAGAAACGTCGCGTTTAATAAATAGAGAAGAACAGTATTATGGCAAGATATAGAGGACCAAAAACAAAGATCGCGCGCCGTATGGGTGAGCCAATCTTTGGCCCAGACAGCTCTTTCGAAAAGCGTAAGTACCCTCCGGGTCAGCACGGTAATACCCGTCGTCGCGGAAAGAAAAGCGAATATTCAGTACAGCTTCAAGAGAAGCAGAAAGCGAAATACACCTACGGTATATTAGAGCGTCAATTTGCACGTATGTTCGATAAGGCTTCTCGTAGCAAAGGCAAAACAGGTGATGTATTGCTTCAATTGTGTGAAGGTCGTTTGGATAACGTAGTATTCCGTCTAGGTTTAGGAAAAACTCGCGACGGTGCTCGTCAGCTAGTTGGTCACCGTCACATTACTGTGAATGGTGAAATAGTAAACATTCCGTCTATGAATGTTACACCAGGAGATGTAATTGGAGTTCGTGAGAAGTCTAAGTCTTTGGTAGTAATTGCAGAGGCCTTAGCTAGTCGTGGAACCGAGTACCCATGGTTGGAATGGAATGAAAGTAAAATGGAGGGTACTTTTTTGAATGTTCCTTCACGCGATTCCATCCCTGAGAATATCAAGGAGCAGTTGATCGTCGAATTGTACTCTAAATAATAATCACCTTATACTCTCTTATATGGCTATCCTTAATTTCCAGAAGCCCGAAAAAGTAATAATGAACGCTTCCACTGACTTTAGTGGTCAGTTCGAGTTTAGACCTTTGGAGCCTGGTTACGGTCTTACCGTTGGTAATGCACTTCGCAGAGTTTTGCTTTCCGGTCTTGAAGGTTTTGCCTTGACTTCGTTAAGAATTGAAGGTGTTGACCACGAATTCACAACCATTGAAGGCGTTGTTGAAGATGTTACTGAGCTTGTGCTAAACTTGAAGCAAGTGCGTTTCAAGCAACAGATTGAAGCTCAAGACACTGAAACAGTTAAATTCACAATCAGCGGTAAAGAGCAATTGGTTGCAGGCGATTTAGCTTCGCACATCAGTGCTTTCCAAGTTTTGAATCCGGATCAAGTTATCTGTAACATGGACTCAAGTGTAAGCTTGACTATGGAAATGGTAATAGAGAAGGGTCGTGGATATGTTGGTGCTGAAATGAACAAAAAAGTAGATGCTCCAATAGGAACTATCGCTTTGGATAGCATTTACACACCAATCAAGAACGTTAAATACTCCGTCGAGAACTACCGTGTTGAGCAGAAGACCGATTATGAAAAATTGGTTTTTGAAATCGATACAGATGGTTCGATTCATCCAAAAGATGCATTGACAGAAGCAGCGAAAATCTTAATTCATCACTTCATGTTGTTCAGCGATGAACGCATCAGTTTAGAAGATGAAGAGTCTTCTGAAACGGAGAGCTACGATGAAGAGGCATTGCATATGCGTCAGTTGCTAAAAACTAAACTTCACGACATGGACTTAAGCGTTCGTGCCTTGAACTGTTTGAAAGCAGCAGAAGTAGATACATTGGGTGATTTAGTAACATTCTCTAAGTCTGATTTAATGAAGTTCCGCAACTTTGGTAAGAAGTCGCTTACCGAATTGGAGGAGTTAGTAGAAAATAAAAACTTGAGCTTCGGGATGGACATCTCAAAATATAAGCTCGATAAAGAATAAGCATGAGACACGGTAAAAAATTTAACCACCTCGGTAGAAAAACTGCGCACAGAAAAGCGATGTTGAGTAACATGGCTGGCTCACTTATTGAGCACAAACGTGTAATGACAACAGTGCAGAAGGCAAAGGCATTACGTAAAGTAGTTGAGCCTTTAGTAACTCGTTCAAAAGAGAATACTACGCACAATCGTCGTATAGCGTTTGCATTTTTACGTCAGAAAGAGGTGGTAACTGAATTGTTCAATGTAGTTGGACCAAAGGTCGGTGATCGTCCAGGCGGTTACACTCGCATCATTAAAACTGGAAATCGCCAAGGTGATAATGCAGAGATGTGTATGATTGAGTTGGTTGACTTTAACGACATGTACGGTGCAGATGATAAGAAGAAGACTACACGTCGTAGCCGTCGTAGTAAAGCTGAAGCTGCGCCTGCAGTCGAAGCAGCTGCACCAGAAGCTGAAGCACCAGCGGTAGTAGAAGAATCAAAAGAAGAATCTGCTGAATAACAAAGAATTAATGCACCAAATCGGTCATTGTTAAGTAATTTCGAGGGGAAATTAGGTGCTAGCCTGGTTTCCCCTTTTTTTTGAATATGGTGAGTCATGAAAGAATTAAATAAAAAGGCTGTTCTGTTATTGGAAGATGGTGCGGTATTCTACGGCACTTCGACCGGATTAGACGGAACTGCGTACGGCGAAATATGCTTCAATACGGGTATGACAGGGTATCAGGAGATTTTTACGGATCCCTCCTATTTCGGTCAGCTTATGGTGATGGCGACATCGCACATCGGTAACTATGGTGTTAAAAGCACAGAGGTAGAGAGTAAGCACATCCAAATCGCAGGTTTGGTCACCAAGAACTTTAGCGAAGTTGCTTCAAGGACAGGTAAAACAGAGAGCTTGTACGGTTACTTTGAGAAAGAAGGAAAAGTTGCCATTCGTGATATAGATACCCGCGCACTTGTTCGTCACATTCGTGATGCTGGAGCAATGAATGCTGTGATTTCAACAGAGATACACGATATCGAAGCTTTGAAGCAAGAGTTAACAAAATGTCCTTCGATGGAAGGATTGGCATTGGCTCCAACGGTAAGTTGCGCGGAAGCTTATGAAGTAGGACCGGAAGATTCTGAAATAAGAATAGCTGCTCTAGATTTAGGAATCAAAGAAAATATTATTCGCTGCATGACGGAAAGAGGTGCGCGAGTAAAGGTATTCCCATGGAATACCAGTACAGCGGAGCTGCTCGAATGGAACCCTAATGGCTTATTTTATTCTAATGGCCCGGGTGATCCTGCAGCATCCCCAGAAGTGGTAAAAGAGGTTGCGCAAGGAATCGGTTCCGGATTACCAGTATTTGGAATCTGTTTAGGACACCAGATGATTGCCTTAGCAAGCGGTTTGTCCACCTACAAAATGCATAATGGTCACCGTGGAATTAATCATCCGGTGAAGAATATTGAGACGGGTAAAGGAGAGATCACATCACAAAATCATGGTTTTGTGGTAAAGATGGAAGATGTAGAGCAAGCTGAACATGTTGCTTTGACACATATACATTTGAATGATCAGACCGTAGCTGGAATTAAGCGTACAGATGCGAATTGTTTCTCTGTACAATTCCATCCAGAGGCGAGTCCGGGCCCACATGATAGCAGATACCTATTCGACGAATTCATAGAACGTATAAAGAACCACTAGTCCACAAGTAATAAGAACTAACACTCTAAAAAGAAATAATATGTCTGTCATTACGCATATTCATGCAAGACAAATTTTGGATTCACGTGGTAATCCAACAGTTGAAGTAGATGTAATCACCTCTACTGGTGCAATGGGAAGAGCCGCAGTTCCTTCTGGTGCATCTACCGGAATTCACGAAGCAGTAGAATTACGTGATGAAGACCCAAGCAGGTACATGGGTAAGGGTGTATTGCAAGCAGTTCAAAATATAAATGATGTTATCGCACCAGAATTGGAAGGCGAAATTGTTACCGAACAAGCTGAGATTGATCAAATGATGATCGATTTGGACGGCACAGAAAATAAAGGAAAGTTAGGCGCTAATGCGATTTTAGCAGTTTCATTAGCGGTTGCCAAGGCAGCTGCTGAAAGTACGGGACAGTCCTTGTACCGCTATATTGGTGGTGTTAATGCAAGAACGCTACCGGTTCCAATGATGAACATCCTGAACGGTGGTTCTCACGCTGACAATTCTATAGATTTCCAGGAATTTATGGTAATGCCTTTTGGCGCTGAATCATTCAGTCAAGCTTTGCGTATGGGTACGGAGGTATTCCACAACTTAAAGAAAGTATTAAAGAGTAAAGGCTATTCAACGAATGTGGGCGATGAAGGTGGTTTTGCACCCTCGATCGGTTCGAATGAAGAAGCACTTGAAATTATTCTTGAGAGCATTGAGAAGGCAGGCTACAAGCCAGGCGAAGACATTTGGATTGCTATGGATGCCGCTGCTTCAGAATTCTACAATGAAGAGAAGGGTACTTATGTATTTCACAAGAGCGACGGTCGCGAACTGACATCTGATGAGATGGTCGATTATTGGGCAAACTGGATTGAAAAATATCCAATTGCTTCTATTGAAGATGGCCTTCACGAAGACGATTGGGCTGGTTGGGCTAAGCTTCATGCCAAGATTGGTGACAAAGTTCAGTTAGTAGGTGACGATTTATTTGTTACCAACGAGAAGCGTGTTGCGCGCGGTATAGAGGAAGGAAGTGCAAATTCAGTTTTGATTAAAGTAAATCAAATTGGTACACTTACTGAGACCATCAATACCGTAACACTTGCAAACCGTCATATGATGACGGCAGTGATGTCGCACAGATCAGGAGAGACCGAAGACGCGACGATTGCTGATTTGGCAGTTGCTTTGAATACAGGTCAAATTAAAACAGGTTCCGCTTCGCGTTCAGATCGTATGGCGAAATACAATCAACTACTTCGAATCGAAGAGGAGCTGGGAGAAAATGCGATTTTCCCCGGTAAAAACTTCCGATTCATCAGCTAATACTATTAGAAAACCTATCTATCATGGAAAAAATAAAAGAACAGTTTAGAGATATCTTTCCAGACATCGTAGCCGATACCAAGGCTTTTCTGAAAGCCAATGGTGATAAAACGATCGGTGAGATTAAGGTAAGTCAGCTTTACGGTGGTATGCGCGGCATGCCGGCACTTATTTGTGAGACCTCAAAATTAGATCCGGAAGAAGGAATTCGTTTCCGCGGTTACAGTATTCCTGAACTTCAAGAGAAGCTGCCGAAATATCCAGGAGGAGAGCAGCCTTTGCCAGAAGGATTGTTTCATTTGATGTTGATGAATGAAGTGCCAACTGAGGCGGAAGCACGTCGCTTGAGCAACAACTGGGTGCGCCGTAATAACGTTCCAGTGCATGTGTTTAAGGCTATTGATGCTTTACCAACACGTACGCATCCTATGACTCAATTCACTGTAGCCATAATGGCCATGAGCACGGAAAGTGAGTTCGCAAAGGCATACAGTCGCGGGGTGCATAAAAGCGAATATTGGGATGCGACTTATGAAGATTCGATGAATCTTATTGCGCGCTTACCTCGTGTTGCGGCATACATCTACCGTCGTATGTATCACAATGATCAACATATAGAACCAGATCCAAGCTTAGATTGGGCGGGTAATTTCGCACATATGTTAGGATTTGACAATGATGAATTCAAAGATTTGATGCGCCTGTACATGACTATTCATGCGGATCACGAGGGTGGTAATGTCAGTGCACATACCGTTCATTTGGTAGGTTCTGCATTGAGTGATGCGTATATGAGTTTTGCTGCAGGTATGAATGGTTTGGCTGGCCCATTGCACGGTCTTGCCAACCAAGAAGTGATTCGTTGGATCAATAACATGCGTCAAGAATTGGGTGGCGGTTTGCCTACTAAAGAGCAGATAGCCAGCTATTGTAAAAGGACTTTGGCCGATGGTAAGGTAATTCCAGGTTTTGGTCACGCCGTGTTGCGTAAGACAGATCCTCGCTATACTGCGCAGCGTGAATTTGCGCAGTCAAAAATGCCGAATTCAGAATTGTTTAAGATTGTAAGCATGATCTATGAAGTTGTGCCTGATATCTTGAATGCTACAGGGAAGGTGAAGAATCCGTGGCCAAATGTTGATGCGCACAGTGGCCAATTATTGACTCACTATGGATTAGTAGAATATGAATTCTACACTGTATTATTTGGTGTAGCACGTTCGCTCGGAACCTTATCTAATTTGATATGGGATCGCGCAATGGGAATGCCAATTGAGCGTCCAGGCTCTACAACAACAGACTTGCTTAAAGAGCAATTGAAGTAACAGTACAGCGCAAAAAAAATAAGGCCTCGGGAAAATTATTTTCCGAGGCCTTTTTGTTTGATTTCCAGTGGTATTATGTACGATAAGTTCTTATATTTGCACCCCTTTTCGGACATGAAGCATACGGCCGATTAGGATTACTAAAAATTAAAACCACTCTTAGGGTCAATGGGAAGTGTATGCAAGACTCTGAGATACAAGTAAATCTCTCATGTCAGAAGAGAATCAAGTACCATCAGAAGAGGTACAAAAGGAGACTCCAGCTCAGGAAACTCCAAAAGTAGAAGAAACCGTAGAGGAATCACCTGTTGCAGCGTCAACTGAAGAAGTTGCTGAAGAAGCACCTAAAGCAGAAGAAGCACCTGCAACTGAAGAGGTTGCTGAGCCAGTTGTACCCGAAGCTCCTGCATTTAGTTGGTCTGATGTAGAAGCTACTGCTGATGCAGATAGCGGCGAACGTCAAGCGTTGGTTGATCTATATGCTGAAACATTAGGTTCTTCAGTAGAACACCAGGTAGTTGACGGTAAGGTTACCGTTAAAACGGACCGTGAAGTAATTATTGACATCAACTCTAAGAGTGAAGGTGTAGTGAGCTTGAATGAGTTCCGCTACAATCCAGAACTAGCAGTTGGCGATACGGTAGAAGTATTGGTTGACCGTCAAGAAGATAAAAACGGTCAGTTGGTATTATCGCACAGAAAAGCACGTTCTATCAAAGCTTGGGACCGCGTTAACGAAGCACATGATAACGATGAAATCGTTAAGGGTTACGTTAAGGCTCGTACTAAAGGTGGTATGATCGTAGATGTATTTGGTCTAGAGGCATTCTTGCCAGGATCGCAAATTGACGTTAAGCCAATCCGCGATTACGACCAATATGTAGATAAAACAATGGAATTCAAAGTGGTTAAAATCAACCACGAATTCAAAAATGTTGTTGTTTCTCACAAAGCACTTATCGAAGCGGATCTTGAAGAGCAGAAAAAAGAGATCATCGGTAAATTGGAGAAAGGACAAGTTCTTGAAGGTACCGTTAAGAATATTACTTCGTACGGTGTATTCATCGACTTGGGCGGTGTAGATGGTTTAGTTCACATCACTGATTTGAGCTGGAGCCGTATCAACCACCCTTCTGAAGTTGTAGAATTGGATCAAAAAATTAACGTAGTAATCCTTGATTTCGATGAAGGTAAAACACGTATCCAATTAGGTCTCAAGCAACTTGAGAAGCACCCATGGGATGCCCTAGACGAAAACCTAAGCGTTGGTGACAAGGTGAAAGGTAAAGTAGTTGTATTGGCAGATTATGGTGCATTCGTTGAGATTCTTCCAGGAGTTGAAGGTTTGATCCATGTTAGTGAAATGAGCTGGTCAGCGCACTTACGTAGTGCTGGTGATTTCATGAAAGTGGGTGATGAAGTAGAAACAGAAGTATTGACTTTAGATCGTGAAGATCGCAAGATGAGCTTAGGTATCAAGCAATTGACTACTGACCCATGGACTGATATTACGACGAAATACCCGCAAGGCTCTAAGCACGCTGGTACGGTACGTAACTTCACGAACTTCGGTATTTTCTTAGAGCTTGAAGAAGGAATTGATGGATTGATCCACATTTCTGATTTGAGCTGGACTAAGAAAATCAAGCACCCATCTGAATTCACTTCAATTGGAGCGAAATTAGAAGTTGTAGTTCTTGATATCGATGCAGATAACCGTCGTTTAAGTTTAGGTCACAAGCAAGTTGAGGCGAACCCATGGGATGCATATACAGAGGCATTTGCCGTAGGTAAGACCGTAACTGGTACTATGATCAATTCTGGTGATAAAGGTGGTGATGTTAAGTTCGACGCCTACGATGGTGTTGAAGCTTACTGTCCAGCACGTCACATCACAAAAGAGGATGGTGCGAAGCTTGAAAAAGGCGAAACAGCTGAATTCAAAGTAATCGAATTCAA
>JAKMEB010000058.1 GCA_022426185.1 Schleiferiaceae bacterium
GTAAAAACCCGTATGGATCTTCACTACATTCCCCTTGTGATCCAACAGAATGGAAGTAGGGTAGCTCCGAATCTGTTCTAAGGGCAGCACTGCATTGCGGTCTTGTTTAGGATCGTAAGTCGCAATAAGCATTGGGAATGAGGTGCCTAAATCGCGCTCCATTTTCTGTACTGCAGCAGTGGCTTTTTCCAATGTACCGCTGTATTCGTAGCTCAAACCATATACATCAATGGCTCCCTCAAATTCTCGATAGTACTGGTCCAACACGCGGCCTTCGTCCATACAGTTGGGACACCAAGATCCTTGGATGGCCAAGATGGTAGGCTTGGTGATGTTACGGCTATCAAAGTGAACGGTATCGCCATTTAGTCCGGGCAAATGCCATTCAATGTGGGTATAATCTTCGCGCAACTTTGACATTTCTTCCGGATCTTCTAACGTGGCATTCTCGTCCATCAATCCTTTGAAGCGGTAATAACCTGTTTTACCTGACCAAACATGACCGAATATAGAGTCCCCTCTGGTAGAGGCTTCGACGTTGTAGATGAATCGACCATCGAATCCTTGAAGGATAAAACCACCTTCATCGACTTTATAACCTGTAAGAAATCTACTATCTCCGGTAGCTGTAGCGATGGTTCCAACTAGCGTATTGTCCTTAAGGCCTAATTGTAATAAAGCAGGGCGAATAGTACCTGAACCGTAATCTCTAAAAATGGCGTATTGAATAGGAGGCTCTTCTGTAGTTGCTGGAATGCTAAAATCGCCTCTAGTGAGAATTAATGGCAATTTATAATCCTTTACATCTGTCCTGAAGTACTGCCCTTTAAAGCCGTGCTCAGAGGGAAGAAGCCATACATCGGAGGCAAATACAGGGAAAGTACCTCGAAGGGTATCTTCTCCGCTTAGAGTAACGTTAAACGACTCTTGTACGCCGTTGTAAAACGTCAGTACGTTCTCTTCTAGGTGAACGTTAAACGATACGCGAGTGGAGTCGTTTTGGATGATGGATCCGATGAAATCTTGACCAGCGGCTTCTGCCACTTTGGGCTCCGGTGATTCGCAAGAAAAAAGGGCCATCGAAATGGCCCCTAAAATAATGAAATTCTTCATGTTTGAATTAGAGGTTTAATTCCTCAATAAAGGTATCAATCTTTCTTTCAAGTTCTGACTTCGTAGCTGCATGGCTCTCCCCAGTGGTCGTACATACGCTGAAGTAAAACTTAATTTTCGGCTCTGTTCCCGAGGGACGTGCACTGACCTTATCTCCTGCCTCAGTGATGAACTGCAATACGTTTGAAGCAGGCAGCTCAGTGCTGGTAGTTGTACCAGTGCGGAGATCAGTTTGAGTGGAGTTGCTGTGATCGATGGCAACAACAACGGGTGATCCGGCCAAAGTTTTTGGTGGGTCGTTGCGAAGGCCAGTCATCATATCGGCAATCTCTTGAGCACCCGAGCGTCCTTTCTTAGTGATGGAAACCAAACGTTCCTGGTATTGACCAAATTCGCGGTGAATGGCTTCTAACTGCTCCAATACGGTACGGCCTTGTGCTTTGGCGTAGGCGGCCATTTCAGCAATCATGACTGCAGATGCAACGGCATCTTTATCACGGACAGCATCTCCGATGAGGTAGCCGTAGCTCTCTTCACCACCGACCATGAAGTTCATGTCCGGCTTGTTGTTGATGATATCTGCGATCCATTTAAATCCTGTTAAACAGCGGAAGCATGGAATGTTGTAGCGCTCTGAGATTTTGGCGATCAAATCTGTAGTTACTACGGTGGCTGCCGTAAATGGATTTGCTGGTACCGCATTGTTAGCGTCGGCTTGGCTCAATACGTAGTGTACGAGCAGTGCTGCCGTATCGTTGCCGTTGAGCAGCTCCATCTTACCTGTACCGTCATTTACTGCGATTCCCACGCGGTCTGTATCGGGGTCACAACCAATGACAATATCACTGCCGCTGGCTTCTGCTTGGGCAATTCCCATAGCGAGCGCTGCACCTTCTTCTGGGTTGGGGCTATCTACGGTAGGGAAATTACCGTCGGGAGTGGCTTGTTCTTCTACGATGTGCACGTTAGTAAATCCGCTTGCCTTTAGGGCAGGAGGGACGCTTACAATTGAAGTTCCGTGTAGGGCGGTAAATACCACTTTAAGATCCTCTTTGCCGTCGTCGTTCAGGCTCTGCGCCACCACAGTGGCAATGTATTTTGAATCAATACGCTCGCCGATGGTTTCGATGAGCTCCTCATTAGCATCCCAACGGATATCTTCAAATTTAGTAGCACGTACTTGTTCAATGACACCCTTATCGTGTGGTGGGACCAATTGTCCTCCATCGTTCCAATACACCTTGTATCCGTTGTATTCCTTGGGATTGTGTGACGCAGTTAAAACGATTCCGAAATCACAACCTAATTCGCGTACTGCAAAACTCAATTCTGGCGTAGGGCGTAAATCTTCAAAGAGGTAGGTATGTACCCCGTTTGCACTCAAAACTTCAGCTACTTTTCGAGCAAAAGTTTTGGAGTTGTTGCGGCTGTCGTAGGCGATGGCTGCTTTGAGGTCTTTGCGACTCACGGATTGCTGGGCATATTCAGCTAAACCTTGCGTGGCTAGACCTAAAGTATACGCATTGATACGGTTGGTTCCTGTGCCCATGATGCCGCGCATACCGCCTGTACCAAAGTCTAAATCTTTGTAAAACGGCTCAATCAAAGCATCACCACCTTGTTCCAATAGTTCCTGAGCTTCGCCGCGCGTTTTGGCGTCAAATAAATCAGAAGTCCACAAGGTGGCATTGTTGGTTGCAATTGAAAGAACGTCAGCGCTCATAGAAAAGAGAGGTTTTTGTGATTGGTAAAAATACAAAAAGGGGGCCGGAGCCCCCTTGACATTCCTAAGACATAGGAATATTTAATCAACAAGTAACAAACCGTTATTCGTTCCCTAACATTTCATAAGAACGTGCAATAAATGCGGTTAATTCCTCACCGTGAAGCAGGTTCTGTTGAAGCTTCGCTAGATCAAGAGCTTGATTCACAGCCGTACCCTGTGCAACTGCGTCTTCAGTATCTAATATTTTAGAAGCGAGCGGGTGGTTGGCATTTACGATAAGATCGTACATATCTGGAAAATCTCCCATACCCATCATACCGCCGCCTCCGGTCATTTGCATTTCTTTCATGCGGCGCATAAATTCTGGTACGGTGATGATGAGTGGCGCCTCAGTAGAATCCATATCCTCAAGTTTTAAGGTGAATTTCTCTTTGGGCACGATCGTCTCTAGGCGCGTTTTCAATTCTTCTTTTTGCTTGTCACTCAACTTTGCAACACGAGTTTCATCCTTTTTGATGAGGTTGTCAATCAAATCAGAATCCACACGAGAGAAGGTGGTGTTTTCATGCTCTTGCTCTAGTTTCTGAAGCAAGTGGCTAGTTAACGGCGAGTCTAGAAGTAATACGCTGTATCCTTTTGCTTTTGCATTTTGGATGTAGCTGTGTTGGGCATCTTTATTAGAAGCGTACAATACCACGGTCTTTTTATCCGTGTCCGTTTGATGGTCTTTGATGCTTTCTAGATAGGATTCAAAAGTGTGGAGTCCACCGTCCGTATCTTCATACATGGCGAATTTCTTCGCTTTATCAAAGAATTTATCTTCCGTCAACATTCCGTATTCGATGATGATTTTCATGTCGTTCCATTTCGATTCAAAATCGGCACGGTCCTTACGGAACATTTCATCGAGTTTATCAGCTACTTTCTTGGTTATATGCGAAGCAATTTTCTTCACATTACCGTCCGCTTGTAAGTACGATCTACTGACGTTTAGCGGGATGTCTGGTGAGTCAATCACCCCATGTAAGAGTGTTAGAAAATCCGGTACAATGCCTTCTACACTATCCGTGACAAATACTTGCTTCTGGAAGAGCTGAATTTTATTGCGTTGTGGCTCAACGTTTGGTTTGATTTTAGGGAAGTACAGTACCCCAGTTAAATCAAAAGGAAAATCTACATTCAGATGAATGTTGAATAAAGGTTCCTCAAAGCTTGTAGGGTAAAGCTCTTTGTAAAACGACTTGTAGTCCTCGTCGGTCAAATCTGCCGGTTTGCGCACCCAGGCAGGGTTTGGGTTATTAATGGTATTTGGAACTTTACGCGTTTCCCATTTCGCATCTTCTCCTTCAGCGGCGGCATTGTAGCTCTCGTCCTTCTCGCCAAATTCAATAGAAACAGGCATGAACTTCGCATATTTGCTGAGCAGTTCGTTGATTTTACTTTCCTCTAAGAAGTCTTCGCTATCGTCCGCGATATGGAGTTTAATCTCTGTACCGCGTTCCGATTTTTCTATAGTATTCAGCTCAAATTCTGGATTGCCATCACAGATCCATTGCACTGCTTCTGCATCCTTGTGCGATTTTGTTAGAATCTCTACTTTCTTTGCAACCATAAAGGCAGAGTAGAAGCCAAGCCCAAAGTGCCCAATCAAATCCGCACCTTCCATTTTGCCTTCGTATTCCTTTACGAATTCCTCCGCACCTGAAAAGGCTACTTGGTTGATGTATTTATCGATCTCCTCAGCGGTCATACCAATACCGCGATCGATAATGCTCAAGGTTTTTGCTTTTTTATCCAATTTGATGTGGATGGTTAAATCCCCGAGCTCGCCTTTGGCTTCGCCTAAATTGGTTAATGTTTTCAGCTTCTGCGTGGCATCCACCGCGTTAGAAACTAATTCACGAAGAAAAATCTCTTGGTCGCTGTATAAGAACTTCTTAATGATAGGAAAGATGTTCTGAGCGGTTACGTTAATAGATCCTTTTGCCATTTTGTATTCAATTTTGTTTTCTCCAATACTTCAACACTCGTGCCATCTTTCAGTCAACCTACATTATGTGACAACGTGTCAAATTAGGTGCCAATTTTGCGCTATCTTTTGTCGTAACTACAGTTCTTTAAGACAACCTATCATGCATACAGCTAAAATCACAGGAACGGGTCATTACCTACCCGAACGCGTGGTCACCAACGCGTACCTAAGTACTCTAATGGATACCAATGACGAATGGATTACTGAAAGAACAGGAATTAGAGAACGTCGTTGGGTGGAAGAGGGTGATGGCAATACTGCTGCGACCATGGGCATTAAAGCGGCGCGTAAAGCTATTGAAGCCTCAGGGCTCGAAGCTTCTGATATTGGGCATATCGTCTTTGCTACCATTTCCCCAGATTATTATTTTCCAGGATGTGGTGTTCAAGTGCAAGAAGCCTTGGGCATTCATACCGCTGGTGCCACCGATGTTCGCAATGCTTGTTCGGGTTTTATTTATGCCCTTAGTGTCGGGAACGCTTTCGTACAAACCGGTATGTATGAACATGTATTGGTCGTTGCATCGGAGCTGCAGAGCCCTTTTCTAGACAAATCCACGGAAGGACGAGGGGTAACGGTCATTTTTGGAGATGGGGCGGGTGCCGTTGTACTTTCTCGAGCTAAAGAGGGCGAATCAGGCATCAAGAGTTGCCACATGCACAGTGAGGGCAAGCACAAAGAAGAGTTGACTATGAAGGGGTTTGGAACCCAGCATTGGATCCAGCCCTTGTTAGCTGAAGGAATCAACCCTCAAATACATTACCCCCAGATGAATGGAAACTTTGTATTTAAAAATGCGGTGGTTCGTTTCGGTGAAGTGATCGGAGAGGCCTTGGCGAAAAACGGATTGACACCTGATAAAATTGATTGTTTGATTCCACATCAGGCCAACCTGCGCATCGCACAATTCATTCAGAAGCGCATGGGTCTTCGAGACGATCAAGTATTCAATAACATACAGAAATACGGAAATACAACAGGAGCTTCTATAGCCATTGCACTTTCAGAGGCAGTGGATGAAGGCGCGGTGAATCGTGGTGATACAGTATGTTTAGCGGCCTTTGGGGCAGGATTTACTTGGGGTTCTGTATTGCTGACCTACTAGTTTACTTATAAAAACGTTTCGTCGTACTCACCCCGAAACAGCCCATATTGTTGCTCATGTTTGAATACAATACTACGGGTTCTGCAAAAGGGTTGCCGTTCGCGTTCTCGTAGGCGGAATAGCTTTTATAGAACAAATACATTTCCTCGCTTAATGCGCTCACACGTACGCGGTATTCATGTAGCATGGCAAAGTCGATGGGATTTATTCCTGTGGCTGCAGAAAACTTGATTTCCCTGTCGAGACCGTCCTCTGATAAGAGTAATGCACTTTCTTGACTCCACAGACGCGTACTATTGGGGTATTCCGTTTCCCAATACAAGTTGTAGTATTCTGAGGTATCCTGTCCAGATAGTGCAGTCCTGAAGTGAACATCAATGGATACAATGTAATGTTGATTAACACCAGGGAGGTCTTTGAGTGTAACGATCAGTTCATCTGATATTTCACCATAAAGTTGCGTCGCACCGTAGTTTAATTCAAGTGAGACTTGAGGTGCAGATGGAAATACCTGTGTCCCGCTAACCGAAGAGAAATCAGGGTGATTAACTGTGAAAACTAATGTATCAGTTGGCGTGCCAAAGCGGTCAGTGAGGAGCTCAGTATAGCGTTCGTATTGATCCATAGTGGACCAGTTATACGTTGTTGGTCCAACGTTTAAAACACACTCTGCGTCAAAGACGCTTTTGCTTTGCCCCGTGTCATAGATACCTTTGGACGACGCGACGATTGCGCTGATATTACTGTCTCTTGAATCTAAAAATAAACTTGCGGCCAGCTGGCTTTCATGTGGTGGTAGATCAATATCGCGCACCACGCCGTTGACTAGATTATCGCAACTCGTGAGAAGGAGTGTGGCCGAAAAAAGAAGTAGTAATGCTCTCATGGCTTAAAATTTTATGCGGTAAGCGACACTTGGAATAAGCGGGAACAGACCGTATTCGCGGAGGCCCGGATTTCCGTTATCATCTGTTGCCGATTCAATAAAAAATGGATTCAAATTATTATACGTGTTGTAGGTGCTAAATACCCACCAGCGATCGTACTTCTTTTTCTCCTTTTTAAAACTTAGACTTATATCAAGCCTGTGATAGGGGCTCATTCTGTACGCGTTTTTATCCGACGGTCGGTCTACTAAAGCTCGCGCGCCGTCCCACCAAGACAAACCGTCGGGCAGACCGGTGTAGTAGGAGTACTCTGGCAAGGTTACGGCTCGTCCAGTGCCATAAACCCAAGCCCCACTAAAGCTGATGTTTTTGGTAAAGTCATGGCTGGCAACCACAGAAAGATCGTGTCTGCGATCGTAGGTAAAGAAATAGCGTTCGCCTCCGTTGATATCATCAAATTGTCTGTAGCTCCAGCTTAATGTGTAACCAATCCAACCAGTGGTTCGTCCCGTTTTACGCTGTGCAAAGAGCTCCATACCATAACTTTCTCCCGATCCTTGACTTATTTTGTCCTCCCAAGTATCATTGTCTAATGAGAATAAAAAGGAAGCACCTTCTTTATAGCTGACCAGGTTATCCATGGTTTTATAATACCCTTCAACACTAAATTCAAAAGGACCAATATTTTTAGCCAGTCCGGCAGCCAATTGTTGGGAGGTTTGCGGCTTTATATTTGCCGTAGATGGAACCCAAAGATCCGTAGGGAGTCCAATTCCTTCATTCGTCAGTAGATTGACGAATTGCATCATTTCTGCGTAGGACGCTTTGAACGCGAGTCCTCCAGGTAAGCTGTAATTCATACCAAATCGCGGTTGTAAACTGTGGTAACTCTCGCCCTGAACAAACAGATTTGCAAAATGCAGACCACCGTTCATTTTCAAGTTTTCGTTTACTTTCCATTCGTCTTCGATGAAAGCATAGACCTCATCCGAGAAAACTGCATCACCACCAATAGTTGTGTCCAGATTAAAGCCGCTCGACTGAAATTCGAGATTGGTTGCACCAGGGGAGAAGGTGTGGTTGGTGTAATTCGCTCCATATCTGATGTAATGGCGAGGATTCAAGGCGAAGTCGAAATCAATTCGGGCACCGTAATCTTCAATTCCAGAGAAGTAAAGTCCAGCAAAACGCTCATCACTCATGCCTGTGGTGTCGGGAAAGTTGGGATAGGCCAGTTCTTCACTGATGGCTCTTGTGTTGAATACATATTGACTGCGGGTAGCCGTTACATTAGAGAATAGTTTTGGTGACCATTGGTGGTTCCACCTTGCCGCCGTGATGCTATTGCGCCAATCGAGTCCAAAGTCAATACTGCTCTCATAACGCTCTGAACCACTTTCATAAGTGTCTCTTGACTTTAATCCAAAATCGTCCTTTCCCTGAAAATGACTGAGATAAAAACGATCGTATTGCCCCAATTTATAATTCACTTTGCCGTTCATATCATAGAAATAATAACGTGGCGACACATTAAAATTAGCATCTTGATTATTTAGGCTGTTTATAAAGGGTTTCGCGAGAACATCAAGATAGGTTCTTCGCGCAGAAAGCATAAAGCTCGATTTATCTTTAATGAGTGGACCTTCTACCGTCATTTTAGATGCGATGAGACTCACGGTGGCATCCCCATGGAACTCTTTCATATTGCCTTCCTTCATATTTATTTCCAGAACGGAAGACAGTCTACCTCCATAGCGTGCTGGAAATCCCCCTTTCGTGATACTAACATTAGAGATGGCATCTGCATTGAAAACGGAGAAGAAACCAAACAAATGGTTTACGTTGTAGAGTGGTACACCGTCCAAAAGGATGAGGTTTTGATCTGGTGATCCACCTCTCACATACAATCCTGAGGTACCCTCGCCACCACTTTGTACACCGGGTAGTAATTGAAGTGTTTTCATGATATCTACTTCTCCCATTATCGCAGGCAGCGATTTCAACTGTTTGATGGGCACTTCCATTTTAGACATTTGAACTTGGTCCTCAATCTTGGCGCTCCCACTAGCAACGATATCAACCTCATTAAGCATGCTCTCCGACGCGACCATCTGAAAATTCATATCAGTATTTGATCGAAGATTCACTTCAAAGTTTTGGGTGGCATAACCCAGATACTGGAGTTGTATCACGTGCTTTCCCGCTGGTAAGGTTAGAGAATAAAAACCATAACCATTTGTAGAGGTACCAACACGCGCATCTGGCGACCAGATGTTCGCTGCAACCAATGCTTCGCCGTTCGCATCATCACTAATGTAACCGCTCACAGTAAATCGGTTTTGTGCAAAGATTGAAAGTGAACTTACCACGAAAGCAAGTATGTAAATGTTCTTCATAGTTGTAGTGTTATGCCGGATATACCAATAATTGGACCAATAGTTCATTCTTTACCATTAGTAAGGTAGTATTCGATCGGGTGTCATGAGTTTAAATCTGCCCAGCCCCAACGTGGATGGTGTACAAACTTCAAATTGACGTTCTGGAATACAACCGATTAATTCACTATCAGGTGCGCTGTATCCCAATGCTAATGCATGCTTTTGCACCATTTGAAAAACCTCACATACGCCTGTTTCTAGCGGTTTCGTGAGGTTGCAACTGACTTGAACGACATCGAGATCGGGAATGTACCAACCTATGGATTTGACCCCAGTTAAGCCCCCGTCGCGTTCACGGATAGCACCTGCAATTTGTTTCGCTGCAACGAGCAATTCGTCTCTACTTCCACCGGCTAAATTCACATTAAATGCGACCATGAGTGGACGCGCTCCCATTACAGTTACGCCACTTTTTGCAATGGCTTCGCTCCATGATGTGGGTCCTGCATCAGGCAGATCGCCAGATTGGAAGCGGGAAGCAAGTCCTTCATATCCGCCTTTACGGACCACAGCGAGATTTCTTCTTGCATCTACCCGCGCACTTTGTTCGTACGCAAAAATTGGTAGACCCCAATCGCCCATATGTTCCATAAATTGGTGTACAGCAGCTAAAAAAGCGGTTTGATGTTTTTGATCGTCTAACAAGACAAAGGGACAGACATCAACAGCGCCCATTCGCGGATGAACGCCAGTATGGCCTTGCATATCTATGTTTGCCAATGCGGTTTCAATCAATTTCTCAGTAGCCTTGAATACAGCATTCGCCGGTCCTAGGTAGGTAAAGACCGTTCTATTCGCGCTTAATCCAGCGTCAACGAAGCGTAAGTCAATCTCAGGTATGGAGCAAACCGCAGCACTGATTTTATTGAGTACTTCCGGGTCCGAAGTGCTCACATTAGGAATGCATTCAATACGATAGTTTCCGGTCATTCTTCAAAAATATAGGCCTTGATGAAGTCTGCGGTAAGTAAGGCAAGAGCGCGTCCCGCAATGCGTTGGTCTGTTGCGCTTGTAATTCTACTTTCACATAGGTGGAAATAGAGCGGATCAGTATCTAATCGGTACAAAAGACTACGTACGTATTC
This sequence comes from Schleiferiaceae bacterium, assembly GCA_022426185.1. Taxonomy (GTDB): domain Bacteria; phylum Bacteroidota; class Bacteroidia; order Flavobacteriales; family Schleiferiaceae; genus UBA10364. The sequence continues at coordinate 10,387 of JAKMEB010000058.1, forward strand.
CAGGGTAAATCCACTACTGCTTTGAGCACTTGATGGGAAGTGAGCAATAACATCTACATCCAATTCAATTCCGTAACGTTCCCCGAGCAGCGATTCGACACGAATAAGTGTCGCTTCCATGGTTTCTTCCCCGGAGAGGTAATCTTCGTAGCTGAGGTATTCCACTTCGTCGTGGTTTTCCATATACTGCCAAATGTATTCTGGCGTATAATTTTCTTGAAGTCCCCACATAAAATAGGCACCTAATGCTTCTTCTTGCTTCGCGTGGGAGAACCCGTTACCGCTATGGCGACCTTCTAGTGCTCTCAGGTCTGTATGTGCATCGATATTTAAGCAATTCACAGCTTTTCCTAGCGCTTGAGCTGCACCCTGCAGACAGCCAAAACTGTTATTATGACCGCCTCCTATGACGATAGGAATGGCACCGCCACTTATGATGCGGTATATGATGCTTGTAACGGTCGCATCTGCCGCTTCAGTCGCATGGCGCAGCCCCTCCAAGTCCTCATCTGCAATGCGTTGTGTAGGAATAATGGCTCCAAGAACCGCTACGGAATGCGCTGGAAAAAAACGGTTTTCTTGCAGATTACAGAAATGTTGTAAAAAAGCTTGGAATGCCTTGTCTGCGCCTCCTCTTCCTAGGTTTGCGCGTACACCGTAATCTTCTTCAATACCTACAACCACAAAACGGTACTTCAACCGCTGGTCCGAATTAAAATCGGCTTCTGTGATGGTGGGTAGAATTTGCCCCAATTTTGTTTCGCCTGAGCGAACACTAGTTCGGTGCAAAAGGTCTTTTTCTGTGTAGAATTCTAAGAGGGTACTCATACAGGTTGACCAGCTAAAATGGTTTGTTGGATGTGATTTGTCCCGAAATCATAGCAGAGGTATTCCAGAGAGGGAATTTCCTTAGTGATTAAAATATCGGCATCTTTTCCAATTGCAATACTTCCTTTTCTATCGCTCATGTTTAACGCCGCTGCACCGTTTATCGTGGCCGCATTTAATGCCTCCGCTGGAGTCATCTTCATTTTTGCGCAAGCCATATTACAGACCAATTGCATGTTACCCCCAGGTGAGGAGCCTGGATTGTAGTCCGTGGCCAATGCAACCAGTGCATCTTCCTCTATGAGCTGTCGAGCCGGTGCGTAAGGAATACCCAAGAAGTAGCTGCACGAGGGTAAAAGTGTTGCAATAGTATCGCTTCCGTGAAGGGCTTTTATCGCTTCAGGACGCATCACCTCCAAATGATCCACACTCAGTGCTCCGGCACGAACGGCCATTTGAATGCCGCCGATATCGTAAAATTGGTTCACATGAATTTTCAAAGGCAAGCTGTGCGCGGCGCTGGCCTCTATCAAATGGGTTAGCGCATCTAGTTTGAAATAATCCCGTTCGATAAATCCGTCTAGGAAATTTGCTAATCCTTCTTTTTTTATTGTTGGTATACAGGCTTCGAGCATGTATCTCGTGTAAGTAGCATCATTCATGCCTTTTGCTTTCGCCCATGCAGGCAGGGCATGTGCCGCGAGAAAGGTAGGGATCAACGTCGCGTTGGTGACTTCATTGAGCGCTTGAACGGTCCGAAGCATTTTGAGCTCATTTTCTGGGTCTAAACCGTATCCGCTTTTAATTTCCAGAGTTCCGGTACCATTTGCAATCAATCTATTTAGACGAAGCGCGCTTTGACGCTGCATTTCTTCTTGCGTGGTTGCAGCGACCCGTCCTGCACTATTTAATATGCCGCCGCCTGCGGCGGCTATCTCCTCATAGCTCGCGCCTTTCAAACGTAAGTTGAATTCTTGTTCGCGTGTTCCTGCGTAAACAAGGTGACTGTGCGAATCGACAAATGCTGGTAAAACACATCTACCGGTAAGGTCTTTGGAAGGCGTTTCGTCATGAGGACATTGACTCATTGGTCCAAAATCCTTGATTTTTCCATTAAGAAGGGTCAAATATGCATTCTCAATGAATGGAAAATGATCTAAAGCTTTCCCTCGTAAGGCCGTAGTATTCGACGGATGCACGCCGCCAAGTTGTTTAATATTTATGAGTCTAAGGTTCATACTTCAATGTTACGAAGAATGCTTTGTGTTTCCTACATTAGTGGCATGTCCGGAAACACATTTGGAAAATCATTAGTCCTTACAACTTATGGCGAGAGTCATGGGGATCAAATAGGGGGAATATTAGACGGTATGCCATCAGGAATTACTGTCGACTTAGCCCAGGTACAATTAGAATTGGACCGCAGAAAACCCGGTCAAAGTGTGCTTACAACGGAGCGAACAGAGCACGATCTTGTCCGCATTCATAGCGGTATTTTTGAAGGAAAAACAACGGGAACGCCCATTGCTTTCTCCATTTTAAATAAAGATCAACGCAGTAAGGATTACGGTGAACTTGAAAAAGTGTACCGCCCTTCCCATGCAGATTATGTATATGATGCAAAGTACGGTCACCGTGACCACAGAGGCGGCGGAAGGTCTTCAGCGCGCGAGACGGCTTGCAGAGTCGTTGCCGGTGCATTGGCAGGTTTAGTCATTCCTGATGTTACGGTGAAGGCCTGGACTTCGGCTGTAGGCCCGGTCGAGCTAAAAACGAACTGGCAACATCTTGATCTTTCAATAGTAGACGCGCACCCTACCAGATGTCCTGACGAAGCCGTGGCGGACGAAATGGCCGCATATATCGCCCATGTTCGCGATGAAAAAGACAGTACCGGAGGTGTGATCTCAGCGGTTGCAACCGGACTAGCTGTTGGTTGGGGAGAGCCGGTATTTGACAAATTACAAGCAGATTTAGCCAAAGCATTGATGGGAATTAACGCGGTCAAAGGTTTTGAAATTGGGTCTGGATTTGCTGCGGCTGAAATGCTTGGGTCGCAACACAACGATGAAATTGGTGCCAATTTTGAAACCAAAACCAACAATGCTGGAGGTATAGTTGGTGGACTTAGCAATGGTGCTGCACTAGAATTACGCGTTGCTTTCAAGCCTGTAGCAACGATCGGAAAAGAGCAAAACACAGTAAATAGGGACGGGAAATCTGTGGCACTAGCCGCAAAAGGTCGTCACGATCCTTGTGTCGTGCCGAGAGCAGTTCCTATCGTTGAGGCCATGATAAAATTGGTGCTCGCGGATCATTATTTAAGAAATTTGAAATACACTCGATGAAAAAGCCGTCACTACCTGTACAAATCATAATGGGTCTCATTTTGGGAATTCTTTGGGCGCTGCTCAGTTCTTCCATGGGCTGGAGCGATTTCACTATTAACTGGATCGCACCCTTCGGGACCATATTTATCAACCTATTGAAACTCATTGCTATTCCTTTGGTGTTGTTTTCCATCATCGCAGGTATTGGAAACCTCAGTGATACGGCCACATTGGGGCGTATGGGTGTAAAAACATTAGCCTTGTATATAGGCTCTACTGTGCTGGCTGCTGCGATGGGTATGTTCATTGCAAATACATTTAATCCCGGTAAGCAAGCCTCTGAGGAACAATTAAAAATTAATCGTTTGGCCTATGAATTGTGGGTGAATGATAGTGAAGGCGTTGAATATTTCGATGACATCCGATTATTGAACGATCCTTCCATGGCCACTTATCTTACGGACGCACAAAGTGCCTTAGCGGAGCAGCAGAGCAACGAAGAGCTCAATGCTAAAATGTCGGTATTGAAGAATAAGAAGGAGACGGGTCCACTCCAGTTTTTTGTCGATATGGTACCCTCAAACATCTTCCTATCGTTCAATGACAGTCTCATGCTACAGGTGATCTTCTTTGCCATTTTCTTCGGTATTGTCATGGTCATGCTTCCCAATGCGCAGATGCAGCCGGTTGCGGCAGTTATTAATGGCTTCTCTGACATCTTCATTAAGATGGTTGATGTGGTCATGAAGGGTGCACCATTTTTTGTTTTCGCATTACTTGCAGGAAAGCTTGCAGAGATGGCGGGTGACGAGCCGGGCCGATTGGTTGAGATATTCAAAGCTTTGGGTGCTTACACGGGCTACACCATTCTAGGCTTGCTTATTATGATCTTGTTGCTCTATCCAGCCGTCATTGCTTTTCTCGTCCATCGTAAAACCAACATGGGGTATTGGAAGAGTTGGGGCTATTTTATGCGCGGTATCCGACCGGCCCAATTGCTTGCTTTTTCCACGAGTTCAACTGCGGCAACACTTCCTGTAACTATGGATTGTGTTCGGGATAACTTAGGTGTAGATGAAGAGATAGGTTCTTTTGTTTTGCCTGTGGGTGCTACCATAAACATGGACGGAACGGCCTTGTATCAGACCGTGGCCGTAATTTTCATGGCCCAATTCCATATGATCGACCTTAGTCTAGGGCAACAAGCCACCATTATTCTAATGGCAACATTAGGTTCTATCGGTGCCGCTTCTGTACCTTCTGCTGGAATGATCATGCTCATCCCAATTCTGGAGAGTGTCGGCCTTAATCCCGCTTGGATTGCTATCATTTTCCCCGTCGATCGCATTATAGATATGGTTCGAACGGTATTGAATCTCACTGGGGATGCTTCAGTAAGCACCATTATTGCGTTATCTGAAGATAAATTTAAGGTAGTGGACCAAGAGGAATTATAATGCGTAAACTCCTTTTATTGCTCATTATACTGGCGAGTTCATCACTTTCAGCCCAGCTGGGTAAGGTAGAATTAGGGGACTATTGTGGCGATGACCACGCCAGTCCTTCCCGTCAAATTCAAAAGGGTTTACAAGCATTAAATAAGGGCGATTACCCCAATGCCGGAGTCTTCATAGGTGCGGCTCTACGCCAAAACGAAGCGGACCAACACGCGCTGTATTTACGCGGTGAATGGGCCATGCGAACGGGTAAATTTCCCATTGCCGAGGGCAGTTGGAAACGATTAACAAAGCGTTGTCCCGGCTACAAACCTGATTTACTTTATTTCATTGCCACGTTGGCTATGGAAGCGGGTAGACCGGAAGAGGCGGAGCGCTATTTGGAACAATGGTTTCAGAGAGAGGATAGAGAATTGGGCTATGAAAAAGAAGCTGAAAATATGCTTTCAGAAATTAACTTAAAAGAGTATTTTCTTGCGTCTCCTGTGCCCTTTGATCCAAAACCCGCCCGCAACGTAAATACAAGATGGGATGAGTACCTCGCAGCCCTGACTCCAGACGGATCCTCTATATATTTTACCCGGCGCAGTAAGAAGAAAAACAAATACGATGGACCGGGCGCTCAGCTCAGAAGTGTTGAGGAATTTAGTAGTGCCGTATCCACTGGCGAGCATCAGGGCATGCCCGCTTTTGAAGAAGGAGCGGCTCTAGAAGCTCCATTCAATACTCAGTATAACGAGGGTGGCCCGTCTATAACAGCGGATAATAGATTCATGGTGTTTACCATTTGTGAACGGAATCCTAAAACAGGAGCACAGAATTGCGATTTGTTTTATACCACCTATGAATACGGTGTTTGGAATGGCATTCGTCCCATGCCGGAAACGATTAACCGACCCGGAAGTTGGGAAAGTCAACCTTCCATTAGTCCTAACGGAAACATTTTGTATTTCACGAGCGATCGTAAAGGCGGATATGGCGGTTTAGACTTGTATCGCAGCACAAGAGATGCCAACGGAAATTGGGGCGTCCCAGAAAACTTAGGATCCGCGGTGAACACAAAGAAAAATGAAAAGAGTCCCTTCATTCATCCAGATAGTGAAAGTTTGTATTTTGCTTCAGACGGTCATCCTGGTATGGGGGGATACGACCTCTTCAAAATTCAAGTTGCTCAAGGAAGTGCACAATGGGGTAAGCCAACAAATCTAGGCTACCCTATAAATACAGAAAGCGATGAGATAGGATTGATGGTGACACTGGATGGACAGAAAGCCTATTTTGCCTCGAATAAAATTAATCAATCCAACGGCTGGGATATATACTTTTTTGATCTGTATGAAGCCATTCAACCGGAAGAAGTGGTATTAGTGAAGGGTCAATTAAAAATTGACCAATTTGCTTCCGACGAAGACCCAAAAATCCTTTTGAAAAATAGCGTGACTGGCGAAAGTCAACAATTACAATTGAGTCGCGATGACAACAGCTTTGCCGCTGTAGTTAAAAAGGAAGATGCTCAGCAAGTCTTACTTCAGGTCGAAGCGAAAAAGGCAGCGTTCAGCGCAGCACCACTTCGTTTATCCCCTAATTTTGAGGGTGAAGGCGCGCTCCAGAATGAATTGACTATTGAATTAGAGCACAAAGATTTGGAATCAGGTGAGGCGTATCCTATACCGCACATACTCTTTGAAACCGCATCGGATCGACTGGATGCGCAGAGTGAGTTGTTGATTGCTTCCTTCGCAGAATATCTCTTAGTTGCGCCCAGTCTTCGTGTGCAGATTCAAGGGCATACAGACAATGTTGGTGATGCAAATGCAAATCTTGATTTATCGCAACGCCGAGCCAAACGAGTAGCTGAGACCATTATAAAACTCGGTGTAAGTTCTAGTCGAATTACGCACCGTGGTTTCGGTGAACGCAGACCTGTCGCTGGTAATGATACCGGAGCGGGCAGAGCACAGAACCGGAGAACGGTATTCGTCGTTACGGCGTTGTAAAAACAGTAGGCTAAAAAAAATCCCCAACTGCGTTGCAATTGGGGATTTTAAAGATGTTTAGTGATGGTCTAGTAACGACGCTCTTTGATACGAGCAGCTTTACCAGTAAGTTCACGCTGGTAGAAGATACGTGCACGACGCACTTTACCTTTCTTGTTGATTTCGATTTTTTCTATTGCAGGAAGATTCACTGGGAAAATACGCTCAACTCCTACGTTACCGCTTATTTTACGAATCGTAAACGTTTCAGTAACACCTGAGCCTCTGCGCTGTAAAACAACACCGCGGAAGAACTGTGTACGCGTTTTCTCGCCTTCGGTGATCTTGTAGTATACCGTAATGGTATCACCTGCTGCAAATTCTGGTAGGTCTTTCTTTCCTACAAATTCGTCTTGTACAAACTGGACTAAATCCATGAGTATAAAAATTAACTATTACCGTGGGCCAACATTCACAACTCTTGCCAGAGGTTGACACTCAGTCCCTTTCGGGACGGCGAAATTAGTAAATAATTTCTGATTAAAATTGTTCGCGACCTGCAAAGTGAAAATCACCCTCAATTTGAGCGTTTTCATCACTATCTGAACCGTGTACTGCGTTCTCGCCAATACTCTTTGCAAAACGCGCGCGAATGGTTCCTTCTGCAGCTTCAGCAGGGTTAGTGGCGCCGATAAGTGCACGGAAGTCAGCAACTGCGTTGTCTTTTTCAAGAACTGCAGCAACAATAGGACCAGAGGTCATGAAGGAAACGAGTTCTCCGAAGAAAGGACGTTCGTTATGTATCGCATAGAATGCTTCAGCATCTGCTTTTGACAACTGAGTAAGCTTCATTGCTGAAATACGGAATCCAGCTTCGCTGATTTGGTTTAAGATTGCACCAATGTGACCGTCGCGTACAGCGTCGGGCTTGATCATTGTAAAGGTCTTAGTTCCTGCCATTTTATTTGAGTTTTTCTAAATTTTGGACCGCAAAGGTACACTTTTCTTGCACCTTTGTTGTAGACTTACAACACTATGAAGGAAATTCGACTTGACGGTTTTACCGAAGCTTTAGCCGAGAGCAGTAATATTGTGATTACGAACCATACGAATCCAGATGGAGACGCTATGGGAAGTGCACTGGCTTTAGCACATGTTCTCAAAGGAATGGGAAAGAACGTCAGCGTAATTGTTCCTAATCCATATCCTAAGTTTTTATGGCATTTGCAAGGCAATGATCAAGTCATGATTTACAGCAACGGTAAAAAATTGGCCAATGAAAAGATTGCCGCAGCACATATGGTCTTTCATTTAGATTACAACGCATACGGTCGATCTGCGGATATGGAAGAAGCACTTCGATCTGCAACGGGTAAAAAAGTGATGATTGATCACCACCAACAGCCGGAGGCTTGGCCTGACTTTATGTACAGCGATACGTCTATGAGCTCAACATGTCAAATGATTTATGAGTTTTGTGAGATGTATGATTGGACGGGACTTTTGGACAAAGGCAGTGCCGAATGTTTGTATACAGGTATTGTAACGGATACGGGCAGCTTTAAATACAGTGCGACATCATCAAGAACCCATGAGGTCGCCGGTAAATTGATAGATCTTGGAGTAAAGAGTCAAGAGGTACAGAACAGCATTTTTGATGCCCAACCTGTTGCACGATTGCGTCTACTGGGTGCTATGCTGGATCAATTAGAAAGAAACGCATCCGGAACTATTATACTGTTGTACCTCAGTCAATCCCAATGCGAGTCACTCGGCTACGAAAAGGGCATCACTGAAGGTTTTGTGAATTACGGTCTCAGTATTGAAGGTGCGCAGATGACCTTATTTATGCGCGAAGAAGAGGGTGTAGTTAAATTGTCGCTTCGTAGCAAAGGAATAATCGATGTTAATGAAATTGCCCGTGCCTCTTTTAACGGCGGTGGGCATAAAAATGCAGCGGGAGGGAAGCTAGAAATGGCATTGCCAGAGGCTTTAGAATATGCTAAGAAGGTATTCGCATGGGATTAAAAGCAGGAGTCATCGCGGTAGCCGTGTTGTTAGCAGGTTGTGCAGAACGCGCAGAACCTGCATTGGACGCGCCACAAATGAATGCCGTTGAGCGCAATAGAATGTATTTAGCTCAGGAGCGCGAAATGCTCAAAGACTACATAGATACACATGAATTGGTCGGTATTGTCCGGGATGGGTATGGTATGTATTCTTTATCTATGGTGCCTGGAACAGGTATGAATGCAGAGATGGGTGATGAAGTAATTTATCAAGCAACGGTCTACCTACTTGATGATAGTGGTGTAGGCCAGTATACGGATACCGTGGAGTTGGGTTACAGCCAGATTGATATCGGGTTGCATGAGGCTATTTCAGGAATGAAAGAAGGGGAAAAGAAACTCGTTCTTATCCCCTCGTTTTTAGCTCGTGGATTGGCTGGAGACTTAGATAAAGTTCCGCCGCAAAGCCCGCTTCGTTATGATTTACGCCTTATCCAGGTAAACCGCTGATGAGCCGCACAGCTGATGTGCGACCTCTGTAGCTGCAGACGAAGTGCATTGTTCAGTCTGTGAAAGTTTTCATAATTGACCCTTGTCGGCTTTAGAATAGCATAAGGAATAGTACCTTTGTGCTTCTTGAAATTAAACCCTATTCAAATGTTCAAAACACATTTATTCGCAGCTGTAGCTGCAATCACACTTTCAAGTTGCGGCGGAAATAAAGTCACCGTAAACGATGAAACGATCACCCTGGAAGATGGTATATATGCGAAACTAGAAACTACAATGGGTGATATACTCATTGATTTTCACGAAGAGTTAGCGCCTATGACTGCGGCCAATTTTATTGCGTTGGCAGAAGGTAACCATCCAGAAGTGGATGAAAAGTTCGCAGGTCAACCGTATTACAATGGGACGTTGTTCCACCGCGTAATCAAAAACTTTATGATACAAGGTGGTGATCCGGACGGTACAGGTTCGGGTGGACCAGGCTATGCATTTCCTCAAGAGATCTCGGAAGAGTTACGTCATGATAAAGCGGGTGTTGTAAGTATGGCAAATGCAGGACCAGGTACGAACGGTTCGCAATTCTTTATTACTCACAACCCAACACCTCATCTAGATGGTGGTTACAATATTTTTGCACAGGTTTTAAGCGGACAGGATATTGTCGTGGCCATGGGCGAGGTCGAAACTATAGCTGCAGATCGTCCAGCGGAAAAAGTTGTACTTCGTACAGTTGAGATTATCCGCGTGGGCAGTGTGGCCAAAAAGTGGGATGCCGCAGCGGCCTTCACTTCAGGTAAATCAGCCGTAGCGGATGCGAAAGCAGCTGCAGCAGCAGTGATTGAAAACGAAATTGATGAGGCATACCCCGAAGCAACGAAATCTGAAACTGGATTGCGTTACATCATTGAATCTTTGGGTGACGGTCCTAAGCCAGAAATTGGTCAAACAGTTCGCGTGCATTATGCGGGATATTTGATGGACGGTACTTTATTCGACAGCTCGATAAAATCTGTAGCGCAAGCAAACGGTAAATACGATGAGCGCAGGGAGCCTTACGAGGCGTTTCCATTACAGTATGGCCCTATGGCTCGAGTGATCGAAGGCTGGAAGGAAGGCATCCAATTATTAAATGTAGGTGGTAAAGCAAAACTGATCATTCCTCCTTACCTCGGTTACGGAGCACGTGGTGCAGGTGGTGCGATTCCTCCGAACTCTAGCCTCGTCTTTGACGTCGAATTAGTGTCAATAGAAAAATAAATCAAGGCCCCGCACGGAGGGGCCTCATCTTTTTAATACATCAGCATGGAAAACGGTATTTACGCCAAAATCGCTACCAGCAAAGGGGCGATCACAATCAAACTAGAATACGAAAAAACACCAATGACGGTGGCCAATTTTGTGGGTTTAGCAGAAGGTACGCTTGAGAACAACGTAGTAGAAAAGGGTACGCCCTACTATGACGGTTTAACCTTCCATAGAGTTATTGAAGATTTCATGGTTCAAGGCGGCGATCCAACAGGGACCGGCGCTGGAGGCCCAGGCTACCAGTTTGAAGATGAAATACATCCAGAACTAACACATAATAGACCGGGCACGTTATCTATGGCCAACGCCGGACCAGCGACCAACGGTTCACAATTTTTCATTACTCACGGTGCAACGGACTGGCTGGATGGAAAGCACACCGTTTTTGGATATGTGATTGAAGGACAAGATGTTGTCAATGCAGTTGCCCAGGGTGATTCTATGGATAAAGTAGAAATTCTTCGCGTTGGTGAAGATGCTCAGAATTGGGATGCAAGTAGCATGTTTACTACTGCAAGAAGTAAGGCTGAAGAGGCTGCTAAGGCAGCACAGGAAGCTGCAGATGCTGCTATTCAGGGTTTAAAAGATCAGGCGGATACGACTGAAAGTGGTTTGATGTACATTCTTGAAGAAGAAGGCAAGGGACCTAAGCCGACCGTTGGACAGCAAGTAGATGTGCACTACGAATTAAAATTGGCAGACGGCGTAGTAGTCGATTCTTCCTTCAGCCGCGGTACACCACTCCAAATTCCTATCGGTGTGGGTAAAGTTATTCCAGGTTGGGACGAAGGTATAATGCTGCTTAACGAAGGTGCTAAAGCGACATTGATTGTACCTTCAGAATTAGGTTACGGTGCTTCAGGTGCCGGAGGTGTAATTCCGCCAAACGCAACCCTTATTTTCAAGGTGGAGTTGGTTAAGGTCGGTTAATCACTAAAAACATAAAAGATAAAACCACCCTTGGGCCTAGTGCTCAAGGGTGGTTTTTTTTTTATTTCTTCATCGAAGTAATGATTTGCTTCTAAAAGAGGTTCTTTATCAATCGTTGTACCAATTTCGCTTTGCCGCTGGTGTACGGCGGTGCTAAGATTTTGTTGACTGGGAAGCCCCATTGGTAAAATGCACTTCGGTTGTTCGTGAATTCCATAAAGCCCGCGTGTCCGTTAGTTTTACCAATACCACTGTGACCTGTGCCCCCGAAAGGCAGGTAGTTGTTTGCGATTTGAAGTAAGCTCATATTTACTGCCGTAGCGCCTGCACGGGTGCCTTGTTGTATGGCGCGAATGTTTCGTTTGCTTTTACTGTAGATATAGACCACTAATGGATGCTCACGAGCGTTAATTTCTTGCAACGGTTCTGAGAGCTCTGTGTAGCTAAATACGGGTAGAAGTGGACCGAAGATTTCTTCTTTCATCAATGCCCCATCTTTAGAAGGATTAATGAAAACAGTGGGGGTGATTTTACGCTTTCCGGCATGGGTTGCACCGCCTATAAAAGGTGCACCACTTTCCTGGGTAGCCTGCTGAAGCATGGTAGAGAGTCGATCAAAGTGATTTTCATTTACCACACGCACGTAGTCTTTGCTTTGAATAGGGTCTTCACCGTACTGTTTGATAAGAACTTTGGCGACACCGCGCTTAAAGTCTTCGAGTTTTCGTGCATGTACATAGATGTGGTCGGGAGCGATACAGATCTGTCCTGCATTCGTGAATTTAGCCCATGCAACGCGCTGTCCAGCTTCAAAAGCATTGGCTGATTCATCCACAATCGTTGGACTTTTTCCGCCCAATTCTAAGGTCACACTACAAAGGTGTTTACTTGCCGCTTCCATTACTATTTTACCTACAGCTGTTGAGCCAGTGAAAAAGATATGATCAAAGCGTTCTTTCAACAACGCTGTAGATACATCTACTCCCCCAGTAACCACGCTCGCTTCTTCTGGTTTGAAGATCTCTGCCACTAATTCCGCTAAAGCCGCAGAGGTTTTTGGCGTATGTTCAGATGGTTTTAATAGAACAGTATTTCCTGCCGCGAATGAAGTACATAAAGGATGAAGCGATAAGAATATAGGGTAATTCCATGGTGCAATGACTAGGGTACTACCTTTTGGTTCTGGTTGGGTATAGGAAGAGGAACCAAACAGCGGTAGTGGCGTTTTTACTTTCTGCGGTGCGGACCAACGTTTTAAGTTTTTACGAATGATTTTCAGGTTGTCTAAAGTCGGGAAAATCTCAGTTAAACCAACTTCTACTGGGCTTTTACCAAAGTCCTCATGAAGGGCATCCGCTAATTTACCTTGCCAATGACCTTGCAGTGCACGACGCAATTGGTCCAATTTGTGGAGTCGGTATTTTAAACTGGTTTGGGCTTGCGCTGGAGCATTCGCTCGCTGTAACGCTATTATCTGATCTAGGTTCATCGTTTTTCGTACAAATGGTCCGGGCCGTCCACAGGGCTCGTATTAAACATTAAATAGGGCGGGCAGTACACCATAGGCCCCCAAAGCGTGCTCACGGAAGTATCCAAGCTTAACGTAAAAGAGTACCAACTGTTCTCTAACGTCCAATTACCTTCATACAAAACAGTATCCGCACCATTCACGCGATAGGTACTGTCAGAATTCAACGTCAGCGTCCAGCCTGCGTAGTCCGATTCGCTCTCATAAAAGCCCATTCCCCAAACTTGTAAGTAACGCCAATCATAGGTGCCAGGAAGTGCATAGAATAAGTCCGATTCGGACCATTGTGCTGTATCATGGCACGAATGCAGCTCTGAGATGATTTCGCCGTAATCATTGGAATTTCTTGTGCAGCTCATGCCAATAGCTACGTACAGGATTAATAGAAATGGTCTCACTAAAGATGATTTAAGGGATGAAATTCAGCTATTTTATCGCTCAATTGCTGGGCACTTATGTGCGTGTAAATTTCAGTTGTTGTAATGCTTTCATGTCCTAGAAGTTGCTGCACAATTCTCAGATCGGCACCACGTTCCATCAAATGTGTTGCGAAGCTATGACGCATCGTATGTGGGCTTATTACCTTCTTAATTCCAGCGGCACTTGCAAATTTTTTAATCTTAAGAAAGATACTTTGCCTCGAGAGCGCAGCACCCCTGTTACTCAAGAAAACCGTATCGGAGTGTTTCGGTTGAAATTTTTGTTGAGGCCGTTCGTATTCTAAATAGAGCTCTAGATGTTTGATGGCTTCATTATGTATGGGAACCAGGCGTTGCTTATTTCCTTTACCAGTCACGATGATATAGCCTTCCTCTAAGCGAAGTAGCGAACGCTTCAGTGTACACGCTTCAGAAACACGCAATCCACAGGCGTAGAGCAGCTCTATGATGGCTCTGTCGCGAGTCGCAAAATCTTGGTTCATCGGAATGGCATCCAGCAATAATACGACCTCCTGTACGCTGAGAACAACTGGGAGTTTACGTCCTGTTCTTGGGTTTTCAAACAAGACTACAGGATGTTCCGTGCGTTGTTCTTCATCGATTAACCAATTGAAGAAACCACGTAAGGCACTTAATACGCGCCCTTGTGAACGAGGTGAATATCCTATCTCGTGGAGGTGTTGTAAGTAGGCGGAAATGTGTTTTGCAGTGATGTCCGCTGGGTTGAGTTCGATGAACTGTGCCAACTGATTAAGGTCCTTTTTATAGGCGCTGACCGTATTGTCACTAAGGCCACGCTCATATTTGAGGTGTTCGAGATAACCCGTAATGGAATCGGTCCAATTCATCCTCCTAATTTCGTTATTGATGCGCTAACTTTACCAAATGCAAATTTTAATTCTCAACGGTCCCAACCTCAATCTTCTAGGTAAAAGAGAGCCAGGGATTTACGGTAATCAAGACTTTCAGTCGTTTTTCGAAGAGCTCACTGCTGTCTATGATGATGTAGCGTCATTTACGTACGCGCAGAGTAATGTGGAAGGAACGCTTATTGATCTATTACAGGAAGCTGATGGAACCTGTGATGCTGTACTATTCAATGCAGGCGGATATACTCATACTTCTGTTGCACTAATGGATTGTGTAGCTGCTGTATCCATTCCCGTATACGAAGTTCATATTTCGAATCCATTGGCGCGTGAAGATTACCGACACAGCAGTCTCATAGGTCAAAAATGCGTGGCTACCGTAAGTGGCTTTGGTTTAGATTCTTACCGGTTGGCAGTTGAAGGAGTTTTAGCCCAATTGACGGACTAAATAACCCATTTCAGCTGCTATTTCTTCCAAGGTAGCATCATATACAGCGCTGCATTCTGGCGTTCCATCACTACGCTTTGGATCTACAAACGTCAAGGGGTAACGTTCTGCGGCACCAACGACTATTGGACAAGCTTCATTAGCGCTGTCGCAAACCATCACAGCTACATAACCTGAAACTGGATTTGGCGCTTCGTGATACGCTTTAGAAAACAAAAACGGCGTATTCTTCTCGCTTTCAAGTAAGGGGTGGAAGATTTGCCAATGTGGGTTATTGGGTGCAAGATCTTTAACGGCAGTAAATCCATAGCGTTTAAAACTTTTTGCTACTTCTGGATATAGAGCTGTGCCTTCGGTTCCGCCGCTAAAAGTTTCCACATGATCGTGACCGTAATACTTCGCTGCAGTCCTAAAAAGAATTTCTGAAAAGTGGCTTCTTCTGCTGTTGTGTGTGCAAATGAAGTTAACTGCCAAAGTCTTTATGGGCTGAGAGTTGAGAATGGCTGCTAAGGCATTCAATACATCTAAACGTTCGGGCCGTGGGGCGCGCGTAAATAGGGATTTTAATACTTCTGTTGACATTAAAGAGTTGCGTTTAATATAGTCACTACATCAGATGGCTTAATGTCTTTATGTTCCCCCAGACGGGTGGCGCCATGATTTTCAAGCTGTGCTGCTGCGTGTTCTGGAAAGGTTGCTGCATCTGAGGTATAGTCGCTTAATTTAGTTTCAATTCCCAATGAATGGAAAAAAGCTTCTGTGCGGTTAATCGCCTCATGTGCAACATCAAAATCGGCCCCTTCTAATGACAGCACACGACGTCCAAATTGGGCCAATTTTGCCTGCTTTTGTTCAAATTTAAAGCGATAGAGGCTAGGCAAAACAATAGCAAGTGTACGAGCATGATCCACGTTATACGCAGCCGTTATTTCATGGCCTATGGCATGTATGCTCCAGTCCGTAGGTACCCCTTTTTGAATAAGTCCATTCAGTGCCATGTTGCAACTCCACATAAAGTTTGCAGCAGTTCCATAGTCAGACGGGTTGGCCATCAGTTTTGGAGCAATCTCTATCAGCGTAGAAAGAATTCCTTCTGAAATGCGGTCCTGTAAGGTCGCTGAAGTAGGGTAAGTCATGTATTGTTCCATCACGTGCGTGAAAGCATCTACGAGTCCATTTGCCAACTGTCTTTGCGGTATAGATGCAACTACAGTAGGGTCTGAAATGGAAAACTCCGGAAATAATCCCGGTCCGCCCATACCACGTTTCTGTCCAATCTCTTTACGACTAACTACCGCGCCACTATTCATCTCCGACCCGGTTGCGGGTAGCGTCAATACGGTTCCAAAAGGCAGAGCCTTTGTGGTACGAATGCCCTTTTCAAGAATTTCCCAAGGTTCTGTTCCTTCGAATAAAGCTGCAGAGGCTAGGAATTTAGTGCCATCAATAACAGAGCCACCGCCAACGGCGAGTAGAAAGTCTACTTTTTCAGATTTTATGACTTCCAGTGCTTTCAGTAGCGTGCTGTATTGTGGATTTGGTTCTATGCCACCAAATTCAAGGACGTCATGGTGCTTTAACGCAGCCATCACCTTATCGTAAATCCCATTACGCTTAATAGATCCACCTCCATAGGTGATAAGGACTCTCGAGTCTTTAGGTATGAGCGAAGATAGTTTTCTGTGCTCGTCCTTTCCGAAGCAGAGATTAACTGGGTTGTATAAGTTGAAATTATTCATTTGTTCGTAGTGTTATTAAGGTCTAACCACAAATGCAGTATTTATGGAGTGATGTAACGCGCGCGTTTCTCTTCATAAATGGTATCTACTGAGATGAGAATCCCAGTTTCTTCCACATCCCCAAAATCGGCATTGACGAATGTTCCAAAAGTTTTCATTTCAGGACTTAATACCATGTATTGTTTGATCAATGGAGGAACGCTTTCTCCGTATTCAGCCGTGTATTTGCCTAAAGTGCGTAACCCTTTTTTGAAAGCAGTAGAAAAATCAGTCCGGTCGATAGGGAAGTGCCCATCTAGATCAGGCAACCTGGGAACAGTTGCATTAACGATGGGGTACATGAGTTTTTCTTGGTCGGGGAAGTAATGTTCTAAAAAATTTAAAACCCAATTCCTGGCATTGCGGTTGTAGGAAGGATACATGGTGATCTTACCGTAAAAGTGACGCATGTTTTCGTATTTCAGCACTATGGCACCTAAGCCGTCCCAGATATTATCCAGTGCAAACATTCCTTTTCTTGGATCAACAGCCGGTTGGTATTTCGGTTGCACCCAACTTCGTCCTAATTCTATACTGTAAGGCAGGTAGTCGTCAAGAAATTTTTGTGAAAACTGAAAGTAATGCCCCATGCTGAGATCGCGTTGCGGATCCCCTTTACCACCTGCGATAGTTGCGCCATCAATAAAACGGTAGCCGCCAACAATTTCTTCCTCCTCAGGGTTCCAGACGATCAATTGCTCATACGGATTCTCACCCAGATCAAGTTCGTCTAAATCAACAGACTTACCGGTACCGCCCTCAGCGCTTGCAAAAGTCAACTCGCGTAAACGTCCTACTTCTTGGACTGTTTGCGGCGAATTATGGACATTTACGATATAGATTTCGTTATTAAGTTTTGAGGTAAACCGAACAAACCGCTCTTGGGTTAATTCTGCTTTTATAACCTCAACCGGTACTGCCGGTCTGATGTAACTTAAATCTATCATATGTGCAAATATACCTCGTTACCACCTGTTACAGGTGACTTATTTCACTAGATTATATACGCTTGATTTCACTTCATACGCCCACTGATCATCAGTCTTTGACCGGTCTAAATGGGACGGATAAATGGGTTTTCCGTAGGTTATAGTAATGGTTTTACCTCGTTGCTTCAACATTTCTTGAGCAAGCAAGAGCATCTCTAGGTTCATTTTGATACCAAAGAATTTACGAATTTTCGCAACTCTATAGAATTTTCGCGAAAGTCGCCCACTAATGTGAACAGGAACAATCGGTTTTTTATGTCTTTTTGCCTTACTGATAAAAGTCTTTTTCCAAGCCAGATCACGAATGACCTTATGCTGAGTCATTCGACTTACCAATCCTGCTGGGAAAATGAAAACGGCGTTCTCACTCGCAAACAGCTCATCTACCCGACGTATGTTCTCGCGTGGGGTAGTACCAAACTTATTTACTCCGACAAAAATCCCCCGCAGATTCACAATAGACATAAGAAGGTCATTCACCAGAAATTTAACATCTTCTCGTTGGTGCGAAATGCTTTCCATGATTGCCATGGCATCCATTCCACCTAGTGGGTGGTTTGCAGCGAATATAGCGCCGCCGTCATTTGGAATATGTTCTGTTCCTACGCTACGTACCGTTACTTTGAATCGTTTGCAAACTGCAGCGCAGAACTCGAAATTATTCAAGTCCTTTAATTCAAACATAATTTGATTGAGTACGCGTTCTCGAACGATTCGTTCACTGAGGTAGCGGATGAGAAATCCGGGTATGAAATGATAGAGCGTTGGATTTTTATCCTTTATGACGCCGTCGATATCTATGAATTTTTTAGGCAAATTGGCTTGGTTGTCGGTCATTGGTTATTAGTGAAAAGCGAAACTACTGAATTCCTATTTCTTTAGTTGATTTTTATACGTATCAATCCATTGCTCAGGTGTTATTTTCTGCACCAATTCTTTGATGAGCTCGAAAGGAATGTCGTCCATTTTTTTAAAGCGCACACAACTTTTACCCATATCCAATTTTCTTTTCGAATACTTTGGGTATTCCTCCGTCCACCAGGACTGGAGTTCAGGCGTTGCATACAAACCCATGTGATAAAAGGCAATAAAGTTTTTTTGCGAAGCGATGCTAATAAAAGGAAGCGCAACCTCCGGAGATACATGGTAGCCGGGGGGGTATAAACTGTGTGGTACAGAGAAAGCCGGCATACCATAGCTTAAGCATTCTTCATAACCACTGGGCAAATGTGTTTTCAAAAGCGTTAGTAATTCATTAAATACAGGCTTCCGGTCTTCGGGGACCTGCTCAATGTATTCCTCTATGGAAGTGGCTTTGATAGTCATGGACAGCATAGATTAACAAGAAACTCAAAGATAAAGGATAATGAATAAACCCCTGTTCATTTAAATTGAAGAACCCCTTAAACTCTAGTGTGCACCTAATTCGTATAACGCGGGAACTGCTTTTCCTGAAAAATCAAACAATGCTTGGTTCTCGTATGGACTGCCATCTTGTGCTTGAGGGCCTTTGTAGGCAACCAACTCACCGCCCCAATAAATAACCCCTGTTCCTAGTGAATCGGTTAGTGCTCGAAGCGAAGCTATGAAGGCGCGCTGACCTTCCTTAGTGGCAGGGAAATCTGGATGTAATTGGCTTGTGTCGCCAATGTGATTATTGGTCCAATCGTTCCAATCTAAAGTAAAAGGATAAGAGGTCTCTACAAGTGCTACGGGACGCTGAAAAGTATCGTTGAGTTCAAAACATTTCGAAGCTAATACCGATAGATCTGTACCGTGCCATTTTGGATAATAAGATAATCCTATCCAGTCATAATCTACGGAGTCTACCGTTTGGTAAAAGTTCTTTACGTTGGTATAGCCTGCAAAATGTAGAATGGTGATCACACTGCTATCTGCTGCTTTTGCACCGTTACATCCCGCTTGTAAAAGCTTCTGGAATTCTCCATCTCCATCACGTAAACCATAAGGGTGCATTAAGCCGTGATTGATTTCATTGCCTATTTGCACGTAGTCGGGCGCTAATTTTTTTACCGTTTTGAAAGTCATGGCTTCCACGCTGTCGCAGAGTACATCGAAATCAAGATTAGTCCATTGATCTGGTAAGTCTTGGGATCCGGGATCGGCCCAGGTATCGCTGTAGTGGAGCGTGAGCATAATTTGTAAATCTAAATCTCGTAGCCTTGAGACGTAGGGGATGAGCTCTTGCAACGAACCGTCTCCAGTTGAGTTATTCCAGACTTTCAGTCTAACAATGTTTAGCCCCGCCTCTTGTAAAATTTCTAGTGCGTCTTTTTGAATTCCATCTTTATCGGCAAAAGCATAACCTTCTGATTCTATTTTTGGCAATTGGCTAAAATCTGTTCCTCTTAATGGAAATGGATTCCTAGGGGTAGGCTCAGGTTCAAGTCTCTGCGGTCGACAAGAGAACATTCCGAATAGAATGGTAATTACTAATAGCCTCAAAGAACAAGTCATTGCATCTGTTGTTTATACTAAAAAGGTAAAAAATGTTTGGACTGTTTAAAAAGAAATCGGAAAAAGAAAAGCTTGAAGCGCAATACGATGCACTCATTAAGAAGAGCTACGAGTTAAGCCACAGCAATAGAGCGGAAAGCGATAAGGTGCAAGCACAAGCGCAAGAAGTACTGAATCAAATTGAGGCGCTAGAAGTTTAGTGCTCCCCGTTTAGTGCCCCGATAGGGCGCAACCATTTTTTCTCTGCATAAAATGTCCCAAAAGGCACTAGCGAAGCTATAAGGAACAGAACTGCCTTTAACCAATGCACCTTGTAGTTTACTGTAAATTCAATCAAGGTAAAAAGATACAGTACTGTTAACAGTCCGTGCAGCATGCCAAAAACCTTATTGGGATAAGGTATGTCAAAGCCATACTTCAGTGGCATGCAAATAAATAGAAGAATAAGGAAGGAGGTTCCTTCAAAAAAGGCGACCCATTTGAATCGAGTATACGGGTTCTTTAGCATGTTTTTTTGCGCTTCTCGTCTATTGATTTGAGGAATTTAAT
>JAKMEB010000091.1 GCA_022426185.1 Schleiferiaceae bacterium
GTATTGATTCGCGATGTAGGTTTACCGGACAAACTGAAACAAGCTATTGAGCGTAAGCTAGAACAAGAGCAGGTTTCATTGGAATACGAATTCCGTTTGACCCAAGCTCAAAAAGAAGCAGAGCGTCAGCGTATTGAAGCAGAGGGTAAAGCCGTTGCGAACCGTTTGTTGAGCCAGTCTCTTACAGACAAGATTCTTCAGGATAAAGGGATTGACGCTACCTTAAAGCTAGCAGAGAGTCCTAATAGCAAAGTGATTGTAGTGGGAGGAAGTGATGGACTTCCATTGATCTTAGGAAACAACTAATCGGTACAACTGATTAAAATTGAGATAGAAAGGCGGCCACATGGCCGCCTTTTTTTATATTCGGAGTCCCCGTTGACCTAGCACTACGACTGAAATAAACGAATATAATCGCGAATGGACTTGCATGTTGCGTTATCTCCTGGAGATCTACTGTACTGGTTTGGCTGGGCTTCAGCACTTGTAATTATCCTCTTCCCATTGTGGTTCGGTGGCCAATTAGGCGCTGTGGCTCGCAGAAAATTTGAGCGCGGTTGGGCACTGGTTCTATTAGGCGCCTTCGTAGCTATGACGGGTCTTTCCATTTCACGTGGCGAATTTAGCTGGGGGAGTTCCTTGCTCTTTCACATGTGCGGCTTTTCGAGACTCCTGCTTATTGGCTACTTCTTCACGGGCAAACGATGGATGGGAGAACTGGTTACGTTCACCGGAATTGCCGGCGGTCTTCAAAGTTTGCTGACACCAGAATTCACACACGGAATAAATTTTGTTTACGCTTTCGATTACTATGTGAACCACGCTTCAATCATAGGGGTCGGTTTTTACATTATTGTAGTTCAACATCAGGGCCTTAAAAAAGGAGCGTGGTTACGAAGCTTTGGTCGCATTCAAATTATGGCGCTCATTGCTTTAGGGGTCAACCTACTTACAGGAGGAAATTACATGTACCTCATGGAACCGCCCATCGCGGATAACCCGCTCATCATCACCAGCGATCGTTTCGCTTACGTCCATGTCGTGTTTTTCGAGGTATTCGCTGCATTGAATTTCTGGTTGATTCAAATGCTATTACAGCGTATTCACGTCAAGAACAGTCTAGGTTACCGCGCGGTATAGCGCGGTAGCACATCTCCTTTATTTTTCACGGTGATCTGCCTTATATTCGCGTGCTCTTAGCATGAAAATTGCTGAGATTTAAACCTTTTATCATCTTACGCGTCTACTAGACATGAAGAACCTAAGCACAAACCTATTCATCCTCCTGATGGTGCTCTTGACCGGAACACTACATGCCCAGCAACCTGGCAGTGAACGTGGAGGAAATTTTGATCCCTCAAAGCTTCCAAAGATTGGTGTGATTACCGGCACTTTAGTGGACTCTGAAACGCAAGAGCCTTTGGCATTTGCTGCAGTGAAAGTCACACACAAGATGAGCGAAGAGCTGGTTACTGGTGGCATGACAAACGAACGCGGTCAGTTTAAAATAGAAGGCATCACCTTAGGCCCAAATGTAATTGAGTTTGCCTACGTGGGCTATAAAACTAAAACGCAAGAGATTCGTCTGGGCCGTCAAGGAACGGAGCAGAAGCTGGGCGAAATAGGCTTACAATCTTCAGGTGTAGAATTGGATGAAGTGACTGTAGAGGCTGAAGGCCAATTTATGACTAATGAGATAGACCGTAGAGTCTATGATCCATCGAAGCTTATTTTAAGTAAAACAGGATCGGCAACAGATATTCTTGAAAACATTCCTTCAGTAGAATTGGATCTTGACGGAAATATTACTCTCCGAGGCTCTAGTGCTGTGCGTATCATGATTGATGGGCGTCCTTCGCGATTCACTGGTGAGGATCTTGCTGCACTGCTCCAAAGCTTACCCGGGAATAGCGTCGAAAAGATTGAAGTAATGACCAACCCCAGCGCGAAATACGATCCGGATGGAACTGCGGGAATGATCAATATCGTTTTGAAAAAATCTGCTTTGCAGGGATTGAACGGTTCTGTCAACGCTTCGTATTCTGGAGCAGACCGTGTACGCGGCGGAATGAATCTCAACTATAAAGTAGATAATGTAAATCTCTTTTTCAATGCAGGACACAGTTCTGGATTTACCCCAAGAAGTTCTTGGGCCAACCGCGAAAATTACCTCAGCGATGGCACTTACAGTTTCGAGCAGGTCACAAAAGGTTTGGGTGGACGCAATGGAAACAACATTAAAACGGGAATCGACTGGACCCCAAACGACAAACATACCCTTACCCTTCAAGGGACGTTGAATCAAGGTCTGCGCCCTCGTTCTGAAGAAAAAACAACAGATTGGACCACGCCAACGAGTGTGTATACCATCCTTCAAGCGAATAATGAAAACGGTACTCGCTGGAACAACAGTGCGGATCTTATTTACGACTACAAGCCAAAGAAGGGTGAAGAACTCAACGTTCGCTTCAGTTATACCGACGGTACACGCCAAGACGATATGGTTTTTGAACAAGATACATTGACTACGGGAAATGTAAAAGCACCGTCACTACGCTATGCTACGGAGAGCTTCGGCGACCAATGGGAGTTCAATGGACTTATGGACTATGTTAAAAAATGGAACGACGACCGTAAGTTGGAAGCTGGTTTAAAAATGATTGTTCGCGATGATCTGGATGGATTCAACAGAACCAATACAGACATTACTACAGGTACAGAAACTTTAGATCCGCTTTCAGAGAATGAATTCTTGTATTCCGAAGATATTTTCGCGGCTTATGCGAACTACGGATTTAAGAAAGGGCCATGGGGCTTTCAATTGGGTTTGCGCGCAGAACAAGCCAACATTGAAGCCACGCAAATCACGCAGGATTCTACCTTCGTTAACGACTACTTCCAGGTCTATCCTAGCGCATTTATGACGTACGAGATCGCTCGTGGTCGCGAACTTAATTTCAGCTACAGCCGCCGCGTACAGCGTCCAGGTGGCCGACAACTCAATCCATTTATTGACTACAGCGATCCGTTCAACCTCCGTCAAGGGAATCCGTACCTCCTTCCGGAATTCACCGGTTCGTATGAGTTCGGGTATACCCATATTTTGAAGAAAGGAAAAACCTTAAACGCCAACGTGTATTTCCGAGATAAGAGCAACCTCATTACTTGGTTCAGTCAGGTCGATACCAACGGAATCAACACGACGACCCATAAAAACCTGAATAACGGTGAAGATGCGGGAATGGACTTTAGCTTCCGTGGAAGAATCGGCAGTAAAGGGGCATTTGCAACGCTTGGCGGAAATTACTTTTACAGTCAGGTCAGTGGTGATATTGACGGTCAAGGCTGGGTAAACAGCGGCTATGGTTATAGTTTAAATACTATGGTAAGCACTCCCCTTTGGAAAGGCGCAAGCTTACAAATTATGGGGAATTACCGCAGTAAACGGGTAATGGCGCAAGGCCTAGGGCGTCCGTTTTATTTCGTAGGTGGTGGCTTCAAGCAAGGCTTCCTAAGCGATCGCTTAAACCTGTCTATCAATTGCCGCGACCTCTTCAATACTATGGGGTGGAATTACGAGACTATGGGTCCTAATTTCAAACAAGAGGGACAATTCCGTTGGAGAAATAGAGTTGTGGAAGCGGGACTCACCTACAACTTTGGTGAGGTACAACGCCGCCGTCGTCAAATGGACCGTGGTAGTGGTGGCGGTGGAATGGATATGGACATGTTCTAAGCCAATTTGAGCATTGGATACTTACATTTAAGCCCTGGAGTCATTCCGGGGCTTTTTTTATATTGAAGCATGAAACATTTGATCCGCTTCGCGTTAGTTGCCCTTTTTATCGCGCCGTTTTCTCTCAGCGCAGAACGGTCCATTATGGATCCAGTGGTCTACGATTTACGTGGTGCATTGACCGCTGGTTACGAAGTGGCTGCGGTCGTAACTGATGCAGGCGAACTTTCAGAATTCACCTTTGATACAGCGAAAAGTTACCTCACGTTACTCAAGCCAGCAACGTTTTATTATGCCTTGTGTGTAGATACAGCAGGCCAATTGGCTTACCTCTACATGGGTCCTAAAGAAGTTGGAGGCTCTAACGATCCTTACATTCAAGAACTTACACCTTTGCCTTCTGCAACAGCCCAAGGGTTGAAAGCGGCAGGGAAGGGCTACCTCATTTCTTTAGGCGCTGGTGTAGTAGTTTTTGCGGCCATTGCTACTGCGGATGACGGCGATGGATTCGCGGTGCTTCTTGGGTTCGCGTTAGGACTGATCGTTACCACTGTAGGTCTAATAATCTCTGTAGCTGCGGGATTATTTCAAGGCGCAAAGGTGGCCATTCAGAATAAATCGGAATTACAGCAGCGTGAATCACGTCGGCGTGAATCAAATTCTAGCAGTACGGAATTTGTGGTCCAGCCGGTAGACGAACTGCTGGTTCCAGCAGAGTTTACAACGGCATTGAAACTGGCGGTAGGCCGCTAGAAATTTTCATCAAAATCGTCCCCTTCACCAGAATCGAAGTCAAAACTTGTAGGCAAACAATCGACATCTATACCCAGCTCGCCTCGAGGACGATCAAAAGGATCTAGACTAATACCTAAGTCTGGATTCGCATAGTTTTTCTTCATGTAGACCGCCCAGATGGGAAGTGCCGCCGTAGCGCCTTGT
Source organism: Schleiferiaceae bacterium (assembly GCA_022426185.1). Classification (GTDB taxonomy): domain Bacteria; phylum Bacteroidota; class Bacteroidia; order Flavobacteriales; family Schleiferiaceae; genus UBA10364. The sequence goes on from JAKMEB010000091.1 coordinate 4,676, forward strand.
CCATAATACGTACCAAACCCGCCGCCCATGTGCGCAGCACGGTCTTCACAACCGGTCCATACACCTGTGATTAGGTTAGGTACAGCGCCCATAAACCAACCGTCAGAGTTGTTTTGCGTCGTCCCCGTTTTGCCGGCAATTTCATTAGTGAATGTGTAAGGATAGCCGGTTACTGCATTATTACGGTAGAAGTTTTTACCATAATCGTGGCGCAATCGGATTCCAGTGCCGTCTTCCGTTACTCCCATCAGGAGTTTAAGAATGACATAGGCATCGCGGTCGCTCATGACTTGTCGAGTCTCAGGCGTGAACTCTTCTAATACAACGCCGTTTTTATCTTCAATACGCGTCACCATAATGGGCTGGACGTACCTTCCTTTATTTGCGAAAGTGGTATAACTCCCCACCATTTCATAGACACTGAGATCCACGGTACCCAACGCGATGGATGGAACCTCAGGAATATCTTCTGTGATGCCCATGCGTCGCGCTAGATTAATCACAGGCCGTGGACCTACCTGTTTCATGAGGAAGGTGGTCACAGTATTCATTGAATTTGCCAAGGCATGTTTAAGGCTTTTGGTGCCTCCGTATTTGCCATCAGAATTTGACGGACACCAATCTTCGAGCAGGCCAAATTCCCCTTTTTCAATACAGATTTTTGCATTGGGTACCTGAAGACAAGGGCTGTAGTTTTTTTCTAAAATGGCAGATGCGTAAACGAACGGTTTGAAGGTAGACCCTACCTGACGTTTCCCTTGTTTGACGTGGTCGTACTTAAAGTACTGGTAGTCGTTACCGCCCACCCATGCTTTGACATGTCCCGACTGCGGTTCAACACTCATCATGCCCACCTGGTAGAGTCCTTTATAATAGACAATACTGTCGCGCGGTGAGAGCACGGTGTCTTTATCCCCATTCCAAGTAAAAACAGTCATGGGTATAGGGGTAGAAAAGGCCTTTTGAATGCTGTCTTGACTGGCGCCTCGACGCTTCATACCGCGGTAGCGCTGGGTGGTTTTCATGGCCCGGTCTACAATGCGCTTTACATTTCCTGCTGGGTCTTCGTCAAAATAGAACGGACCATATTTCCGATCTTCTTTAATGATGTCAAAGATGCGTTGGTAGTTGCTTAAATGCTCTTGTACAGCCTCCTCCGCATTCTGTTGCATTTCCGCATTAATGGTGGTGTAGATTTTTAAACCACCACTGTACAGGTCCAATTCGCGGCCGGTCCTCTTCTCATAGTCTTTAATCCACCCTTTCATATATCCGCGCAAATATTCACGGAAGTACGGTGCTAGACCGGCCGTATGACTCTGTGGTCGGAATTCCAGCTGAAGGGGGATTTGTTGAAGACTGTCCTTTTCTGCTACCGTGAGCATTCCATTTTTTACCATCTGCACAAATACTTGGTCGCGGCGTTGTTTGGTACGTTCGGGGTAGCGTTTAGGATTGTACAGGGAAGGGTTTTTAGCCATGGCTACAAAAATGGCGGCCTCTTCGATGTTCAGGTCAATGGGCTTCTTGTTAAAGTAAACGCGTGCGGCAGAGTTGATGCCTACGGCCTGGTAGAGAAAGTCCAATTGGTTTAAATACAGCGCAATGATTTCATCTTTCGTGTACAGGCGTTCGAGCTGAACCGCAATGATCCATTCGCCCAATTTCTGCCCAATGCGTTCCACTAAATTCCGTGCAGGTTCATTGTATTGCATTTTCGCTAATTGCTGTGTGAGTGTTGACCCGCCACCTTTCGTACCCAAATACACTACGGCGCGCGCCAAGGCCTTCGCATCGACTCCACTGTGCGAATAAAAGCGCTCATCTTCTGTCGCCACTAAGGCTTTGCCCAGCCACGGAGAGAGTTCATCAAAAGTTGCAGCTGTCCTGTTCTCACGAAAGAACGTACCCAGAGTTTCACCATCTTCAGTAATGATTTCTGTGGCTAATTTGGTATCCGGATTTGCAATTTGTGCGATGTCTGGTAATTCCCCAAACACCCCCATGCTCGTTAGACTGAGCAATAAAGTCAAACCCCAGATTGGACCGGTGAGTACAACAACAGTCCAGATGATTTGCTTGCGGTAATTGCGTTTCTTTTTTTCTTTCTCTTGTGCCATAGCCTCTCAAAAATACCAATATCTAAGACTGGTTTATTGCCGGATCAGAAGAACTTTTCCTTGTGCGGTTAGTGTGCCCAGTGCATCTGTAATGTACACGAGATAAACACCACTAGCTGCGGGTTGTCCGCTCAGATTTTTGCCGTTCCAACGCGCTGTCCCGCCGTTTGACTGCGTTTCATAAACCAGCGCTCCTGTGACGTCCGTAAACTTCACCACCGCACCTTCCGGACAGCCCTGTACGAAAACAGGACCTTGGTAACCAGGACGCACCGGATTAGGGTAAATGGAAGCTTCCGGTACGTTTCCTTCATATCCAGGTGTAGCATCCCCGCGGTAGCCAATCAACCCTTTTGCCGTAGCAATGAGCACCTCTCCGCTGGTAGGATCTGCCGCAATGCTTAGAATATCATTCGCGAGTAAAGGACTGTTTGCTGTGGTGAATTGATGTACCGTTTGCAACCCTTCTTGGCTCACTAAAAACAGACCCGCACCGCGAGTGCCAATCCATTTACGGTTGCCACCATCAACGAAAATGCTGGTAATAGGGGTTTCACCCAAAAGCTTTTGTACCACGCCGTCTTCTTCAAAAAGTATGGGACGGGCATCGGAATTTCCACCGTTGAATACATTGGACGGACTGTACAAAACGACCAATCCCTCGTCCGTACCAATCCATAATTCACCATCCTGATCAACGGTCATGCTGAGCACGTGGTTTGAAGGCAGATTACCGCTTCCTGTTCCGGAGCTGATCTGACGTTTTAATCCGTCAGAAGCACGGTAGGCGTAGATGCCGTTGGTTCTACTTTGAATGAAAAACATGCCGTCGTGATGCAGAATATTTTTCAGAGCTACAGCGTCGGCACCCGGGCTTAAAGCAAAATTGGACCAATTCCCATTGGCGTCTTTTTTAAAGAGCGGCGCAGCAACTAAGCTTTGAACGCCCCATAAATTTCCTTCATCGTCAAAAGTTAATCCTCCGGTGCGCAGGTCATTGGTATTACCATTGACTGCAAGTAAAGCACCGTTCGTGTTGCTTGTTCGAAACCAACCTGTCGTATCTCCGTCGGTCAGTTCGACTATTCCACCGCCCCAACTGCTGAGGTAGAGGCGCTCGCCAGATTCGGTAAATTCATGGGCGGCACTAATGAAGTCGGTTAAACCGTAGAGGTGATTTTTATCCCAATGCATCCATTGTTGACCCTCGTAGCGACCGGCACCATCACTGGCATAGGCTTTAGACCAAAGTTCATTCAATGCACCCGGCAGATGCAGGACACCACCAGAATTTCCTCTGTAGGTTTGGGCGTAAGGGTTCGCTGCATCAGGGCTGGGATCGTTATCCTTTCCTAGGCCATAAGGCACGAGGTGAAAAGCTTTGTTACTGTAGGGACTGCTGGGAAGGATGCGCTTAATCTTGTTGCCGTCTTTTACGCGCAACACCCCGGTTTGATAGTTCCCAATATAAAAAGCATTTTCGCTGGCGACATAAGTTGCATTGAGCGGACGCAGTACGCCTGGAGAGAATAGGGCATTAGAGATGTTGATGGAATCGACAACATCTCTAATGCCCTATTCTCTCCAGGCGTACTG
>JAKMEB010000094.1 GCA_022426185.1 Schleiferiaceae bacterium
GTGTAAATAGGTTATATAAAACAAAAATAACTACCTTTTCGCAGTCGTTCGACTGGAACTTAATGACACCAACAGAAGTTATGAACCACCCTTTACCGCCAGAACTACTCCAAGACTTCTTGCAAACCCGCGCCATTGAAGAGAAAATGCTCATTTATCTGCGCCAGGGTAAGATTTCCAAATGGTTCAGTTCCTTTGGACAGGAAGCCATTTCAGTCGCAGCTGTTCATGCATTGAATAAAGAAGAATACATCTGTACGATGCACCGCAACTTGGGTGTTTTTGTAGCACGTGAAATACCTCTAAAACGCTTATTTGCTCAATTTCAAGGAAAACCAGAAGGGTTTACTAAGGGACGCGATCGTAGCTTTCACTTTGGTAGTAAAGAGCACCATATCGTTGGGATGATTTCCCATTTAGGAGCACAGTTGGGCTTAGCATGCGGCCTGGCATTGCGTGAACAGCAGTTGGGAACCGGTAAATGTGTAGTTGCATTTACTGGCGATGGTGCGACTTCTCAGGGGGATTTTCATGAAGCACTTAATGTTGCCGCAGTTTGGTCGCTTCCGGTGGTTTTTATTGTTGAGCGCAACTACTGGGGTTTAAGTACGCCTGAAGAGGAACAATTTAAATTTAAAAGCTTCGTCGATAAAGGACCTGCCTATGGCATGGAAGCCCGGAGTTTTGATGGAAATAATTTAGCTGAATGTTATACGCAACTGACCAATGCAACAAACTATGCCCGGAAAGAAGGTAAACCCATTTTATTAGAAGCAAATACGTTCAGAATACGGGGGCATGAAGAGGCCAGTGGGACCAAATATTATCCTGAGGGCATGATTGAAACGGCGATGCTCGACGAACCAATGGCTAAGATTCTCCATGAGCCGGATCGTTATGCTACAGATGAAAATGCGGTGCAACTCGCTATGGAACGGGCAAAAGCGCGTGTGGATGAAGCATTCCACGCTGCATTAGCGCTAGATGGTCCCGTTTATGATGCGCAGGAAAGTACCCATGATTTATTCGCTACAGTGCCAGCACTTCCTGAAAGTACGAATGCAAATTCGCGAGAAATGCGTCTTATTGATGCCGTTCAGGACGGATTAAAAGAAAGTTTAGCCCTATGGCCAGAGTTGGTCTACATGGGACAAGATATAGGCCCTTATGGCGGAGTTTTCAAAGCCACAGAAGGTTTGGCAGAATTATTTGGAACAAACAGAGTTCGTAATACTCCACTTTGCGAGAGTGCCATTGTAGGCGCCTCCTTAGGTTGGAGCATTGCTGGTGGTAAAGCGATGATGGAAATGCAGTTTTCAGATTTCGTGACCACAGGGTTTAATCAGATCGTCAATAATCTTGCAAAGTTGCATTGGCGTTGGGGCCAATCTGTGGATGTTGTAGTCCGTATGCCTACGGGGGCAGGAGTTGCTGCAGGACCCTTTCACTCCCAGAGTACAGAGGCCTGGTTTACGCACGTTCCTGGTTTAAAAGTGGTTTATCCCGCCTTTCCTGGGGAGGCTAAAGCTTTGTTGATGTCCAGTTTTAATGAACCTAACCCGGTCCTGTTTTTTGAGCATAAAGCACTGTACCGTACCGTACGAGAAGAAGTTAAAGAAGGTCCACAGTTCATGGAATTAGGCAAGGCCAATGTGGTTTGTACAGGAGCCGATATTACGGTGGTCACCTATGGAATGGGAGTGCATTGGACGCTGGAGATGATAGAGAAAGAAGCGCTGTCGGGACAAATAGAATTGATAAACCTACGTACGCTGATCCCATTAGACTTTGAAGCTATTAGAGCAAGTGTTGCGCGTACAGGCAAAGTAGTAGTCCTGCAAGAGGATGTGGCTGTAGGTGGTTATGGCGAACACATTGCATCGCGTATCGCACAGGAATGCTGGGAAGCGCTGGACGGTCCAGTGATCACGGTGAGTTCTGATGCCACGCCAATTCCATTTCATTCGAAGCTAGAAGAAGGTTTTTTGGCGAAGTCTAAGCTCGAAGAAGCAGTCAAAAAACTATTGACTTACTAAACTTTATTGCGTTAAAAGCTCTCGCGTTGTGCGGAACTGGATATAAAAAAAAACACCCCCGAGGCGGAAGCCTCGGGGGTGTTTTGCTTTAAGAGAAATTCGTGCTTACTCCACGATTAATTTCTTTGTGATTTTACTTCCTGCACTTTCAATGGTATAGAAATATACACCAGAAGCGTAGTTCGTTACATCAACGATTTGGATGTGGCGACCTGCGTCTAAACGTCCTAAATCTTTCATTTCAATAAGGCGTCCTGTCATATCGACAACTACCATATTGTAATCTGCAGCTTCTGCAGACTCAATGGCCACTTTCGTAACACCTGAAGCAGGGTTAGGGAAGTTTTGGCTAACGGCAAAGTTGTTGCGATCCAGTTCTTCTAAACCGATATTGTTCGGATAAGGCTGACCTAGGTAATAGAAGTCGATCGAATTTAGAACACTAAAGGTTCCGAAATCTTCAATAGGAGCATAGGTCATGTGAAGTTGGTGTGAACCATCTCCGTTATCAAATGCCCAATCGGCAACGTTACCCCAAGTTGCATCACCAAAAGTGCCCATAACCGTTTGAGGTCCTTCTAAAGAGTCGCCAATCACATTATAGCCTTGACATCTCCAGTCCGGGAATTGATTGTCTGTAGTCCCACTAGCATAAGCAGTATCAGTCTCAAACCAAGAGAAGAACATCATATCTCTATCGCTGTTCATCGAGATGTAAGGACGGTTGGCTTCACCTACCGGTCCGTTAGTTGGATCAAAGTCAAAGTCAAATGTGAATACCTGGCTTACCACGTTACAATCCCATGACAGTCCACCGTCGGTCGTGTAAATATCAACGAGAAGGTTAACTGCCGGGAAATAGTTAAAGTCTGCTGCAGGAGTTCCACCCGCTGCTGCAGTCCCTGTTCCAGGGAATACATGTACGAACATATGAGGATTCCCGTTAGCATCAACAGCTAGGTCGTGACCACGTGTTGAAGAGGTGAGGTGTCCTATACTCCAAGTTCCTCCAGTAATCTGGTCGAAAATAGTAACTAAGCTATCGCCTGAACCATTATCAACTAGTACATCAAGATTTGGTCCCATATTTGAGCCCCAAGAAGAGCCTCCGTTAGTTGTTTTGATCATGTACGGGTGAATGACTTTTGCTGGTGCAACGGTGCTGTCGTACCCCTCGAGGCTGATGTAACCTGTTGTAGCATTGGCCGCAAAGAAAATATTTGCGTCGCCTACGATTTTTCCGTTTGCCGCTTCATTCGTTACTGGCATATACGCTCTGTGCTCAGTATACGTCATAGAGTCCGTGTTCCAGTCCATAGTTCCTTTCCATACCAAAACCGTATCAGTATACTCTTCTACGTCATAATCTGGTTGGTGAAAACTAAGACCCCAGAAATTTCCGCCATCAACATAGGAGTTATCCAAAGTCAAGTGACCCCCAGATGTATCAACAGAGACATTTGTGGTCGTGTTGTCCATTTTATGGGTACCCATTAAAGCGCCACCCCATGCACCTCCATTGGTTCCAACGAGTGTTGGTGCCCAAACAGCAATACTGGCGTTGAGTGGGTTGGTATTTCCAGTTTCGTTAAGAATCCCAATACGCGGGTAACGTGCAACTCCAGGATAAGCGTATCCACTTACGTTTGGATTCCAAACTGGACCAGCGTTGGCAGTCCATGATGCGCCGCCGTTGGTAGAGTAGTCAAAACGTAAAGATCCTGAACTGTTATCACCATTACTGGAGTAATCTGAACGGTGAACAAAAGCGATCGTATTGAGATCTTCATCTGCCCAAATGTTAGTTTTTGGCCCAAATCCTGCGCCATAAACGTTGGGTGCAGTACCGATGGCTACTGCAGAACTCTGCTTGTGTGCAGAGGTTTTGTATGGAATGCCGTCTGCATGCGATGCAGTATACATTTCTGAGCTGCGTCCTAGATCCGTGCGAACTTCTTGCGCGGTAGCTCCAATGACACTAAGACCAGCAACAGCGAGTAATAATTTCTTCATAAAACGTTGTTTTTGTGATAAGCTAAATATAAAAGGAATTCCTGAAATGAATCGCCTCTAATCGAAGAGAAGTTTTGAATAGCTTGTTGACAATTTTTCCCCAATGGAATTCACTCCTAAATCGCCAAATTTATTGGGCTGAGCAGCTGCGAGGGATGAAATATTATGGAAGGCGGTGCGAAGGCTTTCCTTTGAATCTACCAAAATACATCCTTGATCGTAGTACGGTGCGCCACCGAAATCAGATTTTGCGATGGCCCATAAACCTGCTTGACGTGCTTCAAAAACGGTTATTCCGAAGGTTTCAAAAGTGCTAAAGAGCACCAGGGCATGGTGTTGAGGAAGTAGTTTGAGAATTTCTTCATTGGATTTACGTCCGTGTAAGAACACATTTGAATGGGGCTTCACTAAACGCTCTAGTTTCGATTCATCTGGTCCACCACCATAAAAATGTAGTTCGTATTGCATTCGAGGTAAACTGGAGAAGATCTCCAGAATCGTATCCTGCTGTTTTACGGAAAAAACGACATCAGCCACTACACAGATACTGGTACAAGGACGTTTTTCGACTTTTTGAATAGGTCGTTCCTCCAACACATTAGGTATTACTTCAGTATTTGCAGCTGGTGCAAGTGCTTTTATCCCTTCCGCGAGAATAGGACTCACCGGCAGTACTAAATGGCAGTTGCTCATGTACCAGCGTGCTAATGCTCTGCGCCAACCTTGAAGTGGTCGAGGATGGTGGAGTAAAAAGCCAGACCAATGTTCAGAATGAACCGTTTTTAATCCAGCACGTTTTGCAAACCATAGCAACGGTGCTAAATCCGGAGCATAACAATGAAAGTGGATGATTTCCGGTTGAACCTCTTTTACTTTGGCAAAGTATGCACCCCATTTGGCAGCCGAACTCATATTTATACTCCCGTATAGGGTACATGTGTCCTTAAACTCTGGTGGACCAGAATGGTTTAAGAATCCCAGTACTGCTGGCCTGGACTCTACGGCATGAATATGTTTTTGCACGAAAACGCCGTTTTGCAGATCCGTTGCATGGGGATACCACTTCACTATATGTAGAACTCGAGGTGTATTCACTCGTGCCAAGTTACGCTAATACTCATAATCAAACGAAGTAGGGAGGAGGGTTTGGAATTAATTATGTCCTAATTGTCCGTTGTACACTAACTTGCTCTATTGAACACTAAGCACGCTAAAACATGTTAAACACTACAGATTACCTAGTTGTCGGACTCTATTTTGTCCTAGTCTTTATTATTGCCTTTTACAGTGGCTCTAAAAAGAGTGAAAACGGTGAAGCGGCCGATTATTTTTTAGGTGGTAGAAACCTAGGGTGGTTTGTTATAGGTGCGTCATTATTTGCCTCCAATATAGGATCAGAACACCTTGTTGGTTTGGCGGGACAGGGTGCCGCAGGAGAACTGGTCGCCGGCCAATTTGAACTTCTGGCTGCTTTGATACTTATCTTATTAGGTTGGGTCTTTGTGCCGTTTTACCTCCGTTCCGGGGTGTTTACCATGCCGGAATTTTTAGAGAAACGCTACAACAGTTGGGCTAGAACTTACCTCTCATACGTTAGTATTGTCGCCTATGTCTTGACAAAAATTTCAGTTACCATTTTTGCTGGAGCCATCGTCTTTACCGCGCTGCTCGGTATTAATTTTTGGACTGGTGCCATTGTCATAGTCGTTGCTACAGGTATTTATACCATTTTCGGTGGTTTTAAAGCGGTTGTTTATACGGATCTCATGCAGATGTTTGTTCTAGTTGGCGGATCCATAGTGTTGACTGTTTTTGGTTTAAAAGAATTGGGCGGCGTAGAAGAGTTGGTCGCAAACACCACGCCTGAGCATTGGAGTTTATGGCGCCCTGCGAGCGACACTAATTACCCTTGGACGGGTATACTGTTCGGTGCTCCTATTTTGGGTGTATGGTATTGGTGTACGGACCAATTCATTGTGCAGCGCGTCCTTGCCGCAAAAGATATAGATACCGCTAGAAAAGGCGCTTTATTTGGCGGGTACATGAAGTTATTGCCCATATTCATTTTCATGCTTCCTGGGGTCATTGCCTATGCCCTTGCTCAAAAAAATCCAGAGCTACTCACTTTTGTAGTAGATGGCGAAACACAATACGATGCTGCATTGCCTTTGATGGTGAAAACCGTTTTACCCGCAGGTCTGCGTGGTTTGGTAGTCGCGGGTTTGTTGGCGGCATTAATGTCCTCTTTGAGCTCCGTTTTTAACAGCTGTTCTACACTTATTACTTTCGACGTATATAAAAAGTACCGCCCCGACGCTTCGGATAAGGAATTGGTGAGTGCCGGACGTCTTTCAACGGTGGTATTGGTGGCTCTAGGCATTGGCTGGATACCTTTGATGCAGGCCATTCAAGGTGGTTTATTCCAGCAGTTACAGTCTATCCAAGCGTACATTTCACCCCCTATTGCGGCCGTGTTTTTATTAGGTATCTTCTTCAAGAAGATCAATGCTTCCGGTGCGAAATGGGCCTTGCTCTCAGGAGCGGTACTGGGTGTGGGCCGCCTATCCTTAGAAGTTGCGGGTGGAGAGTACACTGGCCTTATTGGTTGGATGGTTCATATGAATTTCCTCCATTATGCGCTTTTACTTTTTGCCATCTGTTCTTTGATTTTAGTTGCAGTAAGTCTTTTGCGACCGAATGCAGAGAGCTATGACGATGCTACATTGGTTTGGAGTAAATCGAATATCGTTCCAATGAGCAGTACAGCAAAGGCTTTGACTTTTCTGCTTGTCTTATGTGTAATTACCTTGTGGGTGGTCTTTTAAAAAAGTAATCATTGATTGCACATATTCTCGGTTTCCGATTATATTTGCGCCCCGAAACATGGTGATTGTAGCTCAGCTGGTTAGAGCGCCGGATTGTGGTTCCGGAGGTCGCGGGTTCGAACCCCGTCTTTCACCCTTTGAAAAAGCACTTCCTTATGGAGGTGCTTTTTTGTTCTTAAGCTGCAGCTTTTGAAGTGAGCCTGTTTTCTCAAAGACTTGGATAGCGCCTGTATGACGGAAGCTATAGAGTGTCTGGTCTTGAAGCAGGATATGGCTTCCCATCTTGTACCGAGCTCATATATTCTTCATAGGTGCATTAATTTAGAACTAAGTGTAAAGCGGACGTCGATTACCTCGCTGGATAGATTTAAAAGCAAACACCGCAAAAGCAAGTAAATCCTCATCAATATGTGAATTGTGATAATCTATTTGAATTTTAGGCTTTGATATAAAACCTCCTCGTACCGTGATTGATAGTATAGTTTCTTTGTCCGTTGTACGAATAAGGTTATAAAATTCAACATTCCCTGGAAGCTTCGACAAGATTTCAGGTTCTTTTAAGTAGTACGAACCGAGGGAATTAATGGGATTGTATATATATCCACCCCAAAACCAAGGGAGAACGATCCCTAAAGTATAGACGAGATTTATTATGTTTTTCGGCGTTACCCAATTCCAGATGATTTCGCCAGATAAGCGCTCATCTTTAAAAACATTGGATTTAGTGCCGAAAAGGTCCAATGGTTCCATCAGCCCTCTTTTATCATCATACTCGTAACTAATCGCATCGCGATACCATTTAACGTGATTAGCTTTTAGTATGACTGTATCTCCATTAAGTATTCTAAACCCTGTGG
>JAKMEB010000100.1 GCA_022426185.1 Schleiferiaceae bacterium
ATTTGGAACCCTTTCCTCCGCACTTTCAGTGGCGTTATTTTTTAGATCTGGCTTGTATGCGGAAAGCGGACTATATGTTGTGTATGTTCTGATGGGTTTTTATGGCTGGAACCAATGGTATGTGCGATCTTCCAGTGAGCGCGTTGCGTTGGTTTCGCTACCGTGCAAATATCAATACCTGGCTTTGATTGGAATTCCTGCATCGCTTGGACTGGGCTACGCACTGAATACGTTGCCTGGTGTGTCTTATGCCTATTTCGACGCATGTACCACCGTATTTGGATTGTGGGCGACTTGGCAGGAAGCCAAAAGAATTCGAACTGCCTTCCATTACTGGATTCCTTTGAACATCGCTTCAGTTATTTTATATGGTGCGAAAGGACTTTGGGTATATTCCGCACTCATGGTAATATATTCTGCAATGAGTGTGGTAGGATTTATACGATGGCGCGAATAATTCAGTTATTTTAGTGGCCAATTCGTAATTAGACTAAAAAAGATGCGCGCACAAGAATACATTGACCTCGTAAAGACCACGCTAGACGCTCTAGACCCTAAAAGTTTAGATCAATTAGTTGATGCGTTTCATACCACCTACGAAAAGGGTGGAAACATTTATACTATGGGCAATGGCGGTTCAGGAGCTTCTGCGTCTCATGCCGCCGGTGATTTCTTAAAAGGGGCCAGCTATGGATTAGAGAAGCGATTTAAAATGATTTGTTTGAATGACAATCTTCCTTCCATGATGGCTATTGCGAACGATATAGGCTGGGAGAGCATTTTCATTGAGCCGTTAAAGAATTTCTTGCAGCCGCACGACCTAGTCATTGGTATTAGTGGATCTGGCAACAGTAAAAACGTCGTAGCGGCAATGGAATATGCGAATGAACAGGGTGCTACTACAGTTGCGTTAAGCGGATTTAAAGGCGGGAAGATTGCGCAAATAGCAACCATCAATGTGCACGCACCCGTTATGGATATGGAAGTTACTGAAGATGTACATATGGTTATTTTCAATATTGTGAAAAAGCAAATGATGACGCGCTTAATGGGCGAAAATCCTTCAATGGGATCTACGTATGACCAAAGAATAGGGTAAATGAAGCGATTCGCGCTAATAGGAGCAGCAGGCTATATCGCGCCAAGACATTTAAAAGCGATTAAAGAGGTCGGTGGTGAATTGGTTGCCGCCTACGATCCTAGCGATAGTGTAGGCCATTTGGATGCGTATTTTCCTTCAGCTGCATTCTTCACAGAATTCGAGCGTTTCGATCGTCATCTGAACAAGCTTTCGGAGCATGGCGATGGCGCAGATTACATCAGTATTTGTTCACCAAACTACCTTCACGACAGCCACATACGCTATGCGCTTCGGATGGGGGCACACTGTATATGTGAAAAGCCATTGACGCTTAGACCCTGGAATATTGATGGTTTAAGTTCAGTAAGCTATAGCACTGATAAAAAGGTGTTTACAATTCTGCAATTGCGTTTACACGAACGTGTAATTGCCCTGAAAAAGCAAGTAGAGGAACAATTAAAATCGGACCCTACTCACATTTTTGACGTGGAGTTGACCTACATCACCTCACGTGGGAATTGGTATTACGCCTCTTGGAAAGGCGATGAAGAGAAAAGTGGTGGCATTGCAACTAATATCGGCGTGCATTTCTTCGATATGTTGCATTGGATTTTTGGGCCACTTCAAGAGCAAAAAGTACACGTACGTTCTCACGATCGCGCCTCAGGTGTTTTGACTTTTAAAAATGCGAATGTGCGTTGGTTTTTAAGTATTAATGCAGTCACATTGCCAGAATCTGTCCGTCAAAAAGGAGAGCGGATTCATCGCAGTTTGCACTTTGATAGGTGGTCTTTTGATTTTACAGAAGGCTTTACGGAATTGCATTCACGTTCATACGCTCACATCTTAAGTGATGAGGGCTTTTCAGAGCGGGATGCAGAGCCGGCCATTCGCATCGTTCATGGCATGCGTGAATCACAAATAAGTCCTATAGATTCTGGAGCACATCCTCTAGCTTCCTTACCCCAAGATTCACATCCATTTTATCCTGTTAAAAACGCATAAAGCGCTTCATTACAAGCATATATTAAGTAGTCAATAGTTATTCACACTGCTTTAGGAAGGCATTAAGATTTGTTAGCTTTGAGAATAGCACTATAGCGACTATCGGCCTCTATGTTTTTAATATTTGATACTGAAACTACTGGTTTTCCTAAGGATTGGAAAGCGCCCATTACAGACCTCGACAATTGGCCTCGTGTAGTTCAATTGGCTTGGCAAATCCATGATGAGAATGGAGCATTAGTAGAAGTTCAGGATCATATCGTTTATCCGGATGGCTACGATATTCCCTTTAATGCGACGAAGGTGCACGGAATTTCCACAGAACGTGCAAAGAGTGAGGGTAGACCGCTTGCTGATGTCTTAATAGATTTTGATAAGGCACTTACAAAATGTGAGTATCTCGTGGGTCATAATGTCAATTTTGACCTCAATGTAACGGGTTGTGAATATTATAGGGTCAATGGGGTCAATCCATTAGATACGAAAAAGTCGTTGGATTCCTGTACAGAGATCACTGCTAAATTATGTGAGCTGCCTGGCGGACGAGGAGGTAGATATAAACTTCCAAAACTTGAAGAATTGCACCTGCATTTGTTTGGTGAAGGGTTCGCAGAGGCCCATAATGCAGCGTTCGACGTTGAAGCAACCGCGCGTGTCTTCTTAGAATTACTGCGAATTAAGGTCATCACTGCTGAGGCTATTGGGAAGCCTGCAGCATTTCTTGATGGTTTCTATGCGCAGAACAAAACGCCCATAAAAGCAATAGGTTTAGCTGTTGATGAGGCACGTAAAAAGAGAGCGGAAGGTTTGGGTGAAAAGGAAGCAACCCAAGTCGCGTCAAACTCTGATTTACATGCTGCTGATATTGATTTTGCTCATCTTCATAATCACAGTCAGTTTTCTATTTTGCAAGCGACGACCGTAGTCAGTGAATTAGTGCGGGCCGCGGTTGATAATGGTCACGCGGGTGTTGCTTTGACTGATCTAGGCAATATCATGGGCGCATTTCACTTTAACCGAGCGGTTATGGCGGTTCCAGGCAATCGCGAAGCCTTTGAGCATAATGAAAAAGTGAAAAGAGGTGAATTGAACGAGCCACCACAAGAATACCCATTTGTAGGAGTTATTGGGTGCGAATTCTTTGTTTGCGAAGATCGTTTAGACCGCAGTAAAAAAGATGACGGCTACCAAATTGTACTTTTAGCAAAGAATAAAAATGGGTATCATAATCTCGCGAAGCTTAGTAGTGAGGGCATGTTAAACGGCTTTTATTATGTGCCTAGAATTGATAAGTCGTACCTTCTTGAACACAAAGAAGATTTAATTGTCCTAAGCGGAAGCTTACGAGGCGAAATACAACATTTATACTTGAATGTAGGTGAGGCGCAGGCACGCGAATCCCTAGAATGGTGGCACCGTGAATTTGGCGAAGATTTTTATTTAGAATTGAACCGTCATGGCCTGGAAGAAGAAGATCATGTCAACCTTCAATTATTAAAATATGCCAAGGAATTTGGTATAAAGTACATCGCCGCGAACAACACCTTTTACTTGACTCAGGAAAATGCTGAGGCACACGATATTCTACTTTGCGTTAAAGAGGGTGCTCAAAAGAGCACACCTATCGGTCGTGGGCGAGGTTTCCGTTACGGCTTCCCCAACCAAGAGTTTTATTTTAAGAGCAAAGAGGAAATGGTAGAGCTGTTTTCGGATATCCCGGAAGCTTTGAATACCACAAAAGAGATTTTAGATAAGGTAGAGTTGTATCCATTGGAGCGCGACGTATTGCTGCCGGAATTTGATATCCCCGATCAGTTCAAAGATTCTCAGGATCAGGAGGATGGCGGAAAACGTGGTGAAAATGCGTACTTACGACATTTGACTTACGAAGGTGCTAAAACACGCTATGAAGACTTATCAACGGAAATTAGCGAACGTTTAGACTTTGAGCTTGAGACCATCGCACGTACGGGTTATCCTGGATACTTTTTGATTGTACAGGATTTTTGTGAAGCAGCCCGACAAATGGGGGTGAGCGTTGGACCTGGTCGGGGTTCTGCGGCAGGATCAGCGGTAGCTTACTGTACCGGAATCACAAATGTAGATCCTATCAAATACGACCTGCTGTTCGAACGTTTTTTGAATCCCGAGCGCGTTTCCTTGCCGGATATTGATATTGACTTTGACGATGAAGGTCGCGATAAGGTGATTCAATATGTGATCGATAAATATGGAGCATCACAGGTAGCTCAAATCATCACTTATGGTACTATGGCTGCAAAGAGCTCTATACGTGATGCGGGACGGGTGTTGGAATTACCCTTGCCAGATACGGATCGTATTGCGAAGCTCATACCTGATATGACAAAGCTTAAAAAGCTGTGGGAACTAGACGACAAGCAATTGCGTAGCAAATTTGGTTCTGAAGAAGCAGGTATGGTGAAGCAATTAAAGTTGCTTTCTGAAGGTGACACTCTCGAAGCGACGACGATCAATCAGGCCAGGGTTTTGGAAGGCTCTGTGCGAAATACCGGCATACATGCCTGTGGTGTGATTATTACCCCGAGCGATATTCGAGAATTGGTACCTGTCGCGCGAGCGAAGGATTCGGAAATGTGGTGCACCCAATTCGATAATTCAGTGGTAGAAGATGCGGGCTTACTAAAAATGGATTTCTTAGGTCTTCGCACGTTGACCATCATAAAAGAGGCATGCCGAATGATCAAACAGCGTCACAATGTTGATCTAGATCCAGACAGTTTTCCCTTAGACGATACAAAAACCTATGAGCTCTTTCAAAGAGGAGAAACAGTGGGGATTTTCCAATACGAAAGTGCTGGAATGCAGAAGTATCTTAAGGAACTAAAGCCTACAGAATTTGCAGATTTAATCGCGATGAACGCATTGTACCGTCCAGGTCCGCTGGAGTACATACCCGAGTTTATTGATCGCAAGCATGGTCGAAAAGAAATCGTTTACGATTTAGAAGCCATGGAAGGTAAGCTCAAAGAGACCTATGGCATTACCGTGTATCAAGAGCAAGTGATGCTATTGTCTCAAGAATTGGCTGGATTTTCTAAAGGTCAAGCCGATATGCTTCGCAAGGGAATGGGTAAAAAGCAAAAACACATCATTGATAAACTTAAGCCCATGTTTCTTGACGGGGGTGAGGAGCGGGGTCATCATCGTGACGTCTTAGAAAAGGTTTGGAAAGACTGGGAAGCGTTTGCTTCTTATGCATTCAATAAATCGCATTCCACTTGTTACGCGTGGGTCGCTTATCAGACCGCTTATTTAAAAGCACATTATCCTGCTGAATTTATGGCATCGGTGTTGTCGAATAATATGTCGGATCTGAAAACGGCTACCTTTTTTATGGAAGAATGCCGCCGTATTGGTGTCCTTGTTTTAGGGCCATCCGTGAATGAAAGTTTATTGCGATTCTCAGTAAACGCAAAAGGTGCTATTCGCTTTGGTATGGGCGGTATGAAAGGTGTTGGCGAAAACGCGGTGCGTGAGATTATCGCACAACGAGAGAACGACGGCCAATTCAAAAATTTATTTGATCTACTCGAACGCATAGATCTTCGTCAAGCCAATAGAAAAACCATCGAATGCCTCATTCTAGGGGGAGCGATGGATGATTTTGAAGATACGCACCGCGCGATGTACTTTTCAGAACAAGAGGGCGGACGAAGCTTTGTAGAAAAAGCCATTAAATACGTTCAAGGAAAGAAAAATGAAGCAGAAAGCGCCCAAGCCTCTCTATTTGGTGAAGGCTCTGGCGAGGAACTTCCGCCCCCTAAGATGCCTGAAATTCCTGAATGGCCCTCGATTGTTGCTTTGAAAAAGGAAAAAGAGGTGAATGGGATGTATCTCAGTTCTCATCCACTTGACGATTTTAGGACAGAGATTAAATATTTCTGTAATGCTGCACTTAACCGATTAAATGCTGTAGAAAGCATATTGGGGCGTGATGTTACTGTGGCAGGCATAGTGACAGATGCGCAACATAGAATATCGAAGATGGGTAAAGGTTGGGGGATATTCCGACTTGAAGATTTTCATGGAGATTATGAATTCAAGCTTTTTGGTGAAGATTATCTGAAGTTTAGACACTTCTTTGATAACGAACAATTACTCTGGATCAAGGCGCGCGGTCGTAAGTTTAATCAGCGCCAGGGCGATGGCTTTATAGAACGCTTAAGCGTAGATGTTGTCGATGCTCGTTTGCTATCAGAGGTACTTGAGGAAAGTTCCAAAAGCCTCGAGATTAAATTGGACTTACAACAATTAACCACTCCTTTAGTGGATGAACTTCATGAACTCCTAGCATTACATCCTGGAAAAAAACGCGTGAAGCTGCATGTTATTGATATAGAGGAAAAGCTCGATATAAAGCTGCCTGTAAAAGAATTCAAAGTGACTATTGCAAAGGACTTATTGCAGGTTCTGGAACAGCATGAATTATTGCAGCCTAAGGTCATTAGTTAAATGAAGAAGTGGTTCTTTAGTATACTAATGTTGTCCGCTTTGCCTGCTTTAGCGCAGGTGAACTGTCTTACGACCACGGATCAATTGGGCCCATATTTCATACCTAATGCACCATTGGTTATCAATGATACATTGGCGCCTGGAATTCAGGTTTCCAGTAGAGCGTTACAACTGACGTTTTTTGTTTCCAACAACTGTGATACTGTTGATTTAGATACGCTGTCCACTTCGTACATGGTAGAACTGTGGCATGCTAATGCAACTGGCGCCTACAGCAATGTGGATGGTAATCCAATCGATTTTTCCTATCGCGGTAAATTAGAACTGACGGGATTGACTACAGTTTTATTCACGGAACTACCAGGCATCTATCCTTACAGGCCTTCACATATTCATATCAAAAGCTATTTGACCGATTCGTGGTTCACAGATACGCTGGTAACCCAATTGTATTTTGAAGGCGATTCTCTGATTCCTTTTGATGTCGCATCTACTTTTCCCGAGCGCTGGATTCGTCTAGACAGCAGTTCTTCAGGCTATAGCGGAAGCTTTGCCTTTGGAATACCTATGCCTATTGGAGTAAAAGAAGATCTACTGTCGGATTGGCATGTTTTTCCAAATCCGGCCGCAGATAGGATTAATTTACGATTGCCAAAATTGGCTTCTTATGTCAGGATAACGGATGCATTTG
This sequence comes from Schleiferiaceae bacterium, assembly GCA_022426185.1. Classification (GTDB taxonomy): domain Bacteria; phylum Bacteroidota; class Bacteroidia; order Flavobacteriales; family Schleiferiaceae; genus UBA10364. Next base: position 7,272 of record JAKMEB010000100.1, read on the forward strand.
GAAGGGGTGTATTTGTCGGTGAACTAAACAGAGAACAAGAAATTGATGTTAGTGCTTGGCCACGAGGTACCTATATAGCCGATGTAGATGGAATAAAGCGGTTATTTATTCTACAGTAGGTTTTTAACATAATTTCAGTATTTGCTGTGGATAACATCAATGACCTTATAGGTTAAGCCTATAGGTTACAACGTTAAATTGGACCTACTTTTATATCAAGAAAAAGAAACACATTTTTTATGGCACTCGAAATAACAGAAGCAAACTTTGAAGAGGTAGTAATGAAGTCAGATAAGCCAGTATTGGTTGATTTTTGGGCAGAATGGTGCGGTCCTTGCCGCATGGTTGGACCAGTAGTTGATGAATTGGCTGGTGATTACGAAGGAAAAGCGGTGGTTGGAAAACTCAACGTAGATACGGACGGAGCTGTTGCTCAGCAGTTTGGGGTACGTAATATCCCAACACTTTTGGTTTTCAAAAACGGCGAAATCGTTGACAAGCAAGTTGGTGCTACTAGTAAGCAAGTACTTGCATCGAAGCTCGATAGCGCGATGTAAGCCAACACAAAAAGAAACATATAGCCCCCAATCCGGAAGGATTGGGGGCTTTTTTTGTTTGTAACATTAAGTTCTAGACAAAAATTGACTTTTAGGAATTGACGTGCCAATTTGAATAGAAACCTCAAACATCACGTCCTATGAACGCAATGCGACCTCGTTTATTTATCTGGATCATTTGTATCCTTATTCCTATTAAATCTCATGCCCAACTGCAAGATTCGTTGGATTGGATGTATGAAGAATTACCAGCAGATCTTTTTCCCACAGGTTTATTGCATGATGTTAGCGCCGTGCATCTATTCACTCATAGCGGTCCTTTAGATCCTCATTATCACATGGGAAGGATACCAGGTGCGAATGCGAATATTGAACGTTTCCAGTACGTCTATATGGATCTTTATCACAGTCAACTTCGTGATTCTTCACGTGCATTTTACGCACAGAACAGCCTCCGTCTTTTGCCGTGGGACAGTTTGTTTTTAGATGAAAAATACTTTGGTAAGATTGATGTGCCTCTAATGTTACTTTGGACAACTTTTAATACGCTTGATTCGAACGCGGTAGCCCAGGGATATTTAGACTTTCATAATGGCCAATTCAAATTGATCGATGAATACATCAAAGTAGACGATAAGGGACAACATATAATATATCAAGGTGATCCTCAAAAGCGCTCAAAACAAGCAGTCATACAAGACACTTCATTTATTGGTGCCGCGCTGTATTCATCCGTTTACAGCGAAACTGCTATTGCAAATGTCACCTATAGACTTTCTCAAAGCGAGGTGTACGAGAATATTGATGGAATTGACAGTGTTTCAGTAGATTTTGCCGACGGAAAGGGCTTTAGCAGAATCAATAGAAATCAAACAATTACTGTTTCCTATCAATGCGCTACTTCACAGGTAGAACATGCCGTCAAACAACTAAGGATACGTGGATATAAAAATGGCAAAGCTTTAGAAAGTCGTCTAAAAGTGAACATTGTATTTAATGTTCCTGCAGCCCAACAAGAGATTTTAACCGATCGTCTTCCGTCTCCAACATGTTTACCTTTCCGGAATCCTTCGCAAGGCGCTCGAGCCAGTGTGAGGTATGCGGATCCAAATAAGGGCCTCCAGAGACCGGTATTAATTATTGAAGGCTTCGAGTCCTCGACACAGCCTTATGGTAATCTCACGTATGAAAGTATAAGTAGTGGCTATGTTTTTGACGAAAATGGGGAGCAGATCTTTCAACATATCCATCCTTTAAGCTGGATGTATGATTCTCTTTCATTGGCAGGTTATGATATCATACATTTGGATTTTCGAGAGGCAAAACTATCACTAAAGGAAAATGAAATTAATGTATTGCGAACTTTACGTTGGATAAATGAAGAGAACCCTCTAGCCGAGATTTCACTTATTGGGGCCTCTATGGGCGGCCTTATAGCCAAGATGGCTATAAATGATCTAGTTTCTGCAGGTTGCTGTTATCCCATAATTGGTTATGGGTCCTTTGATGTGCCGCATCGTGGTGCATTTATTCCAATAGGGCTTCAAGCAGCTAGCAAATACTATGCAGAATTGTTGCCTTGGATCCCTATGGCCAGAAACCCTTGGACTGCCGTTGTAAATTCCGCCGCAGCACGTGAGTTGCTCATTACACATTTTGACCCTACGGCAATCAAAGTTCATGAGCAATTACGAAAGTCTGTTGCATTAATGCCGGAAGGGATGCGCAGGTACGCCATATCAAACGGCAGCGATATGGGTATATCACGCGCATTGACTGATCCATTTAGCCGCTATTTTACGCACGGCATAAAGCGACCAGTCTGCGTGCGTCATGCTGTTGGATTTCACCCTGATACCATATCCTTTAATCGTAATGGTTATCGTGATTCACTTTTAATTTTTGGCGTTGAGGCCGTCGCTCACAGTCATATTGGTTCATATTTATTTCATGCTACATCTTACAGACAAATGGTAACAGCACTTAAAATGAATTGGACCGCTGCCTGTTCAGCGCGTAAAGTACAATTCATCGCTGCAGTAGGACCATTTATTCCTGGCCTTTCAAAAGCATTTCTTTCTAACGTAATCATCAAACGGCAGAAACGAACGAATATCAGCCTTGCGAATATGAAGCTGCAAATGACCAAAGGTGTTTCGACCGTAGTTAAGCATAAGTTCCCGGTCAATTATGCAGAGGTACCGGGAGGTTGGACAAGAACTGCAGCTGCATTCGACTTACCTGTACTAAGCAACATTTACAGTTCAACACATTGTTTTATACCCTCTTTTAGCGCATTAGATGTTTCGGACAGCTTAGTAAGCCTGCCATTACGAAGTGAATCAATCGCCTCATTTCACAGCTTTATTGCACCTGGAATAGCTTTTGATAGTGCGGCCTCTAATCAAGCGCACATCGGTGTTGATTCAACCATAATAGCTTTCGGTATGGCCCAGCTGCGTTCTATGTACTACCAAAAATTAGACGACAGTGTCAATACAGATTATAATATTGCGCAGGAACAGGCCTATTTTGGTCCTGTACAAAGTGAGTTAGGAAGTCTAATTGTACCCAAGAATGTCACACTGGGACTGGCGTTAGGTGGTCCATCAGGTGCAACCAACTCTGGGGTAGCGAGCGCTGCGCAACAGGAAGTACATTGTTTTGTTGGAGGCGGTTGCGCTGCAGATACCTTACACATTTATGGAACCTTACATATAGGAGATGGTCCACATCGTCAAGCTTCAGTTCGGATTAATGATGCGGGAGTCTTGGTGCTACATAAAGGGGCTCACCTATTTATAAAAGATGGAAGTGAATTAGAAATCGGTAGAGAAGGGGCTTTAATCATTGAAAAAGGAGTTACCATTATGTTAGATAGTGGAACCATCGATACGAAAGGTTTGCTCTCACTACAACAAGATGCATTACTGCAGCCTAAAGGGTTTGGGAAATTTATTTTTAGCGAAAATGCCTCCGTTAGTGCAGAAAAAGATGCTTTAGTGCATTTAGAAGATTTAGAAATTCGGGTAAAATCAACCGTGGTGTACCCTTCACTATTGAATGAGTTTCGACTAAATCGGTGTAAAGTATACCTTTCATCAAATGCTACGATTCTATCAAACTGTACTACTCACCTGTGGAATACGGAATTTATTAAAACAGGAAAAAAGCAAAATGCTGCAATAACTTTTTTAAAAGGGGAGGTGGACATTCAGCATTGTATTTTTCAAGGAGGTGCGCCGGCTATTACCATAAGTGACTCCGTTCAATGGAGCATGTCAAATACAACGATTTCTAATGCCCATATTGGTTTACATGCCTCAGCAGCCCCTCATTTGTTTTCAGCAAATACATTTATGGGGAATACGACTGGTGGTCATATAACAGGGGATAATTATCTGCTAGAACGCTCAGTATTTCATAGTAATGATGTTGGATTGATTGTCCGAGGTAGAGGAAAACGGGCACAAATAGAAGCCTGCAGTTTCACCTCTAATAGTTCCGTTGGGTTACAATCTGTTCAAACGAAACTTCATGTCTTTTGTAGTGAATTTTCCTATAATACTATGGGCATTCAAGCTTTAAAAGGAGAATTGAAACTAGCTAAAAATGCAGGAAATACGTTTAATAATAATACGATCGGGATACGCTTTCAAAATTTGGAAAGACTCGAATTACAGCAAGGCCATAATACATTTAGTCAACAAGTTGTTTTTGATTTAACGGGTAGTTTTGCGCCCTTAGCAAGTTTAAGCTACAATGGTTCGTACCATTACATTTACGCGGATAATACAAGTTTTTCAAAAGTCAACAGTAATTTCCTAACCGTAGGAAAAGATACGGTCTATGTATTGTATTCATCGAGTCAACCCCCTAGTACATTGCTTTGTCCAAGCAAGGGAGGTAAGAAAAAGGAGGGTATTAGTTGGTCAAGAACGGAAGCGTCACCTGAATTCGTTGCATTTCCAAATCCAGGTAGTGAATGGGTCGAATTGGTTTTTCCACAAACTATTAGCACTGCAGAATTAACCGTCTTTAACGCTCAGGGAGAGCAAATTTTTATCGAACAGCTACCTCCTGGTACCTATCGAAAACAATTAAATATCAAGGGAAACGCAGGATTGCATCTGATCCGACTAATTGACGGGAAACGAATCAATGAATTACGTTGGCTTAAGCTGGATTAGGTAATATTTTTTAACCTAATGGATTCGCCCTATTTTGCAGTATAATTCCACGACCATGTCTAATACCATTTCAATGGTAGATTTGCCTAGAATCCATGCCCCGTATCAGAACGATTTGGATGAAGCCATACGCTCAGTAGTTCACGGCGGCGGCTATATTGGAGGTCCTGTCGTAAAAGAGTTTGAAGCGAAGGCAGCTTCATTTTTGGGGGCACCTGTAATTGGGGTTGGTAATGGTACAGATGCGCTTCAAATAGCGTTAATGGCTTTAGGTGTAAAAGCCGGAGATGAAGTGATAGTTCCAGCTTTTACCTATGCTGCTAGTGCAGAGGTCATCGGTTTATTAGGCGGCGTAGCTGTTTGGTGCGATGTGAATGAATCAACATTTACCATAGACCCTAATTCTGTACGAGCTGTACTTTCTGATAAGACCATTGCTATTATCGCAGTCCATCTTTACGGACAATGCGCAGATATTGAAGCTTTAGAGACCATTGCTCCTGGAATACCCATTGTAGAAGATACTGCACAAGCATTTGGTGCAGCATTCACCAAAGGTCGGTATGCAGGAAAATATGCCGGTACGGTTGGTGCTATTGGAACGTTTAGCTTTTTTCCAACAAAAAATCTTGGAGCCCTCGGGGATGGGGGTGCCATCGCAAGTAAGAATGATCAATTATTGGCAAAGGCTAAATCTATTGCCAGTCATGGACAGAGCGAGAAGTATCGACACGATCAAATAGGTGTCAATTCCAGACTCGACCCCATTCAGGCGGCAGCGCTTAAGGTTAAATTAAACCACTTACCTCAGGCGATTGCCTCTAAAGTGGCTATTGCTGGGAGGTATTTAGATACATTCGGATCCCTCCGTGGAATTACACTACCCACTACTGCGTCGTTTTCAAACCATACCTATCACCAATTTACCCTTAGAATTCAGAGCGGTCAGCGCGAAGCGTTTACTGCATTTATGCTTTTACAAGGGATTGCTACCATGATTTATTACCCCATACCACTTCACAAGCAAAAAGCGTACATGCATTTTAAGCCTAGAACGTCCCTCGAAGTAAGTGAAAGGTTATCTGATTGTGTAGTTAGTCTTCCAGTACACGAGGCACTGGAAAACCATGAAATCCTGGCTATTGAGAATGCCGTAACAAAATACTTTTCCTAGTCATGGGTGCAATATTTATACATGAAACAGCAGTTGTTGATCCTGATGTAGAAATAGGTTCAGGTTCGAAAATTTGGCATTTTTCGCACGTTATGTCACATTGTAGAATAGGTAAAAAGTGCATTCTAGGACAAAATGTGTTTCTAGGAGGGACGGTAGAAATAGGTTCAGGTGTAAAGATTCAGAATAATGTGAGTGTATACAGTGGCGTTAAAATTGAAGATGATGTTTTTTTAGGACCGTCTATGGTTTTTACAAATGTCGATGCACCGCGCAGTTTTATTGAGCAGAAAAATTACACTAAAACACTAGTTAAAAAGGGCGCTTCCATCGGAGCTAATGCAACAATCGTCTGTGGAAATACTATAGGAACCTATGCATTTATTGGTGCTGGATCTGTAGTAACCCGCGACGTACCAGATTTTGCCTTTATGTATGGCGTACCAGCCAAACAACAAGGTTGGTTAAGTAGGGCAGGTGCACGGTTGTATTTTGAAGATGGATCGACCGATTCATGTGAAAAAACTGGCGAGAAATATGAACTACGAGACCAAAAAGTTTCCTTAGTTCCGCAATAACATGAAGGTCATTACTATAGTTGGTGCTCGTCCTCAATTCATAAAAAGTGCTCCTGTAAGTAAAGCGCTGCAATTAAATGGTTATGAGGAGTTTATAGTTCATACTGGTCAACATTACGATCCGGGTATGAGTGCGGTTTTCTTCGAAGAAATGGGACTCCCTAAGCCGTACATTACGCTTCATTGTGGCAACTTAAGTAGAGAAGCGATGCTCACTAAAATGAAGGTCGAATTAAAGCCCATATTTGATGCTATTCGACCAGATCTTGCGCTTGTATATGGAGATACAAATTCTACTTTGGCCGGCGCTCGGATGGCACGAGATTGCGATGTTCCGCTCATCCACGTTGAAGCAGGCTTACGTTCATACAATGATGAAATGCCGGAGGAACACAATAGAATTGAATCGGACCAGATCGCAAAATGGCTTTTTACACCCACTTCAGTGGCAACAGCGAATTTGCAGCGAGAGGGATTTAAAGACCGTATTATAAGGCAAGTTGGCGATGTGATGCTGGATGCTTTATTGATGTTTAAATTTCGTGCTACACATTCCGTAAAAATGGGTCCAATGGCCTTTTTTAGTCATCCGTTTGCGTTGACTACGAT
>JAKMEB010000106.1 GCA_022426185.1 Schleiferiaceae bacterium
ATCTATTGATGAGTTGCGTCCAAGAGATGAAGGGAATTAACCAGTACTTAAAAAGCAGCATTTCGCGATCGAAATAGATAAACCCACTAAGGATAATGATGTAGAAGGAAACTCTAGCGAACTTATATCTCCTGCTGGACTTCGGTTTGCTCGATGCAACTGATTTACCCGACATCACTCGAAAAGTTTCGAAAACACCAAGCCCGGAAAGTTGCCTCAGGACGATTTTAAGAAAGCGACTAATGGGCATTGGGAATTGCCAATTCTTATCTGTTTTCGCAGTATAATCTGGGTCTTCATCCGAATTTAGGCATTGATGGTGTTTGAGGTGTTTTACTTTATATGATTTCATGGAAACAATCACAGGCCAAGCGCAAAACACCTCACCAACTAGATCATTGATTTTTTTATTTTTTGAGATTAAACCGTGAACAGACTCATGCATTAATAATCCTAAAGCGAGATACCTTGCTCCAATAAAAACGACGGTAATGATATAGATGCTCCAGTGATAATAAGTTTCACAAAGAAAGGCTGCGATTAATATCATAGCCCATTCTTGAATGACCGAAAAAATCCCTTTCCACGTTTGGATGTTAAAAAATGGACGTAGATCGATGCTGTCTAAAATGAGATGAATTCTATCGTTGTAGGAGGTTTTTGAATTTACCATAGTGTGTCATTTAGAATTCTAGATTATGTTTCAAGTTAAACGGTAATTTCTTAAAGTGGAATCATTCGATGCTACTTTTAATCAATATGAGGCTAGTTATTTACTTATACGAAGAATAAAATCTCACTTACAAACTTTTTTTAGTAATGAATCTAGCAGTACTTGGTAAAACTATATTTTTGATTCAATATTGAGATATGAATACCGCAGTTATAGGTTTATAGCATACAACTATGGAAAGAAGGTTTGCGGTAGGGCATGGTAAGCTTGTAAACGAAAAAACCCTCTGAAGTTTCCTTCAAAGGGTTTTTAGTAGCGGAGGCCAGACTCGAACTGACGACCTTCGGGTTATGAGCCCGACGAGCTACCAACTGCTCCACTCCGCGTTATTGTGGTGCAAATATAGGGCTGTTCGTGGCATTATACCAAACTAATACCTAGAGAATGCCATTAAATACGCGTCTAGGGTCGGAATAAACAGATTATCAAAGTAGTATGGAATTGCTAATTCTATAAAGTCTCGGATAGCGGCAAAGAAAATGACCTGAGCATTCATCAACGGCGATAGAAAAATCGTGGTGACAGCAGAATTTAAAAGATATAGGTTTCATATTCACGCATAATGGTGATATCGGGGTCTGGCATGCGGTTGACGCGGTTATCGACCTGAACTAAGGCATAAATGCATCTTTGAGCGTTACGAGATTTAGCGACTTTGTGAAGTTGTCCGGCGATAGCATTGCCTAAACCCTTGGCTTGGAATTCAGGCAAAATACCAATGGTTTTAAAAATGACGGTAGCGTCGGGGAGTTCTGATAAATAGGCAAAGCCTACTTTTTGATCTTTTATCTGGACCCAATATAGGAGCGGGGTGTTATCAGATCCGGCGGTCATGTGTTGAATCCAAGAATGGAATTGATCCTTAGTCATAGACTCATATCCCCAATTACCTTTGAAAATGACGTTGATCATATTTAAGAGGGCTTCGAGTGTTCCAGGCAAGGATATTTCTATGTTTTCGAGACAAAATCCTTTATCATACCAACCTTGAAGAAAGGGTTCGGATACTTCAATGACACCATCGTAATAGGTACGATAAGCACTTCGGTATTTTACTACTTTTTTAGGTTGGCAGGCGTTAAAAAATTGGGCAACAGAGGGAGCGTTATCCCACTCGCCTGGGAAGATAGGGCTGCCGTCGGTCATAGAGATGAACTTATACGGCAAGAAAGTAGAACCGTTGATTGGTCCGTATAAAGGGCCGACGTATTGAGCCCTAATTTGAGCCCATGCTTCTTGTTGATTTTCTTCGGTGCCCCCTTTCAGCTCAAAAAACCCAAAAGCGTGTCCATCCATAAACGGATAGGTGCCGAAGCAGAAATACTCATTGTCGATCCATTGGGCATGTGCCTTGGATGAAAAGAAGTCCCAGCATGTGCCTTCGTAATCACACGACTCATGGCCGAGGTTGGCTTTGCGGTAGCGAACAAAATTTTGAAAATGGTCACGCGTAGGTATCATAGTATGGGTTTTAAAGTACCGCTTGCGGCATCAAGAGCGGCTTCTCCCCCGTCTTGTAGCAGCGCTGTGGCATTTGGAGCCCCTATGATGCAGGGTATGCCTAATTCTCTTGTCACAATAGAAGCGTGTGAAAGCAGCCCGCCTTGTTCGACCACTAAGCCCTTAGCTTTACTTATGAGCATACTCCATCCAGGATCGGTATGTTTCGCCACGAGGATATCAAAGTCTGGCCAGGGTCCTGGTCGGTATTCGTCCATCACCAATAATCGGCCGCGGACGACTCCGGGAAATACGCATTGTCCCTCTACGATTTCGCCGGTGGAAGCTCTAGGGATATAGGGCGGTGCTTCCCCCGATGGGGTTGCTGCGAAACTCCGCGGGTATCGATCAACTGCGTGTTCGGCATATTGTGCTTTGCGCTGTGCAATCAAATCTTTCCAATGTGCATGATCGCCGGCAAACCATTCTTCGATTTTTAGGTAGAAGATATCATCGGGTTCATAAATATGACCGGATTGGGCAGCGTTAATTCCCCCTTGAAGCAATATTCGACGCAACCAACCAAATCCGGTAGAGCGCAGTAATCTAAATGCTTCGCGCTGTTTGATGTAGCGCTGTAATTGCTTGATACCCCATGGAAGTTTTTGGTTAGTTTGGGAGCCGTTAGACAAAAGTGGACTGGAGGCAATCTCTTTGATGGCGTTTGACAGGGCGCTGAAATCATCCATAGGACTAGGCGATTCAAGCTTGAGCTCGTTGGGGAACCGGCCACCGAAGACAGAGAAATACTTGGTCCAACGCTCTTGTAAGCTGCGGTTTTTTTGTAGTTGAACGTGGAACGCAGATTCGTCAACCGCGATTAACGCTTCCTTCAATAGATCATCTTGCATCACCTCATGGGCCAAAGCCTTGAAGTCTCGTAATTGTTTGACGCTCGGGGTTTCCACTGATAGGAAGCCTCGAAGCTGCTCTGGGCTGAACTTTTTCTCTGCCCATCCTAGAAAAGTCATCAGCACAGTATCGTTCTCGACCGTAACATACCAACGGCGCAGCCAGCGGCTCTCGCAGTGGTTCCATAAAGTTTGAAGTTCGGGGGTGGAACGCTTGGAAAAATCGGTCCTGCCTAAAACATTAAAATCTTTCTTAACGATGTGATTGAATCTCTTCTTCGTTAATGGGAAACAGAGTGTCTTCCACAACATGAGAGGGTAATAGGCAAACTTCAACCAAGTTGCCGGTCGCATACTTTCTGGGAGGAAAATTTGCTGGCGAATTTCAGCTGTGATCATGTTCTCGAGGTTTTCCTTGTTCCTCTCATAACCTGGTAAGAAGAACATCATGGAATACCAATGATTCATGACATAGTACATGCGGCCGTTAAAGTCTTTAACGAGATTATCAAAAACGTATTGATGGCGACGGATGGTTTGCTTTGGAACTCCGCTATGTGCAAGTAAATCCGTGTATACATATTGGTAGAGTCGACGCGCGACGCTGGCGGTCATTGGGCTTACCGTACCAGTGTAGGATTCAGCTAGATTGGAATTATCAAACAACCAAAGTTGTGGGAGCCAGTCCACCGTAACCGGACGTATTTGTAGTACGTACAATTTGCCCTCAACAAAGGTCCACTCCACATCCATAGGCTTGCGGTAATGCCGGTGAACCTCTCGGTACAAACGGAGAAGAGCTTGCTCTAGTTTAGGGGTCCAGTTATTTGTCTCAAACTGCTTCGTAGCGATTTGACCAGAAGTTGGTTCAAAGAGCTGACCTTGTCGCAAATCGGCCCCCTGGGCCATCCAAGATTTTCCACCAGGATGAAACCCTCGTTGTGCAACTTCAAACCCTTGAACTACATAATTACATAATCCCGGCGCATAGTTGACCATCCATCGTTCTTCATGAGTAAACATTACACCTGAAGTGCTATTTTCACTGTGAATCAGTGGCTGGATTATGACACCGTGAGGTTCTTCGTCTGGAGATATTTCCGGTAAGCTTTCCGCAACTTCACTGATCGCGAAGGGGAGCGATTCTTTGGTGATGCCTAGTAGCGTTTTGAATTGGCCAGCGGCAGCACTTTCCTCAGTATCCTCGGTAATGCTAGAGCTGCGAACTGCGTAAAAATCAGCCTTCCCTATTTGAGCTAAAATGGCTTGAGTAGTCTCCTCGAGATTACCTTTTAGAAGGTCTGCATCCACGCAAACCGAAGTGAATGGCAACGTGTTAAATCCATGTCGCTTTAAGCTTGCGAGTCCCTTGGCCTTATTCCCAAAAACGCCTAAAGTTAGAGCCATACTACTAGATTGAGTAATATATAAGATAAGACGGCGCCAGCTTGAATACCGTACTTCCCTTTTTTATCAGGTTTGTTAGCGTAGCGCAATGCGCCTAAAAGCAATGGTAGGATCGATAACCAAAGGTAAAGCTGCGATACTCCGGGAATTTGAGCATAGAGCCACATCGAAAGCAGCCCAATAAGCAAGGTTACAACTGCACTCCCCCATATACCTAAGCGCGAAGAATAGCTGTCTCTGTAAGCTGTTTCTTCGTCAGGTGGAAGGCATTTTCGGGCAGCTTCGACAAGCGCACTCAAGGCAAATACACCCAAGGCGTGCCACCAAATGTTTTCGGACCACTGAAGTGTTTTGGAAATGGCCGCATAGGCGACCAATTGAAGCAACAACATCTGCATCAGCATGATAACATTGTATAACCAGAAGTGAGGCTTGAGCATTGCTAAGGGACCTACTTCGTAACGCGCCAAAATAGAATAGAGCAATAGACCTGCAGAAAGTAAGCCAGATAAGGGATCCAAAACTATGTGGATACTGATGAATATTCCGCCATTCCAATAACCAATACGCAAGATTTCCTTTTCAGTGATCAGTCCACGCTGTAATGGGCGATCCGGATGATGCACATCATCAACCTCTTTATCTCTTAACTCATCAATGACTCGAGTGTGAAGTAAGAAAGACAGTCCAGCCACGGCAAGTAAGGCATATTTCCACCACTCTGCGTAGTAACCGTCCAATTCCAAAACAGCCAACGTTGACACAATAATGGCCAATGTGGTTGGCAACAAAAAGACCAGAGGGAACCGTTCGATCTGGTATTGGTAGAGCCGACGCCCTAGTCCTTGCTTTGTTTCTTCCATAGGTAAAAGTTATTGTAAAAAGGTACCCTATCATTTTCCGTCACTTTCACCAAGGTCCATTGGTTTTGGAATGAGTGGGGAACTGTTATCGCGTAGCGATGTTCCCAATAGAGAAATAATGATCCCGGTGTACATGCCTTATCAACCACCGCAAAAAAGTCATCATTGTACTCCTCGTCCGTTCCCTCCATAATGTCCGAAGCGTGAATCATATGGCGAGCCCGCGGTAATTCCCTTACGTAGGATTTCATATCCATTTGGTGGAATAGTAAAGCATCTGATTCTGGGATCCAATTCCCTTGCAAGTAATCTAACCGACTGTGTTTGTGATAGCCGTGAATGATATAATCTACATATGGGTTTTCGATGAGCCGGTGGGCAAGGATTTTTTCTTTGAATTGGTCCAAATAATTCACCTGCCTCGGTTTTTTACTCTTGTCTTGAATCAAACCAAGAGGACGCGCTTTAGTATCCACATTTTCGAGTGAGAAAATTCGACTGGTTAAAAATTGAAATCTTCGAGTATCCCATTTATGGGCATATACCTCAGCTCTGTGCGCTGTTGAATCTGCCTGCACCATCTGTTTTCGTGCGCCAGGAGCTAATAAAATAGGGAACACTCTAGAAAACTTCTGTAGAAAGCCTTCTAATTTACCGCCGTGCAACAACCCCCGTCGTGAGCTAACGCCAAAGAGTTCATCACGATTCGAAGCACTTAGGGCCGCAAGCTTCTTTTGAACGTGTCCAATCTGCGTATGTTCCGTATCTATCAAATGAATGTGCGTGACTCCGTGGCGGAGTAAACTGAAGGCATGGTCTCCACCACTGGCAACCATGTGATAGTGCTCAACCTCATGCGTATCAACGATACTTCGAAGTAGGTAGGTATCTTCCCAAGATTGCGAGTAATAGAGCACTAAAGGCGTGGTTTACAATGAAGATAGGGAAATTGTATTGGACTGTATTTTCGAAGTGGTCAAATTTTGGGAGAAACAAGCTTATGAAGTCCTATTAGAGGCTTATAGCAGATGTCATTGACTCATTATTGAGACTATAATCTACTTCGCAAAGATTTCTTCAAGATGTTTCGAGCCTTTTTGGATTTCAGTTTCAGTCAATACCTGTTTCATCTTGCCACCCTCGAGGAATATACAACTAGAACACAACTCAACCACTTCTTGCATGATATGTGTCGAAAACAAGACGGTTTTATTTGCTGCTATATTCTTGAGTAGTGAACGTATTTCAATCAATTGGGCAGGATCTAAACCCGTGGTAGGTTCATCCAGGATGAGGACTTGTGGATCCGGAATCAATGCGGCAGCCAGGCCCACCCGCTGCCGATATCCTTTAGATAAAGCGCCTATTTTTTTATGCTGCTCTGACCCTAAAACAGTCTGTTCTATCACCGTAGGAATACGCTCTTTACCCACCTTATACATCTGAGCAACATATTCTAGGTATTCACGTACATAAAGCTCTAAATATTGCGGATTGTGCTCAGGCAAGTAACCTAACGAACGCTGCACTTCCAGGGGCGATGCAATTACATCTATTCCGTTCACCACAGCTGTGCCAGAGGTGGGTAAAATAGCACCCGTAATAATTTTCATCAGGGTACTCTTCCCAGCCCCATTTGGTCCTAATAGCCCTGTGATTTGGCCCTTTTCAATGGTCAATGTAACCTTGTCAAGGGCTTTTTGGGTGCCGTAATTTTTAGTAATATCGGTCAGCTGAATACTCATGACTTGATGCCCATTAAATCTAAGAAGAAGGCGTATTCCATTGCCGTTTCTTTTAAACTTTCAAAACGACCTGAAGCACCACCGTGTCCTGTTTCCATATTGCAGTACATTAAAAGCGGCTCCTTCTTATTTGTACGAAGTTTACGCAGGCGTGCTACCCATTTTGCAGGTTCCCAATACTGAACTTGACTGTCGTGTAAACCGGTTGTAATGAGCATGGCTGGATAGGCCTGAGCTGTAACGTTATCATACGGACTGTAACTTTTCATATAGTTGTAACTGTCCTCATTATTAGGATTGCCCCATTCATCGTATTCTCCCGTTGTGAGCGGGATTGTTTCATCAAGCATGGTAGTCATAACATCCACAAATGGCACTGCTGCAAGCACTCCTCTGAAGAGGTCCGGTCGCAGATTAACCACTGTTCCCATTAACAATCCACCCGCACTACCTCCCGAAGCCATTAGGGTTTCTGGAGCGGCATATCCTAGGTTAATAAGCGTTTCTGCACAACTAATAAAGTCAGTAAAAGAGTTCATTTTATTAAACATCTTTCCGTTTTCATACCAAGGTCTTCCTAGGTATTGGGATCCTCGTATGTGTGCAATCGCGTAAACAAAACCACGGTCTAGTAGGCTTAATCGGACACTTGAGAATTGTGGATCAACAGTGATTCCATAGCTACCATAACCGTAAAGCATGGTCGGATTAGGACCGTCAGAACGCAGTTTATCTTTACGATACACCACAGACATAGGAACCTTTGTGCCGTCTGGAGCAGTTGACCAAATTCGCTTTGTTTCGTACAAAGACTTATCATAACCCCCTATGATTTCTTGTTCTTTTTGAACGGTCTTATCGCCGGACTTGAAATCATAATCGATCACGCTACCGGGGGTAGTCATGCTAGTATAACCAAAACGCAGGTGCGTTTGATCAAAACCTGGATTATTACCTAAATAGGCAGTGTATGTCTCTTCTTCAAAGGGTAAGTAAGTCGCTTGACCACCCCAGGGTTGAATACGAATATTGGTCAGACCATTTGAGCGCTCCTCCGTAACTAGGTATTGACTGAAAAGCGCAATATCTTCTAGATAGGTTGCCTCACGGTGCGGAATGACATCTTCCCAGTTTTCTATGGATGGTGCGGTTACCGGTGTACGGACCAATTTAAAATTGGTTGCGCCAGCTGCATTTGTGCGAATGTAAAAATGATCGCCAAAGTGGCTGAGTCCGTACTCTACTCCCCGTTCGCGAGGATGAACGATCTGAAAGTCTGCTTCGGGCTGATCTGAAGGGATGAAACGGTGTTCATCTGCCATCGTAGATCCTGCGCCAATAAAAATGAATTGCTTGCTCTTACTCTTGTAAACGAAAGTGCTAAATGTTTCGTCCTGCTCTTCGTAGATGGTTGTATGCACGCCAGTCGACACATTCCAGCGTTTGATCTTATTGCTCCGTAAGGTTTCGAGGTCTTTCACAGTATAGAAAAGGAAATCGCCATTTGCACTCCACGTAGAGCCACCCGTGCATTCTGCCTCAGATACTAAATCGATCGCACCGGTACGAAGGTCTTTCGTATATAGGGTATAGATGCGTCTACTTACTGTATCTACACCAAATGAAATCTTCTGATTGTCGGGGTGCATGCTTAGTCCTGTGACTTGGTAATAGTCGTGCCCTTTTGCCAATTCATTTACGTCCAAAAGAACCTCTTCAACTGCATCTAATGAACCTTCCTTACGGCAGTACAAAGGGTATTCTGAATCTGCGTTGAAACGGGTATAGTAATAAAAACCATCAAGCTCATAAGGAACAGAACTATCATCTTTTTTAATGCGACCCACAATTTCTTCAAACAAACGCTCCTGTAAAGGTTCGGTCGCCTTCATGATATTCTCCCGATAAGCATTTTCTGCATTGAGGTAGTCAATCACTTCAGGATTCTCGCGATCGCGCATCCAATAATATTCATCCACACGTGTGTCTCCGTGCGTTGTCATCTCGAATGGAATGGCTTTCGCTAAAGGTTCGCCAGCAGTGTTTTGCTCAGTCATAGTACATTGGGTCAGAATGACCACAAAACTAAGGCTTAAGAGTGCCTTTTGTCGCATGGGGTCAGTATTTTAGAGGTTTACTTAACAGGTCATTAAAGTACATAATATGAAGCATTCCATCCTAGTACTCATTGGTTGCATTTTACTCATGAATTGCACACGCCCGGAACGTACTTTAGACCTCCAGGGCCATCGAGGTGCACGCGGTCTATTTCCTGAAAACTCGTTGATTGGTTTTGAAAAGACATTGGAGATTCCTGAAGTAAGCACGCTAGAATTGGACCTCTGTATTACTTCAGATCACGAGCTCATTATTTCGCACGAACCTTGGTTAAATGAAACCATTTGCACCCTGAACGACACGACACATAAAGGCAAATCCTACAGTCTTTATAAGATGACCTACGACAGCATTCAGCAATATGACTGTGGCTCGAAACGTCATCCTGATTTCCCGGGGCAAGAAAATGCTACATCAAGAAAACCATTACTTAAGGAGCTGTTCGCTGAAATCTCTGAAAAAGGATTACGCTGGCCCAACTTCAATATTGAGATCAAATCACAGCGCAAAGGAGATCATAAGTACCATCCGGTGCCAAGGACCTATGCATCAATTATTGTAGAGACTTTAAATGAACTAAACGAAGCCTATCCAGAGGCAGATCTCCTTAATAAAGTAACCATTCAGAGTGCTGATATGCGCACACTTCGTGAAGTGCGAAAAACGGCACTTCAAGTGAGGCTTTGCCTTCTGGTAGAGCACAGCGCTGAGCCTGCAAAACAAATGGATAAATTGGGATTCCCTGTAGATGTTTACAGTCCGGAATATACGCTGGTCACACCAGAGCTCATCTCATGGTGCCACTTTAGGCAAATCAAAGTCATTCCATGGACGGTAAATGAGCTAGCCGACATGCAAAAATTGGTAGACATGGGTGTAGACGGGATCATCTCAGATTACCCCAACCGATTCGCTGCGCTCGTTTATTGACCCGATTGTGCCTTTGCACGTTCTATACGTACCACTCCTTCTTTAGAGCCTTGATGCTGTGGGTTAAAACTCAACGCCTGACGGTAATCTGCTTCGGCATTAGGCAAATCACCCAGCAACTCAAAACAATAGCCACGACCGTAGAGCGCACGGTGATTTACGGGCTGTATGGCTAGCGCTTGGGTGAAATATTGGCGCGCCTCCGCATACAACTGCAACTGCAAATGAATGTAACCTATATTAAAGAAGGATTCTAAATCCTGCGGGTCCAACTGGGTACATTGCGTAAAATCTTCCAGTGCACCGTTCCAATTTTGCTGACCTAAATGAAACATCCCTCGATTGTAAAAGTGTACACGCACTTCCGGCTGCAATTCAATCAAACGATTAAAATAACCCAAGGCCAAAGGATTCTCTAGACTACTATAAAGCACTCCGGACATGTCTAATGCCTCTATATAATCTGGCTTGAGGTCTATGGCTTTCTGAAACCAATCTAGAGCTCTTATGGTATCCTCCAAGGCATCACGCATGAGTAAACCTTTTAAATAGGCAGCCTCTGCATTGGGCGGCTCCATTTCAAGCACCTCATCTACTAACGCAGCGCTCTTCTCAAATTCTGTAACCACATGGTACAACTGTGCCATTTTAAGTCGGCACGGTACATAGTTAGGGTCTTCCTTCATACAGCGCACCCATGCGTCGCGACTCTGTCTCGTTTGATTAGTGGCGAAACTGATATCACCCCACAATTCAAGGGCCTTAGTTCTACTGCTGTCTATTTCCAGTACTGCAGCAACATCTGCTGCCGCATACTTTAAATTCTGACGTTTCAGATATAGTGACGCACGATATTCTAATGCAGCCAGATCATTAGGCGCATCACGAAGGATCGTATTTACACTATCGATAGGATCTTTAATGCGCACGGCAATAGCTTCTGAAGCGTCTGCCTCAGGTGTGATTGACGGTTCTTCAGGCGCAGTACAACGCGTGAGCACAACTAATGTAAATGCAAATAGAATGAAGTTTTTCATACCTCAAAAATGCACCAAAAAAAAAGCCCCGCCAAGTGGCGGGGCCTTCTTATAAAAGAAGATTCTACTTATTAGAAGTTGTAACGCAAAGAAGCGTTCCATGTGCGACCGAAACCGAACCATACAGAATTTGCTGTATTAATTCCATTCCACACATCATCTCCATCTTCAGCATGAATGCTTGTGTTGGACTCTGCAATATACGTTGCGTCTAACAAGTTGTTTACATTCAAACGCAATGTCCAGTTGTTCATTCTGTACGTAGCACCTAAATCAACTAAACCGTAAGAAGGCAACTTAACGGCACCTCTATTATCTGGCGTATAGAATTCTTCGTCTACAATAGAGAAATCAGCATAAAGACCATCCACAAGACGTAGACCTAGATCGATGCTAGCACCTTTAGCTACTTTGTAATCTGCAGTAAAGTATGCAGTCGTCTGAGCTGCATCACCAACTTTCGCTCCTTTCAAGTACAAAGTACCTTCACCGATAGCTTCTTGGTTGTCATCAAACAACGTTGCACTGAAATCTTTTGTGTATCTCCAATCTCCGAACGAAGTCATTGCCTTTAAACGAAGCTTGTCAGTCGCAAAGTAATCTGCTTCAAACTCGATACCGTTGTGACGTACATCAATATCGCTGAATTGAGCAGTACCGTCAACACCATTTGCATTGCTCAATGAAACAGTCTGGAAACGATTACCCCATGTTGTAGAGTAGGCGTTCACATTGATGCGTAGGTTGTTCGATGTGTAACCATAACCCGCTTCAAAAGAGATGATTTCTTCATTCTCAAGATCTTCGTTGATGTCATTACCATAATTTGGGAATACCGCACCAAACTGAGCCTGACGTGAGATGTATCCTGCATTCACAAAGAAGTTAGATGCATCGTCCATGTTATAGTTCGCACCACCTTTTAGGTAACCACCTAAAGAGTTCTGTGTATCTGATATTGGGTTTGAAGGAACATCGAAATAATCCTCACGTTGGAACGACTGATTCGATAAACCACCTTGAAGAACCACATTGTAGAGGTTGTCTTCGTTGTATTCTACTAAACCGTTCAATCCTGCCCAACCTACGTTACCTACGTTGTAGTAGTCAATCTTAGGACCATTCAAGCCAGTGTTGTTGAATGGACTTGCATTAATGGTTGTATTGATGATTTGACCACCTGAATTACGGTTACCCGTTGAGTAGTATCCATCAAGTCCCATTAGATTATTAACGGTACGGTAGTGGAAACCTTTGTATGATCTTAAATCAACACCAATAGACGTTCTCACTTTTCCAAACTGACCTTCTAAATTAGAAATAGCTCCAATCCAGTTGTGTGAATTCATAGAGGCACGACGAATCAATACGGCACGGTTCACGTTGCTGTCATTAAATCCATTTGAACCTATCATTTGGCCAGCAAAGTTTGAAATATCACCGGTGTAACCGTCAGTAGTAGCTTGATTTGCAGCAACCAGCGCATCAAAATCGATTGTACCATCCTCATTTCTAGAACCCTTACCATCCTCTAAGTAATGTTCTGTAAGATCTTTTCTAAATGGTAAAATGTCCATGTCGCCATTGTAGTAATTCTTACCACGAGGACCAGTACCGCCACCGCGTCCTGCTGATCCATAGAATGAAGAGTTCAACTTCCATGTGGAGTTGATATCCCAATCCCAGTTCAATGTTGCGAGCGGCTTGTTGTAGAAGTTACGGCGCATAGAGAACTCTTCGCCATTCAAGGTACCACCGTTTGTATTCCAGCGACGGTTGATTTCACCACCTTCACCTTTATAACCTTCGTCACCAGAGAAGTTTTGGTAGTCACGAATACTTACCCATACGTCACGTTGGTGGTGCCACTGACCGGCACCTAAGAACGTGAAGTTTAAGCTGTGGTCTGATCCTTTAGGAGCGTAACCAACAGATGCGAAGTAGTTGTAACCTTCACCTTGCGTGTTATTAATGTAGCCGTTACCCATCCATCTGCTCAAGAGCAATGACGTAGCCCAGCCTTTATCGTTAACGCCCGTATTGTAAACAGCAGACGTCTTAAAGTATCCGTCGTTACCTAAAGCTTGAGTTAACGAACCGCCTTCCTTTTTCTCAGCAGCTTTTGTGAAAATACTTATCGTACCACCCACAGAAGGAACAGCCAATTTCGAAGCACCTAAACCGCGCTGAATCTGAATACCAGAAGCAACATCTGTTAAACCTTGCCAGTTTGACCAGTATAAACGACCGTTTTCCATATCATTTACTGGCTGACCATTGATCAAAAATGAAGTGTTCGTCTGGTCAAAACCACGCAGAGATATTCGTGAATCACCGTAACCTCCACCTTGCTTGGTAGCGTAAACACCAGGAGTAGTATTCATGATTTCAGGAAATTCGAGGTTTCCTACTTTCAGAGCAATGTCAGAAGGTGAAATTGTTGAAACTGCAACAGGCGTTTCGCGAGCAACAGCAACATCAATCACTTCAGACACAACAGTGATCTCGTCCAACATGTCGAACAAGGAATCTGCCGAAGCAGAGGCGTCTTGTGCACTCACAGCAAAACTTGCCATTAATGCACCAATAAGTAAAAATGCTTTTTTCATTATAGTTTGTGAAATGGTTATTCGGTTTTAAAATTAATCAACCTTAACATCTCTTTAACTATTGCGTGTTAAGGAATCTTAAACTTTTACTAACTAGTTTTAAACAAAGTAAGGCGCTGTCAAACAGCGCCTTACTTAAAGATTACCAAGCGATTTTTACTAGGCGTTGGCTGCTAATGCATCTATAATTTTAACTTCGACTTCTTCCGCAAGCTCTGGGTTGTCAATGAATAGCTGCTTTACCGTATCTCTACCTTGTCCAAGGCGCGTATCCCCATAACTAAACCAAGATCCGCTTTTAGTTAAAATATCGTGTTCGACACCAAGATCAATTAATTCCCCCGCCTTAGAAATACCTAAGCCATACATAATATCAAATTCTGCAAGACGGAATGGAGGAGCGACCTTATTCTTAACCACTTTGACGCGAGTTCTATTGCCCATGACTTTATCGCCATCTTTAATTTGAGTAGAACGACGAATATCGAGTCGAACGGAACTGTAAAACTTCAGTGCATTACCACCAGTAGTAGTTTCAGGATTACCAAACATGACACCAATCTTCTCGCGCAACTGGTTAATAAAGATGACACAGCAATTAGTCTTGCTAATAGTACCTGTTAATTTTCTGAGTGCTTGGGACATTAACCTGGCTTGAAGCCCCATTCGAGAGTCTCCCATTTCGCCTTCAATCTCTGCTTTAGGTGTTAAAGCCGCTACAGAGTCAATAATTAATATATCTATTGCGCCTGAACGTACGAGATTATCCGCAATCTCTAAAGCTTGCTCACCATTATCCGGTTGAGATACGATAAGGTCGTCTGTATTTACGCCCAATTTCTCTGCATAAAAACGGTCAAAAGCGTGCTCTGCATCTATAAATGCAGCAATACCTCCCTTGCGCTGACATTCCGCAATTGCGTGTAAGGTCAAGGTGGTTTTACCAGAACTTTCTGGTCCGTATATCTCGATGACACGTCCCGTTGGATAGCCACCTACACCTAAAGCAATGTCTAATGTTAAAGAGCCCGTACCAATAGAATCTACTTCTACCACCGGTGCATCGCCCATTTTCATTACTGTTCCTTTACCGTATGCTTTATCCATACGATCCATGGTAAGTTTTAGTGCCTTGAGTTTGGCGTCTTTGTCTGCGCTCATAATCTTAGAATGCTAATAATATTAGAATTTATACAAATGTAGAACTTTGTTTCAAATGGCAAAGCCCTTTCTTATAAATTACTAGAATATTTGAATTTTAATAGAGTGCGAGGATTTGTTCCGTCGCCTCTTTGGTTTTGACTTTTTCTAAAACCTGCTCGATAACACCCTCTTCATTGATGACATAAGTGTGCCTGTATATACCCTCATATTCTTTACCCATGAACTTCTTCCAACCCCAGGCTTCAAAAGCAAGAATGATGGATTTTTCCTCATCTGCAATTAGGTTGTAATTTAATTCTTGCTTTGATGCAAAATTGAGCTGACGCTTTACTGTATCTGCGCTCACACCTACAACTTCAAATCCTTTTTCGACCAAATCAACGTAGTTATCCCTGAAGTTACAAGCCTCCACAGTACACCCTGGAGTGCTCGCTTTGGGGTAGAAAAAGAGAATCACTTTCTTCCCGGAAAATTGCGCGGACGTGATGTGCTCTCCGTGCTGGTTGACGCCGCTCCATGAAGGGGCTTGTTGTCCAATTTTTAATGCCATTGTTAATTCATTTTATTTCTCAACAACTCGAAGTTAGCTTTGTTTCTTTCAAAGAGACCTTCTTAGCCATTAAATAGTTTTACACATGACCAAAACAGAGAAAGTACAATTTACCCTCGATGCATTGGAGCGTTTGTATCCTGAAACTCCAGTGCCGCTAGATCATAAAGATCCCTTTACATTACTTGTTGCGGTGGTACTTAGTGCGCAATGCACAGATGAGCGAGTGAACAAAATAACTCCCAAGCTCTTCGCAGTTGCGGACAACCCATACGATATGGCAAAACTTAGGGTCGAGGAAATTGCTGAGATCATTAGACCGTGTGGGTTAGTACCAATGAAAAGTAAAGGGATTCATGCATTCAGCAATACCATAGTTCAACAATACGGTGGGGAGGTGCCGGTCAGTTTCGAAGCCCTTGAAGCTATGCCCAGCGTTGGTCATAAAACAGCCAGTGTCGTCATGAGTCAAGCCTTTGGTGTGCCTGCATTTCCTGTAGATACGCACATATTACGCTTGATGTTTCGTTGGGGCTTTTCCAATGGTAAATCAGTAGAACAAACAGAAAGAGATGCCAAGCGATTATTTCCAAAGGATTTATGGAACAAACTGCATTTACAAATCATCTTTTACGGGAGAGAATACAGCCCAGCTCGAGGCTGGGATTTGGACAAAGATTTCATTACCAGTACGATAGGCAGGAAAAGTGAAATCCAAAGCTGGCACAAGGCTCAAGAGATGAAACTTAAGAAGCGTACATCAAATAAGAAAGCTCGCAGATAGTTGCTATTTTTGGACAACAATAAAATATAAAATCCGCCATATGGGACGCGCATTTGAATTCAGGAAAGAACGCAAGTTTAAACGTTGGGCAGGGATGGCTAAAACGTTCTCTCGCATCAGCAAGGACATCATCATGGCCGTTAAAGAGGGGGGCGATAATCCTGACTCCAACTACCGACTTCGCATGCTTTTTCAAAATGCGAAAGCTGCCAACATGCCTAAAGATAATGTTGAGCGCGCGATCAAGAAAGCGATGTCAAAGGATCAATCGGACTATAAAACTATAGTATACGAAGGATACGGACCGCATGGAATAGCTGTGCTGGTTGAGACTGCTACCGATAACAATACCCGGACAGTCGCCAATGTTCGCTCCTATTTTAATAAATGTGATGGTTCGTTAGGAACGTCTGGTTCGGTTGAATTTATGTTCGAACATAAATGTCATGTGAAGATTGCCGCGGGCAGCATAGACGTTGAAGAACTTGAATTTGAAATGATCGACCATGGTGCGGAAGACGTATTCAAAGATGTCGAAGAAAAAGACGGCGAGGAAACTGAGGTAATCATGGTTTATGGCCAATTTGCAGATTACGGTAACATTACTAAAGGGCTCGAAGAATTGGGCCACGAAATAGTAGAATCTGGATTTGAATACATTCCAACTACGACAAAAGAGATTGGAGAAGAGCAAACGAAAGAGTTAGAAAAACTCATCGAAAAATTGGAGGAAGACGACGATGTTCAGAACGTTTATACCACGATGCGCTAGGAAGTATTTAGCATAAAAAAGCCGCTCAATGAGCGGCTTTTTTTTATTCGATCAAATGGCTTTTCGAAGCGAGCTTCGCTCAATCTGCGATTTCGCGTATTCCAGTGTAATATGAATTTCCTTTGCTTCTAACCCTGGTGCATCAAACATATGATCCGTAAGTACAGCCTCACAAACACTGCGTAAACCGCGTGCACCTAAACTGTAATCCAGTGCTATTTCCACAATGTAATCGTACACCGCTTCATCGAAAGTCAGCGATATCTCATCCATGTGAAAGAGATGCTGGTATTGCTTGATAAGCGCGTTTTTCGGCAAAGTCAATATGGCGCGCAATGCCTTCTTATCCAATGGTGACATGAATGTTACAATAGGCATACGACCAATAAGCTCAGGTATCAATCCATAGCTTTTTAGATCAGAAGGCGTAATGTAGCTCAGAACCTCATCATCCTCTACATGCTGACGACTCTCTTTCGAGTATCCCAAGGATGCAGAATTTAAGCGCGATCCTATTTTCTTTTCAATTCCCACGAACGCACCACCTGCGACAAAAAGTATGTTAGTTGTGTCTACCTCAATGTACTTTTGATCCGGGTGTTTTCTACCCCCTTTGGGAGGAACGTTCACCTTTGATCCTTCCAAGAGTTTGAGTAAACCCTGTTGCACTCCTTCCCCACTGACATCGCGAGTAATAGAAGGATTATCACCTTTGCGTGCAATTTTATCAATCTCGTCAATAAAGACAATACCTACCTGTGCTTTTGGCAAATCGTAATCTGCCGCTTGAAGCAAGCGGGTTAATATACTTTCAACATCTTCACCTACATATCCTGCTTCTGTTAATACAGTCGCATCTACTATAGTAAAAGGCACATTGAGCAGTTTGGCGATGGTACGTGCCATTAAAGTTTTTCCAGTACCCGTATTCCCAACGATGACGATGTTAGACTTGTCCACCTCCGGTGCATCTTTTAGAGGAACTAGGCCGATTCTTTTGTAGTGATTATACACTGCCACTGCCATTGTACGCTTGGCTTGTTCTTGACCAATAATGTATTCGTCAAGATGCGCTTTAATCTGCACGGGCGTAAAATCAAACTCTACCTTACCTGCAACATCTAAAGGGCTGCTTTGAGGGGCCTCACCAAGCTCAGTGTGCAAGATGCCTCCTGCTTGTTCCACACAACGATCGCAGATGTGGGCATCCACTCCTGCAATCATCATTTCGGCTTCTGTCTTACTGCGTCCGCAAAAAGAACAATGTATGTTGGTTTCTTCGCTCATTATTTGGCCTGACTCTTCCCTAAAAGAATTTCATCTACCATGCCGTATTCTTTGGCCTCGCCTGAGGTCATCCAATAATCACGATCAGAATCCGCTTCGACCTTGTCAAAAGGCTGCCCACTGTGGTGAGCAATGATGCTGTACAATTCCTTTTTCAGCTTGAGTATCTCCGTCAATGTAATTTCCATATCAGAGGCCTGACCTTGCGCACCACCCATAGGCTGGTGAATCATAATACGACTGTGTTTTAAAGCAGAGCGCTTTCCAGCAGTACCGGCACACATCAATACGGCACCCATCGAGGCGGCCATTCCAGTACAAATGGTAGCTACATCTGGGTTTACCACTTGCATGGTATCGTAAATACCTAATCCGGCATACACAGAACCGCCCGGAGAATTAATATAAATCTGAATGTCCTTCTTCGCATCTGCACTTTCTAAAAAGAGCAATTGAGCCTGAACAATATTCGCAACTTGGTCATTGATTCCGGTGCCTAAAAAGATGATACGATCCATCATTAGGCGCGAAAAAACGTCCATTTGTGCAACATTCATCTGACGCTCTTCAATAATATAGGGCGTTAACGAAGCATCAACATATTGATCTACATACATGCTGTTAATCCCGGCATGTTGTGTCGCGTACTTTTTGAATTCTTTTCCGAAATCCATGAAATCTAATTTTCTAAAGTGATGGAATGCTTATGCGTTTTCCGTTACCAATTTAATGAATTCATCGTAGGTAACTTCCTTCTCATCCACCTTAAAACTTTCTTTGTAGTAGGTCAATAATTTGGCATTGTACACCTGGTCATTGATACGACGTGCTTCTTCTTCGTTCTTCAACGCGTTTTCAGCAATGCCTTTCAACATTTCGTCGTCCATTGCCTGCTGTCCGTATTGTTGGAATTGTGCCTTGACCATTCCAACGGTATGGTCTACCAGCTCTTCTTGAGAAACAGAAATTTCACCCATTTGAATGACCTTGTTTTCAATCAGCTGGTAACGCAAACCGCGTTCCGTTTTCTCCCAATCTGCTTCAATCTCTTCAGCAGAAACTGGCTTTTCACCTGAGGTCTGCATCCACTTTTTCAAGAATGCCACTGGAAGGTCAAATTTGGTTTTATCCAATAAGTACTCTGCCACATTATTCAGGAAATACTGATCCGATTCGTTCATGTACATGCGTTCGGCTTCTTCTTTCATTTTATCGCGCATTTCAGCCTCACTGGTCACCACGCCTTCTCCATATACTTTATCGAAGAACTCTTGATTCATTTCAGCAGGTTCCATACGTGCAACGCTCTTAAGCTCGAAGTGGAATAGACCTGTAGAAGCTTCTAATTGCGCGTCCGTAACGCCCATTAGACCTGCAGCATTGTAGCCCTTTGCAAAACTCTTCGCTACTTCGATAGGCAGCACAGCACCAGCTTCGGCTTTACACCATTCGCCTTGTGCTTTCTTTGTTTTCAAGTTGGAACCCATCATCTGGGTATCTTCTTTCACGATTCCGCCTTCTACAGCTGCACCTTCAGCATCCACTTCAGTAAATGTCCCGTGGAACATATCTGTAACTTCTGGTTTTTCTGGAGCAGACATTTTTCCGTAACGGTTACGGATGTCCTCAACGTAAGTGTCTAGTACTTTTTTATCCGCAACTACTTTAACCGCTTTCACCTTATTTTTCTTTGAGATGCCTACCTCAAATTCTGGGCTCAAGCCTAGTTCAAATTGGAAATTGAACGTTTCATCGCTTTTGAAATCTAAATCTGGCTGCTCGATTGGCATAGGATTGCCAAGTATATTGAGCTTTTCATCGGTAATGTACTTGTAGATATTGTCTTGCAAGAGGTTGTTGATTTCTTCAATCAGTACACCTTTACCATATTGCTTTTTGATCAAACCCATGGGCACTTTACCTGGACGGAATCCCGGAATATTTGCGCGCTTGCGGTAATTTTCCAATGCATCGCTCACCTTGGCTTGGTAATCTTCTGGGGTGATTTCAATGTTCACTAAAAGGTTTAGTGCGTCTACTTCGTTCTTGCTGATGTTCATTACTGTAGAATTAATTGTTGCAAAACTCCCCTCAAAAGGGGGTGCAAAGGTAAGTAACATTTTGCCTTTAACGGACTTATGTCATTGCCTTCGCGTTTGCATTCCTTTAACGTTCCTATTGCTGTAGCTTGGAACAAAGATTGTACCTTGCTTATTCTATGATTCAGAGACTTATGCAGCGAAAAAATCTCAAATATTTACTCCCACTCGTCGTGGGAGCTTTGGTTGTTTTAGGATTTAAATGGTTCGGTCCGGAAGAGGAAAAAGAGGCGGTCATCTTTTCTCTCGTGCGCGACGCCTTAACGAATGTGCACTTGCAGCCGAAAGAAGTTGACGATGCATTGAGCCAAGAGGTCTATGAAAATTACCTCAGCACCTTAGATTATAATAAACTGTTTTTAACGCAGAATGAGGTTGGCCAATTGGCGAGTTATAAAGAAGATTTAGACATCCTTTTCCAGTTAGGGGACACTAGATTTTTCACTCTCAGCTATGCTTTAATCACATACTCCATAGATGCCTCCAAGGAAATCTACACGCAACTCCTTTCAGAACCTTTCGACTACACCGTGGACGAGCGCATAGGAAATAATCCTGAATCTAGAACCTTCGCTCAAAATAGTGAGGAGCATATAGAATTTTGGCGCAAACATTTAAAGTGGCGCGTGTTGAATCGCATTTATGAAAAGGATCGTGCACAAAAAGAAGATGCCGCAACCGACGAAACTGTGGAATTAAAGTCTTTTGAAGTGCTCGAAGAAAAGGCACGCGAGAAGGAATTAGAGTTGCAAAACGAATGGCATGATGATCTTATGGACGTGAGTCGATTAGAATGGTTTGGCATGTATATGAATGCGTATTGCGAAGCTTTTGATCCACACACCTCATACCTCGCGCCGCAGCAGAACGAAGATTTCGAACTGAGTATGACCGGTCAGTTTGAAGGTATCGGGGCTCAATTAAAGCAGGACGGGGACTACATCACCATCGAGCGCATCATCGTAGGTTCTGCCTGCTGGAGACAAGGCGATCTGGAAGCAGGAGATAAAATTTTAGCCGTTGCCCAGGGTGAAGATGAACCCATAGACGTGGTTGGCTACAAAGTGCGTGACGGCATCGAACTCATTCGAGGTAAAAAAGGCAGTGAAGTGCGCTTAACTGTAAAAAAGAAAGACGGCGCGAGACAAGTCATCCCCATCATCCGTGATATCGTCGAAATTGAAAGCACCTTTGCCCGTAGCACCATTCTGGACGGTGCCGTTTATGATAAAAAAACCGGTGAATTACTTCAAGAAGGCACTGGTAAAACGGGCTACATCAGACTGCCTAAGTTCTATGTCAACTTCTATGACAAAAACAACCACAATGCAGCAGAGGACGTCAAAAATGAGATCGTCAAACTCAAAGAAGCTGGGGTTGAAGGAATGATTCTTGACCTCCGAGGAAACGGTGGAGGTTCATTACAAGCAGCCATAGAAATCGCTGGACTGTTTACTGGAAATGGACCTATGGTTCAAGTGAAAAATTTCCAAAGCGGAACACGCGCTAAAAACAATCGCAGCAGCGAAATCTATTGGGATGGACCACTAGTGGTTTTAGTAAACGAATACAGTGCATCCGCATCAGAAATTGTGAGTGCTGCACTGCAAGACCGCGGTCGCGCCTTGATTGTGGGTCCTTCAAAATCTACCTATGGCAAGGGTACGGTCCAGAACATGTTCGACTTTGACCGCGCCGTTCCTGCATCTATGAACCAGCTTAAACCGCTTGGCGCCATTAAAATCACTACGGAGAAATTTTATCGTATTTCAGGCGGGACGACTCAACTTCAAGGCGTAACCCCGGACATTTCATTACCCGGTGCTTACGACGGTATCGAGATTGGTGAAAAGGAATACGAAAATGCACTGGCCATTGATTCTGTAGAACAAGCAAACTACACGCCATTATCGCATTGGGAGAAGCAGTTCGCAAAAGCCAGAAAATCGGCCCTAAAACGTGTACCTGCGAATCCTGCATTTAAGAAATATGAGGCCTATGCGGATTGGATTGCAGAAGGCGATAAGGGTACATGGATTCCACTGAATTACGAGAATTACCTTGCTTTTCAAGATTCTATAAAGTTGGCTAGTGAAGCATATAAAAACCTATCTAAACTCAACGACAGTCTAGGGATTGTTCCCCTAGACCATCATCCAACTGTGGCAACTGACAGTGCCCAAGCGGAAATATATCAGAAATGGTACAAAGGACTTTCAAAAGACCTTGTGCTGCGTGAAGCGAATACGATAGTAGGTGAATTGGCGCACTAGCATAGCACAGTTGCAACTGGCGCAAAAAATTGCCTTAGGTTTTTTGACGCTCGTTGTCGTTATGGCAATCGCAGCGCCTTTGGTGGTGTTGGATCAAACCGCCAATGCCAATGACATGGATACTGGTCGAACGCTCTTAGGACCTGGCAGCAACACCGATATGGGTATGCATTTGTTTGGGACCGATAAATATGGGAGAGATCACTTTTCTCGAGTCATTTTGGGCAGTAGAATAAGCCTTACTGTTGGATTCATCGCTGTTGGCATCTCACTGCTTATTGGAATTCCTGTAGGTGCCTTTGCTGGCTATTACGGTGGAAGATTAGACCAGTTTCTTACGTGGGCTATGTCGGTATTGTGGTCCATCCCAACCCTTCTTTTGGTAATTGCATTGACTTTCGTCTTGGGTAAGGGAATCGTTCAAGTCTTCATTGCAGTTGGCCTTACCATGTGGGTAGAAGTCGCCAGGGTAATACGAGGCCAATTTTTAGGAGAAAAATCGAAGGAATACGTCGAGGCCGCTAAAGTATTAGGATTCTCTACACCGCACATTATATTCAAAGAAATACTCCCTAATACATGGGGACCGCTTGTGGTCATATGTGCTACTAATTTTGCGAGCGCCCTTCTTATCGAAAGTGGACTGAGCTTTTTAGGCATTGGTGCCCAGCCACCAGTTCCCTCTTGGGGCGGGATGATACGCGAATACTATCCTTATCTCATCACCGGGAAAGCCTATTTAAGCCTCATTCCAGGAGCCCTCATTGCGGGTAGTGTTTTGAGTTTGAATACGCTGAGCACGATTTGGAACGAACGCCACTAGAGCGACAATAGAAAATGTGCTGCCTCCGGCACAACGGCATCTTCAGCTGCTAATCCTGCATGTTTTCGCATGATATCCAAAAATTCATCACGGTCGATATTAATTGCACCAAGGCTGTCGAGATGTTCTGTTGGGAGTTGGTTATCTACGGCAACAATTCCAGCAGTATGCAAGTATTGACACATGCCGATGTAGGCATATTTAGAAGCATTGGTTTGGGTATGAAACATACTCTCACCTACGAAGATTTCACCTGTAATGATACCAAAAGTACCTCCTACAAGTTCTTCACCGTCCCAGACTTCGAAACTGTAGCCCTTTCCTTCTTTGTGGAGCTCGAGAAAATTTTCACGAAACTTTTCAGTAACCCAGGTACCTGCTTGTCCAGGTCGCTCTACGGCACTGCACTTATCCAATACCTGTTCAAATGCTGTGTTGACAGAGAATCGCCACTTTTTTCTGTTGATGTAAGGCCGCATACTCTTTGAGATTTTCACTTGGTCCGTAACTGTAATGCTACGAACCTCTGGAGAAAACCAAAAAACAACCCCTTCTTGCTCAAACCCCGGAAAGATTCCGAGCGGATAAAGCCGATCATAAAGCTCAGGGTTGAGTTCCCAAGCCAATGCGATTAAGCCGTCTTCGTTGGAGGCATCATTAGGGT
>JAKMEB010000115.1 GCA_022426185.1 Schleiferiaceae bacterium
GTTCAGTGAAGCTTCCAGGTAAGGACGGTTTGTTCCAAATCCTGAAAGATCACGCACCCATCATTGCGTCGCTTGCTGCAGGTACAGTAAGCATTCGAGTGGCTGACGATACAAGAACTCTAGATCATTTGAGCTCTCAGGTCATCCTTGATACCTCAGACGATAAGCTGTGCACCGTAGAGGTAAGCGGCGGCGTTATTGAGTGTAAAAATAATATGATCTCCGTTCTAGCAAGTTAAACGTTAGATGAACTCCATACAGATCCCCGCAACTCACAGAGTTGTGGGGATTTTTTTTGAAACGAAGTATAGTAGGCTAAGACTAGGTTCTATCTTCGTAGTCCAACACATAAGAAATGAAATACATACTTACACTAGGATGTCTACTCATAGTTTTAGCCAGTACAGCTCAAGAGTTTGGACAACGCAAGGGTTTTCGAGGCATCGTTGCTAAACAGGATAAATCAATAGAATTAAACGAGGTAGAGGTGAGTTCGTCTTTGGCGAAAACCACTTATGCCGCTGCAACTCGTCAGATTACGGTTTTAACGGCGAAGCAAATTCAGGAGCTTCCCGTAAATAACATTAATGAGTTGTTGGATTACATGGGGAGTGTTGATATGCGTCAACGCGGACCCCTAGATGTACAGGGCGACCTGGGTGTTCGGGGCGGTACTTTTGATCAAACTTTAGTATTGGTCAATGGTGTTCGAATGAACAACCCGCAAACTGGGCATCACAACATGAATTTGCCGGTTCCGTTGCAGATGATCGACCGAATCGAAGTGATTCAAGGTGGTGCTACGAATGCGCATGGAATTGGCGCGATGACTGGGGTCGTGAACATAGTTTTAAAATCAGCACCACATAAATTTAACGCCGGTTATGCACTGACCACGGGCGAAAATGGCTTGTTAAACTCAAGCTTTTATGTAGGTAAAAAGATGGGTAAATGGGGCGTACAGTTAGGTCAGCAGTCTCAAAAAACAGCCGGGTACATAGCCAACACAGATTTTGAAAGTAGTAAGCTCTTTGTCAATCTTGAACGCGAGTTTAAATTGGGTAAGGAAAAAGGGCATATCTCCATCTTTTATGCGGAAAATCAGAAAGCCTTTGGTGCACAGAACTATTACACCTCTGCATTTCCGGACCAATTTGAAGCGACTTCGACGCGCATTTTTGGTTTGAAATTAGACGAGTCAATAGGATTGAATACGGATTTTAGGTTTAATATGAATCTCGTTACAGGTACGGACCGCTTCGAATTGTACCGCGAAACGGCGGGCCTAGGCGGTTTTGACGCAAGTAATGTTGCATACGACAAGCTTTCAAATGGTCGTTATTACCGCGCGGCAGATGGCGATACTGCGGCTTCTTGGTACAGCGGCCCCAACTTTCATCAAACGTTAGTTTTTAATCAGAATATGGTTGCAACACACCGTTGGAATGTAATGCATCAGACAAGCTTAGGGTATAACCTGCGCTTTGATGAGATTCATTCTAATGTGCTAGGTGGGGATTATGGGGATGTGTACCTCGTGCCGGGATGGGATGGCTATACCATGGACAAAGGCGCTTCTACTACGGACTTTTCATTTTACGTAGAGCACAAATATACCCGGGAGCGTTACCAGCTGAGTGCCGGAGCTATGTTGAATAACAACTACGGTCCTCGTGGTGATTCATCGTATTTCTTCGCTCCTTCACTGGACGTATTGTACCGTCTGACTAAAGACGCATCGTTGTATGCGACGGCGAACCGGTCCATGCGCTATCCTACTTATACCGATTTGTATTACAATCGTGGTGGTGCGCAAGGTTCATTAGATTTAAGTCCGGAGTCGGCGTGGAATTATGAATTGGGCTACAAGCAAAAATCCGGACAGGTCTATTCTTCTGCGGCATTGTTTCACAGACGTTCTAAAGATCTGATTGATTGGGTATCGTATGCAGGGGATCCTATCGCCTATGCCTCAAACATTACTTCACTGGCTTTGACAGGTATCGAGGGTGGAATGCAGTACAATGCACCGAAGCGAAAGGCGCTTTTGCGTAATGCGACTGTTCAGGCTGCTTTCATGCGCGGTGTTACGCCCGAAGTAGATTTCTCGAGTCTCTATGCGCTCGACTATTTACAAGCAAAAATTAATGCGCGTGCTACACAGCGCTTGGGTCTTGGGTTCTTCTTGAATTACAGTATTACCCTACAAGATCGTGTAGGCACCTATATGAGTATTGGGGGAGAAGAGGTGAATTATGATCCGTTTGCGCTGGTAGATTTCAAATTGTACTATGCACCTGCAGGAGGAATCTTCAAACGCCAATTCCCGTTCCAGGCATTCGTAAACATCAACAACGCTTTGGATGCAGCGTATTACGATCGAGGTAATGTCATTCAGCCCGGCCGCTGGGTCAGCACGGGACTGGAATTTAGATTTCGTTAAAAATTTTCAAGGCATAAAAAAGCCGCCCATTGGGCGGCTTTTTTACTACTTCAATTTTTCATTATTATGATGTCTGTTGTGGTCTCGATCTCGTTTGAGATCCATTTTTTTATCGAATGCGGCTTGCAAGTCTGTACCGGTTTGATTGGATAAGCACAGTAGGACAAAGAGTACATCGCTGAGTTCTTCACCGAGGTCCTTGGATTTGTCGCTTTCTTTTTCACTTTGCTCACCGTAACGCCTAGCGATGATTCGAGCCACTTCTCCCACTTCTTCGGTAAGCTGGGCCATGTTGGTCAGCTCATTGAAATAGCGTACTCCATGCGCTGCAATCCACTCGTGTACCTCTTCTTGAAGTTTGCCCAAGGGCAAATCATTATTGATGTTTATCGGGTCTAGTGCCATACTATTCTTTGTTTTTTGAATCCATCCATATGGTGATGGGACCGTCATTGATCAATCCAACTTTCATATCCGCACCAAAGGTACCGGATTTAACTACCAACCCACTGTCCATCCAAAGTTGCTCCATGAAGTGTTCGTACATGGGTTCCGCATGAGACGGTCGAGCTGCTTTATAATAGCTGGGGCGGTTTCCTTTTTTAACGCTGGCGTGAAGGGTGAACTGGCTGATGACAAGGAATTCACCTTGCGCATCCATGATGCTGTCGTTCATTACTCCTTCAGAATCCGGGAAGAGTCGCATTTTGGCGATTTTACTACTGAGCCAATTCGCATCCGCTTCCGTATCCTCAGGTTCCACACCAAGAAAGATGAGTAGCCCTGAATTTATTGCATTCTGCACCTTACCGTTCACAGTGACACTCGCTTGGGAGACACGTTGCAGTAGCGCGCGCATGCGTTATTTTTTGTTAAAGGTTGGGTTAGGAAAAAGGATGACTTTCGACCCAAATCTTTTAAATACTTCGTCTACTTCAATGCTCTTAGGATTCCCCATCCCTGTTAGTGCAGTTGCCTCACCTAGGCTTGTGGTCAGTATCAGTGCAAGGCGGTCCTGTTGTGCGTATTCGTTCAAGGTAATGTTGTTGGAATAGCGACCGTAGCGTGGTTCCCCTTCTATATTAGAACCTTGTATGGTGTAATTCTTCTTCATCAATTCTTCAATGATCGCACGACTGTCCATCTCGGTGGAGGTTAGTAATATTTCAACTCCGTTTTCGTGACAGAATCGAATAAATTCCATCGCCGCTGGGTCAAACTCAAATTTGGCGAATTCAAACAACTCCTGTGGACGGAAGCCGTCTCCAGGAGTTCGCATTTCACTAAAAAAATGAAACGTTGCCTCTTGAGGTAATAATAAAAATGAAGCATCAATGAATACGGCTTGGTTAGATCTACCGCTATTCACCTTGGCCGCAAGCCGCTGTGTTGCTAAATCAAAAAGCTGGCGGTGTATGTAGCGTGCATCAGAATTTGCAGCGGACCATTCCAGTGCAGTATTACGTGGCTTTTCTAGTTGAACTTCTTCAACAGGGACGGTACTCGTAGTTTTTGCCCCTCCACATGAGGAAAGGCTCAATACACTAATACTCAGTGCTGCGATAATGGGTAGTTTCATCGTGATCGTTTAATTGGTTAATATAGCTTTCGTAGCGCGTAGGCGCAATACGATTTTCATTTAATGCATCCTTCACGGCACACTGCGGCTCGTTTACATGCAGGCAATTGTGGTATTTACAAGTTTTGCTCAGTGCGAAAATCTCTGGAAAAAAGTGACTGATTTCTTCCTTTTCCATATTGACTAGTCCAAAACCTTTGATTCCCGGCGTATCAATAATATCTCCTCCAAAACCAAGGGGATGCATTTCGGCATAGGTAGTGGTATGTTGGCCCTTATTATGGCTGCTACTTACTTCCGCGGTTCTAAGTTCAAGCTGCGGTTCTATTGCGTTAATTAAAGTGCTTTTGCCGACGCCACTGTGTCCACTGAGGAGGGTGGTTTTATCTTTCAGGAGGTCTTTTAATTCTTCCAGTCCTTGGCCTTTTATTGCAGAGGTTTCAATACACCGGTAGCCGATGGATTGGTAAACGGCCTTGCGATACATGAGTTCATCTTGAAGTTCCTCTGTATAAACATCACATTTATTAAAAACAATGACTGCTGGAATGTTGTAGGCCTCTGCTGTAGCAAGGAATCGGTCCATAAAACCCGTTGAGGTAGCAGGTTGCGCAAGGGTAGTCACCAAAAGTGCCTGGTCCATATTTGCTGCAATAATATGCACGCGTTTGCTCAGGTTGACACTCTTTCGAATGATGTAATTTTTGCGCGTTTCAATTCCGCTAATGATGCCCAATTCTGGTGCAGTATCTTCCTCTTCAAAGCGCACGCTATCACCCACTGCAAGTGGATTGGTGCTTTTAAT
>JAKMEB010000117.1 GCA_022426185.1 Schleiferiaceae bacterium
GTATTAGGCACTTGGGCGCAAAAAGACGACCCTATTGCTCAGATTAATTTAACAGATAAGGATATTGAGGCGCTCAATACTGGGCGCGATCTTCCCTACGTCTTACAAGATATCGCAGGTGTAGTCAGTTTCTCCGATGCTGGAAACGGTGTGGGTTATACAAACATGCGCGTGCGTGGTTCAGACATTACACGCATTAATGTTACGGTCAACGGCATTCCAATGAACGATGCGGAAAGTCATGGGGTGTTTTGGGTGAATACACCGGATCTCATGTCTTCCACAAACGCCATCCAATTGCAGAAAGGCGTTGGAACTTCGACCAACGGTTCAGGTGCTTTTGGAGCGAGCTTGGGTCTGAGCACCTTGGGAGCTGGCGAAAAAGGCGGTCGCATTACTTTGGGTGCTGGATCCTATGGCACACAACGTGCTACTATGGAAGCAAGCACGGGGAAATCTGAAAGCGGTTTTTGGATGAATACGCGCATCTCTTCCATCACTTCAAACGGGTATGTAGAACGCGCATCCTCAGACCTGCAATCGTACTACGTGAGCGCTGGTTTTGCCGGTGGCGGTCATTACGTTGAGGCAGTGCGCTTTGGCGGTGGCGAACGTACTTACCAAGCTTGGTATGGAGTGGATTCTACCACTATGTACGGTCCCGATGCTTATCCTCAGTTCAACGCTGCAGGGGCATTGTATGACGACACTTGGAGTGTAATAGGAACCTATGACGATCAGGTGGATAACTACGGCCAAGAACACACCCAATTGCATTACCGCTATTCGAATCTCTTTGGCGGAACTTTAGCCGCAGCATTGCACCATACAGCCGGTGCTGGGTACTATGAAGAATACAATCAGGGATATGCTTTTGCCGATTTTGGATTAATGAATTACATCGCTGCAGGAGATACTGTAGCATTTGGAGATGTAGTTTCTCGCAAATGGTTGGACAACGACTTTTATGGAGCAACTGCATCATGGTCTTACGAGAATGGTGGCCAGCGTTTGCAACTGGGTGGTGGAGCGCATCGTTATGAGGGTGCACACTTCGGTCGCGTTATTTGGGCGAACAATCCTAACGTAAGTACCCTTGACGGAGATTACTATACGGGTAATGCCGTTAAAGACGATGCGAACATCTACGCGAAATACGCGGTGACTAGCAACAATCTATTGGTCTACGCTGATGCACAATACCGTTATGTGAACCACAATTCAACCGGTGGCTCAGCAACCGGCCCGGCCAACTTCGAACGCACCTTCAATTTCTTCAATCCAAAGATTGGGTTGACCTACGACTTAGGTAAAAACCAAATTTTAGGAGCATATGCAGGTGTAGGTCACCGCGAGCCGAACCGCACAGATTTACAGTATGCAGCTTCTGCAGATGAACTCGATGCTGAGCGCATGCTGGATGTGGAATTAAATTATCGTAATGCAGGGGATAAATGGGCTTTTGATGTGAACGCCTATCGTCAGCAGTACCAGAATCAATTGGTACTTACTGGTGCTATCGATGCTCAGGGCTATCCAATCCGTGAAAACGTTGGACAGAGCTTCCGTCAAGGGCTAGAGTTTACCGGTGCGTATGAGTTGACTTCGGCGCTTTCGGCGTCGGCCAACGTGGCGTTGAGTCAGAATGAGAATGTGAACTGGGTAAGTGATCCTACCTCTTCGGTTATAGACAACACTCCAATTGCCTTCTCACCTGGCGCAGTGGCCAGTGCACGCTTGACGTATGCGAAAAAAGGGTTTGAAGCTACGCTATGGAACCAATACGTTGGTAAGCAGTACCTATCGAATGAAGGGTTGCAAGCGCACAGCCTGCCAGCCTATCATGTCATAAATGCACGTACCTCGTACACTTGGAACTGCAGCGATGTGCAGCGTTTGATTGGGTTTGTGGAGCTCAGAAACTTGGGCAATACTTCCTATGCAGCCAATGGTTATATGTGGGGCGATTGGGCGTATTACTATGCGCAAGCGACTTTCAACATCATGACGGGTTTGACTTTCGAATTCTAGGCAAGCCAATTTTTAAAACTAAAAACCCGCGGGACATGCCCGCGGGTTTTTTTATAAATATTCTTCTTACCATCCTCCAGAGGCTCCTCCACCTCCGAAACCCCCTCCTCCGAAGCCGCCGAAGCCACCGCTAGAGAATCCTCCACCTCCGCCGGAGCGTCCCATGCTACCCATGGTGTAGCCCGCGGAACCCATGCCCCAGCCGAAAGGACCAGTGCGATAGCCACCACCGCCACCACGAGAATTACTAATGAGGTAGATGATTATAAAAATGATTATAAAAATGAGTTTCCTATAGTTCCTATTGCTTATTCCGTTAGAGCTTGAGCGTCCACCCTTACCTTCATACGTGCCATTTAATACTTCAAAGATGGCGTTTGATGCAGCGACGAGTCCTTTAAAGTAGCTTCCAGCCTTGAATTGAGGTAGGATATCGTTTTCAATGATTTGCTTGGATGTGAAGTCGGTCAAGTAGGGCTCTAGACCGTATCCATTTTGAATAGAAATTTCTCTATCTCCAGAAGCCACGAGGATGAGACAGCCGTTATCCTTGCCTTGCTGCCCAATCTTCCAATTTGCTGCGATTTCCGCAGTTATTAAGTTGATATTATCTCCCCCTGTAGTTTCTACGGTAACAATGGCTATTTGAGTGGAGGTCGTATCTGCATAATTGAGCAGTAGGTTTTCAAGGTAAGCCTCCTCGTTCGGTGAAAGGATGTCGCTGTAATCCGAAACGAGTTGCTTCGGCGCCGGAGTATCCAATAAATCTTGTGCATTCTGACCTACTAGAGAAATAGGCAATAGCAGTAGAAGTATCCAACGTTTCATAGGCTAGCCTTTAGAAATTTCATTGGACAACTCGTCTATATCATCATCTTGTCGTGGGAAGAATTCACCAAGGGCTTGGCCTGTTTTTTCTACACCAGCTATTAGCCCTTCGGAGAAGTGTTCTACTTTAAACTCTGCAATAATGAGGTTGATGATTTCTTGCCAGAAATTTGCAGGAACTTTCGCATTGATTCCTTCACCAGCCCAAATTGCTAATTTGCGATCTTTGATGGCTAGATAGAACAATACACCGTTTTTCTCCGCAGTTTTATGCATTTCTAATTTGCCAAACCATTTCTTCGCACGCTGCTGTGCCGAAGAGTTTCCGATAGACTTTTCAAGGTGTATTCTAATTTCTCCCGAGGTATGGAGCTCCGCCTGACTAATTGCATGGACTAAGGCTTGCTCTTGTTTTTCCGAGAGTAGTGTACGTATGTAATCACTCATTAGAACTGGACTTCAGGTGCCGTCTCGCTTCCTGCATCTGCCTCGAAGTACCCCTTCTTTTCAAAACCAAAGCTCGAGGCAATAATTGTTTTAGGGAACTTACGAATAGTGGCATTAAAATCCTTCACACTCACATTATATCTGTCGCGTTCAATCTTGATTCGATTCTCCGTGCCTTCCAATTGGCTTTGTAATCCAAGGAAACTTTGATTCGCTTTAAGATCTGGATAGCGCTCTACTGTGACCATTAGGCGAGATAATGAACCGCTGAGCTGACTCTGTGCGGCTTGAAAGTTCGCAATAGCTTCAGGACTAAGGTTATTTGCGTCTACGTTTATGCCTGTTGCTTTTGCACGCGCTTCGATAACACCTGTTAAAGTTTCTTGCTCAAATTCTGCATAACCTTTCACTGTATTTACGAGATTGGGAATAAGGTCTGCACGACGTTGATAGGCGCTTTCTACTTGCGCCCACTTTCCGTTGGTCTCTTCGTCAAGAGTTACCAGGCCGTTGTAAGACCCAACCACCGAGCTAACTAAAGCTACAAGGATACCAACAACTACTAATAAGGTGATCGTTGATTTTTTCATTAAAAGGTATTTTAGGTTAGGTTTATTGTGCTTTCATGGTTCGGAGAATCTTCTGCAACTCTCCTTTGATATAAGTCAATTTCTCAACCACTTCGCGCTGGACTACAACATCTTCTTTTTTAGAAGCTTGAAGTTTTTTTCGTGCGCCATCTATAGTGAAGCCTTTTTCTTTCACCAATTCTTTGATCGCTGCAAGAAGCAAAATATCTTCTTTGGTGAATTTTCGATTACCGCGTGAACTCTTCTTGGGTTTGAGTTTAGGAAACTCCTTTTCCCAATAACGGATATTGGAGGCGTTGATTTGTAACAATTCAGATACTTCTCCTATCGAGTAGTACAGTTTGTCTAAATGATCCAAGGTAATGCCGTTCATGTTAGGAAAGATACGCTCTTTTTTTCAGCGAACGTCTGCTTAGTCAAAGCTCTGGTTAGAGTGACTTGAAATGAGGAGCATTTCTTCATATTCTTCCGGTGAAAGGTCGTTAAAGAAGTAATTGATAGGATTGATTTTTCGACCGTCTTTCATAACCTCATAGTGGAGGTGTGGTGCCGTAGAAGATCCGGTTGATCCAATATATCCAATAACATCCCCGCGTTTAACACGCTGTCCTCTGCGGACTTCGATTTTGCTCATATGACCGTACAGCGTTTTGTAGCCAAAACCGTGGTCAATCACAATATGACGTCCGTAACCAGAGCGACTTCGTTTATAAGTCGTTACTTTTCCGTCACCTGTGGCATAAATAGGTGTTCCTGTTGGCGCTGAGAAGTCAGTGCCCCAATGCATTTTGCGTACTTTATAAATGGGATGGATGCGGTAGCCGTATCCGGATGCCATTTTCTTGAGATTCTTATTTGCTACTGGTTGTATGGCCGGTATGGCAGCCAGCATTTTTTCTTTGTTACGCGCCATCTCTACCACATCGTCGAAACTGGTTGATTGGACGTAAGCGCGACTTGCGACTTGATCTAATTTCTGTCTAGTATCCATTAACAGCTCTGAGTTTTCGAAGCCTTCAAGGTTGCGGTAGCGATTTGCACCACCAAAGCCAGCAGTGCGAACTTCAGTTGGAATAGGACCGGCCTCAAAAATGGTACGATAAATTTCGTCGTCGCGTTTTTCAATATCACCAAGTACTTCTGTGAGCTGGTCTAATTTTCCATCCATCAGTTCGTATTGAAGGACCATATTTTCTAATTCACGCTTCATTCTGCGCTCTTTAGGACTCTCAAACCAAAGGTCGGCAGCTAAATAGAAAACTACACCAAAAGCCACTGCAACGGCGCCAAAAACAGTGGCGTCTTGCAACTTTTGTTTCCACGTACGCTCTATCTTCCTGTAAGAGAGCGTTTTAGAATCATAGATGTATTTTACTTTAGCCATACTTTGTGCGTTATTTTTGCTTAGATGCAATTTCTACGCGAATATTGTGCCACAAAGAAACGATTTTAGATAAACAACATAACCATCCTATCCAGGGAAATATTCACAGTATGCTGACTTCTAAGGAGATACGTCGCAAATTCCTTCAGTTTTTTGAGGAAAAAGGTCATGAAATAGTGGCTTCTGCGCCCGTGGTAAACAAAAACGATCCTACGCTGATGTTTATCAATGCGGGAATGAACCCTTTTAAAGATTACTTCCTGGGGAACGCGACCCCTAAAAATAACCGTATTGCCGATACGCAAAAGTGTCTACGGGTGAGCGGGAAGCACAATGATTTGGATGAGGTGGGTCACGATACGTATCACCATACGCTCTTTGAGATGTTGGGCAACTGGTCCATAGGTGATTATTTCAAGCAAGAAGCCATTGATTGGGCCTGGGAATTACTGACGGATGTGTACGGTATAGAAAAGGATAGATTGTATGTGAGTGTTTTCGGTGGCGATACCAGCGAGAAGCTGGAGCGCGACAACGAAGCTGCGAACATGTGGTTGAAGCACACTACTATAGACCGGATTATCGATGGATCGAAGAAAGATAATTTTTGGGAAATGGGCGAAATTGGTCCATGTGGTCCATGTTCAGAGATTCATGTTGATCTTCGAGATGACCTGGAGCGCGTCAAAATAGATGGAGGTACTTTAGTGAATGCAGATCATCCGCAAGTGGTCGAGATTTGGAATCTTGTATTCATGCAATATAACCGTAAGGCCAGTGGAGAATTAGAGAATTTACCCGCAAAGCATATTGATACAGGCATGGGCTTTGAGCGCTTATGTATGGCCTTACAAGGCAAACAATCTAATTACGACACGGATGTGTTCACACCGCTGTTGTCAAAAATCTCTTCCGTTTCTGGTACCGCATACGGTGTTTCGG
This sequence comes from Schleiferiaceae bacterium, assembly GCA_022426185.1. GTDB lineage: Bacteria > Bacteroidota > Bacteroidia > Flavobacteriales > Schleiferiaceae > UBA10364. The sequence goes on from JAKMEB010000117.1 coordinate 6,223, forward strand.
AAGCTACAGATATTGCACAGCGCGTGATTGCAGATCATATTCGTGCTGTGGCGTTTGCTATAGCGGACGGGCAGTTGCCGGCAAGTTCGGGGGCAGGTTATGTCATTCGTCGTATTCTGCGCCGCGCTATTCGCTACGGATTCTCTTATCTGAATCTGAAGGAGCCATTTATGTATAAATTGGTAGCGATCTTAGATCAAGAGATGGGTGAATTTTTCCCTGAACTGACTGCGCAGCGCGCATTAGTCGAAAAAGTGATTGAAGAGGAAGAAAACAGCTTTTTGAAGACGCTGGCGCAAGGCCTAGCGAAATTGGAAGAATTTTTAGCTGGAGACGCCAAAGTATTGGACGGTCAGCGTGCCTTCGAATTGTATGATACCTATGGTTTTCCCATTGACTTGACTGAGCTGATCATGCGCGAGAATAAACGCAGCGTAGACATGGCAGGGTTTACAGCAGAAATGACGGCTCAGAAAGAGCGTTCGCGTGCAGCTACGAAACTCAGCACAGACGATTGGATTGAATTAGAGAAGGACGATAAAGAAGAATTTGTCGGGTACGATTATACTGAGGTAGATGTACGTATTACGAGGTACCGTAAAGTGAGTACTAAGAAAAAGCAATTTTACCAATTGGTTCTTTCCTTGACTCCGTTCTATCCAGAGGGAGGAGGACAAATCGGAGATACTGGAACCTTAGAACAAGGCGATCAAATCATTAACATATCCGACACTAAAAAGGAGAATGGTGTTATCGTACATTTTGCCGATACCATTCCGGCAAATATAGGCGGGCAGTGGAAAGCATTAGTGCATGTTGCCGACCGGAATGAAACGGCTAAAAACCATAGTGCGACGCATCTAATGCATGAAGCGTTGCGTGAAGTCCTGGGCACTCATGTGGAGCAAAAAGGATCGCTTGTCCGTCCGGATTATCTGCGTTTTGATTTTTCACATTTTCAAAAGGTAAGTGCGGATGAACTTGCGGCTATTGAAGCAAAGGTGAATGCTCGCATCCAAGCCAATTTTAAATTGGATGAATTCCGAAACATACCTATTGGTGAAGCCAAAGCAATGGGCGCCATGGCGCTTTTTGGTGAAAAATACGGCGACACTGTTCGTGCCATTAGGTTTGGTTCTTCAGTCGAACTTTGTGGTGGAATTCATGTGCCGGCTACCGGATCGATAGGCCTCTTCAAGTTTATTTCTGAAGGTGCTGTTGCAGCAGGTGTTCGACGCGTTGAAGCGGTGACCGGTTTAGGTGCTCTGAATTATGTAAATGGTGAACTAGAAAAACTCCGTGCAGCGGCAGCGGTATTGAAGCATCCGCAGGATTTAGCAAGTGCCTTACAACAACTCAAAGAAAAGGAGTCGACTGCGCAGAAAGAAATTGATGCATTACGCAAAGAGAAAGCAATGAGTGCGGTTGGCGATTTGGAAAATAGTGCTGTACCCTTTGGCGATGCTCGTGCCATAGTAGCCCGTACCTCATTAGATGCAGGTAGTGTGAAGGATTTGGTTTTTAAACTTAAATCAGCTGCTAATACGCTGGTCATTTTAGGTAACGTAGTCAATGGTAAAATCACCTTGAGTATTGGTCTTAGTGATGATCTTGTCGCGAGCAAAGGGTGGCATGCTGGTAATGCAGTGCGGGTCTTAGCGAAGCACATTAATGGTGGCGGTGGTGGACAGCCAGGTTTTGCAACTGCTGGTGGTAAAGACCCTGATGGCATGGATAAAGTATTGGAAGAATGGAAAAAAGAATTCTCGTAATGAAAACGAACCTACAAACCGTATTGCTAGGCCTATTGTTGCCCATGGCCGTTATGGCTCAGAAAACTGAACCGATTGAATACTATACAGATAGTGATATCAACGATACCAAGTTTTCAATAGCCGCAAGCTATGCGCCTTCTTTTGCAGGGCGTCGGCTCGCACTGTATGCACCAGTACAAGATGGCACAGAGTTGTTTGCACTTACCTCTGAGGATGGTGGTGGACTATTGGGGCAGCGCTACGGCTTTTCTATGTTTTACGAGTTGCGCAGCATGTTCCATATTGGAATAGGTTGGACACAAGAACACAGCGGCTATTTATCAAAAGGTTTTGCCGTTTTTGACCAGAATGCACTTTTTCAAGACACTATTGGGACGTTCACTGCCAAGACTACTTACAATGCGATAAACATTCCTATTCAAATCGTCTTCCATACGCAAATGACGGATATTTGGGCCTTGCAAGTGATTCCATCTTATGATCTTACGTTCTATTCGGGTATACGCCGCGAGTGGATCGGTGAAACGGTTCCAGTTTTTCCTGCAGATGCGGCGACGGGTGTTTTAGGTTCCTTGTACGAGCGGGGTACTGAGGTAAAATACATGAATGGATTTAACGGATCGATCGGGTTTGCCATCGGAAATGAATTTACCGTGGCCAATAATCTTGCCCTCACAGTTCGGGGTGAATTCCGTTATGGATTAGTACCCATCAATAAAGAAGATATAGGCCTTCGTGAAGTTCCTTATGGCGTAGGTGGTGCTGTAGGGTTCCGTTATTATCTATAAAAAGTAAATCGCATAAAAAAGCCGGTCGCTCATGCGACCGGCTTTTTTGTGTCAGTGATTTTCGATTATTCTGCTGATGCAGAATCACTAGCCTCTACAGCCGCTTCTGTCGCTTCTTCTTCCGAAGGGTTTTCACGGTTTTCATTCAATAAGCTCACCATACGCTCTGTAATATCAAATTCCTCGTTCGCATAAATGATTTGACCTCCTTCTTCATAAAGAAGTATGAAGTCGAGGTTCAACTCTTCTTTTAGCAACTCAATGGCACTGTTCATGTCTTCGCGCATTATGACGGTCAAATCATTTTGGCGCTTCATCATCTGGCCTTGTGCCGCCTGCTCTACTTGAAGGTAGTTTTGTTGAACACGACGCAAGTCCGCTTCATTAACCTCCCGTTGGGCAGCAGTCATTTTTGGTGCCTCTTGCTGATACAGCTCAATGTTTTCTTGAAGCGACTGTTGACGACGTTGTAATTCGATCACGATCTCTTCTTCTTCAGCTTGTAATTCGCTCACTAATTCCTGGAAATAGTTGTACTGGCTCTGTAAAGAGTCGATACGCACGTAGGCCAAACGAATTCCTTTTTCTGTGTTTTCAACTGCTGCTGGTTGCTGACAACTTGCGAGCATGCTTAGACCGATTGCGGCTAGGAAGAATTTTTTCATTTTAAAAATCTAGGTTGTTCAATACATTTTCATCCACGAGTTTCGGTACAGTCACCTTTAGATTTGGGGTACGTTCCATTTCTCGTTCGATAGCGAATATAGCTTCTTTATTTCTTGCCCACGACCTTCTGGCAATACCATTATTTACGTCGTAAAGCAGCATGTTCTCTAATTTGTGCTCTGCCTCATCAGAACCGTCAAGCAACATGCCGAATCCACCATTCATAACTTCTCCCCATCCTACGCCGCCACCATTGTGGATGCTTACCCAAGTCGCACCTCTAAAGCTGTCGCCTATGACGTTTTGGATGGCCATATCTGCGGTGAAGCTTGAACCGTCGTAAATGTTTGAAGTTTCCCGGTACGGGCTGTCGGTTCCACTAACATCATGGTGATCACGACCTAAAACTACCGGGCCTATTTCACCTGCAGCGATGGCTCTATTAAACGCACGTGCGATCTCTATACGTCCTTCACTATCTGCGTAAAGTATGCGCGCCTGTGAGCCAACCACTAATTTATTTGCTTTGGCGCCTCTGATCCAGCGAATGTTGTCGTCCATTTGTTGACGAATCTCAGCTGGTGCTTTTTCCTTGAGTTGTTCTAAGACGTTCTCTGCGATTAAATCGGTTCGATCTAAATCCTCGCTCTTACCAGAAGCACATACCCAACGGAATGGACCAAAGCCATAATCAAAACACATTGGTCCCATAATATCTTGAACATAGGAGGGATAGCGAAATAACTCACCTTCTTCATCCATGATCTCAGCACCTGCGCGCGAGCTCTCCAGTAAAAAAGCATTGCCGTAATCAAAGAAGTACATTCCTTTTTCGACCAGCGCATTCACTGCTTTTACATGCCGTTTCAAGGTTTCTTGAATTTTCACTTTAAACGCCGCTGGATCTTCTGCCATCATCGTATTGGCGTCTTCGTAACTCATTCCTTGCGGATAATAGCCGCCCGCCCAAGGATTGTGTAAGGAGGTTTGATCGGAACCTAGATCGACGTGCACATTGCGTTCCACCATGCGCTCCCACAGGTCTACGATGTTGCCTAAATAGGCAATGCTGCGTGCACGTTTGGCTTCTTGAAAGGTCAATGCCATATCAATGGCTTCATCTGCGCTGGTTGTGATTTCATCCACCCAACCTTGCTCGTGACGTTTATAGGCTGCTTTGGCATTGATTTCTGCAGTAATACTTACCACGCCTGCAATATTTCCTGCTTTAGGCTGCGCCCCAGACATTCCACCGAGTCCAGCAGTGACAAACAATTTACCTTCAGGTCCGCCCCCAGATTTCATCCGTGCAGCATTCAAAACCGTAATAGTTGTGCCATGTACAATGCCTTGCGGTCCTATGTACATGTATGAGCCAGCAGTCATTTGACCGTATTGCGTAACGCCCAGTGCATTGAATTTTTCCCAATGATCGGGTTGGCTGTAGTTGGGAATCATCATCCCGTTGGTTACTACTACACGTGGCGCATCTTGCGACGACGGAAATAAGCCCATAGGGTGTCCGCTGTACATGTGTAGGGTCTGCTGCTCAGTCATCTCGCTGAGGTATTTCATGGTCAGTACATACTGAGCCCAATTCTGAAATACCCCGCCGTTCCCTCCATAAGTGATGAGTTCCTCAGGGTGCTGTGCTACTGCTGGATCCAGATTGTTCTGAATCATTAACATAATGGCAGCTGCTTGGGGTGTTTTCGCAGGATAATCTGAAAGGGGACGTGCCTTCATTTCGTAAGAAGGCTTGAATCGGTACATGTAAATGCGACCAAACGTTTTCAATTCCTCTAAAAATTCTGCGGCTAATGTCTCGTGCCATTCTACTGGAAAATAACGTAGTGCATTTTCCAGAGCCAATTTCTTCTCTTTAGCGGTGAGAATATCCTTTCTCTTTGGTGCGCGATTCACGTCTCCAGGTACGCTGCGTTTTGCCGGAAGTTTTGCCGGGAGGCCCTGGGTGATTTCTTTTTGAAATGAGGTCATCATCTGCTTAGGTTCCTTTTATGCTGTGTGTTTTTTTATCGTAGCCGTACGGGCAATGTTTACACCCGCTTTGACAACAATAGCCGCGTTTCAAATGGTATTTTTCCGTGAAAACGATATACCCCTCTGGGGTCTTATAATGGTCCTCCGGGTCCAATTCTTTTTTGAACATGCCGCTTTTTTTGGTCATTCAAAGGTAAGTCGCATTAGCTTTGTTTCATGGACCTATCCTCATTTCCCTTTCTAACACCTTCACCTACTGAAAAGTTGTTGCATTTTTCTTCCGGCATCCTTTGGATGAAACGTGATGATCTCATTCATCCCGATGTTTCCGGCAATAAATGGCGAAAACTAAAGGGCTTTTTTCGCGAGGTGGATCCGTCGAGACCGGTTTTAACTTTTGGTGGAGCTCATTCTAATCACCTTCGTGCGGCGGCCTTTGCCCTCGCACATGCAAGTATTAAAGGTATTGCTGTGGTGCGTGGTGAGGAACTTAGCCCGGAGCATAATACCACCTTGAGGTATTGTGAAAAGATGGGGCTGACTATGCATTTTATACCGCGTTCTGAATACAAAGTGCTGCGCGAGAAGGATTGGAAACCTTCAGCGATACAGTTGGAAGAGTGGGGTGCCGCATCGGCTCAAATACTGCCGGAAGGAGGTGCAGGAGCTCATGCATTAGAAGGCTGCAGAGAAATTTGGAGCGAATTGGACGATGTTCCTGATCATTTATTAATCGCAAGCGGAACGGGAACTACTGTTTTTGGAATACTAGCGGCGATGCCTCAAGGTTCGTCCACAAAAGTACATGTGATCAGCGCGGTCAAAGGCGCGCATCAAGAGCAGGCTCGAATAACCCAATATGCCCGGCAAAAATCCATTGATTTGCATTGGGAAGATGAAGTACATTTTGGTGGTTTTGGAAAAATACCCACACACTTGAAAGCACAAAACACAGCGTTTGAGAAGGAGTATGGCTTTGCAATTGATTCGGTGTACAATGCGAAAGTCTGGGCCTATTTCAATCGAAATTCATTCAAAGGACGCGTCCTTTGGATCAATACTGGCGGGGTGTTTACACCGTAGTTTCGAGCAATTCCAGTACCATTTGTTCTACTTCGTCGCTGTCCCAACGTTCCGCGATATGTTCGCTGGCAAGCACCTTAGCCATGATTCTGTCGTGACGCTCACCTTCGGCCATGGCGTCGTGGTAAGGAATGTTGGTGAACTTGACTAAGGTGTAGAGCGGAGTCCATTTATCCGGGTGGTTTTTCTGCACCTTTTGTTCAATGCGTTTACGCAATTGGAATTCAGGATCCGCCACTAAATCTCTCATTTCAATGAAGTTCCTCAGGCTTAAATCGACCAGAGCATTTCCTGCAGGAACGCGCAATTTCGTATAGCGTTCCATCACTTCAGGTAGTTTGTCATGGCCCAATTCATCGAGTAATTCACAAAATACACGGGCATCTTCTAGTGAACCGTTCATGCCTTCACCGTAGAACGGTACCGTGGCATGCGCTGCATCACCAATCAACGCTGTTTTAGTACCCCAGTGGTAGGGATTACAGCGGATGATTGCTAGGGCGGAAGTGGGATTATTTTCCCATTGTTCTTCTAAGTTAGGTATGAGTGGAATAGCATTTTTAAAGTACTTCTCAAAGTAGCGTAAGCCGTCCTTCCCAGTTTTAATTTTATCCAGGCCGAATGCTCCAGTGTAAGGCGCAAAAACGGTTCCAGTAAACCCATTGTCAGTATTGGCTAATCCCATGAGCATGAATTCTCGGCGGGGCCAGATGTGCAATGCATCTAGGTTCAATTGCGGACTGCCGTCCTTCGCCGCCGGTATGTGGACTTCTTTATATCCGCTATCAATATACTCTTGTGTAAAATTGAAACGGGGCTGTTTCATCATCGCTCCACGAACCGCAGAACCTGTTCCATCTGCTCCGATAATGAGGTCGGCACGTTCCCTAATGGAATCGCCTTTGTGATCGAAGGTTACTTCTCCGAGCTCAAAGTCAATGTGGGTACAGAAATATTCAAATCGGACCGAAATAGCAGGATTTTCTTCTGCCAATTCCACTAAGGTTTGGTTCAGTTCCGATCGGCTAATGCTATGAATGGCTTTGCCTTCAATACTGTATGGAAAATAGCTTTGATTGCCTTCCAAATCATGAATCTGTCGTCCATAAGCAGGTACGGTGATTTTACGAATTTCCTTTTCAATTCCAGCATATTTAAATGCCGTCCAACCCCGGTCACTGACCACTAGGTTAATGGAACGACCACTGCCATAAACCGATTTACGAGGATCGGGACGTTTTTCGAATACCTGTACTGCATAGCCTTTTTGCCCTAAGGCATAAGCGATGTAGGATCCTGCTAATCCAGCACCTACGACGATTGCCTTTTTCATGCGCGGTGCGTATTTAAATAATTCAATAGAATGGTTCCGAAGGCTCGGACGTCTTCAAAGTTGTTGTATAAAGGTACTGGTGCCATACGGATGACATTGGGTTCGCGCCAGTCGGAAATCACACCCTGCGCCATGAGGTAGTCAAACAAAGGACGACCGTAGCCGTGTACCAGAAGTGAAATTTGTGCACCGCGTTCTTCCTTTGGCGTGATGATCTCAAAATCACTACCGGATGCATGTGCCACTGCCTCTAATACTTCTTGTAAATAGGCGGTTAATTTTCTGCTTTTTGCACGTAGGTTGTCCACCCCTGCGCGGTCGAATAAATCTAAACTTGCGCGAAGCGGTGCCATAGCCATTACAGGTGCATTAGATAATTGCCAAGCCTCCGCCGTAGGAATAGGCACGAAGGTTTCCGGCATTTCAAATCGAGTGGCCTTATCGTGTCCCCACCAACCCTCGAAACGAGGGATAGCTGCATCGCCGTGGTGGCGCTCGTGTATGAAGTAGCCGGCAGTCGCACCGGGACCTGAATTGATGTATTTGTAGTGACACCAAGCTGCAAAATCTACATTCCAGTCGTGAAGTTGAATATCAATATTGCCTGCACCGTGCGCTAGATCCCATCCTACAATAATGCCTTGAGCTTGTGCATGCGCGGTTAATTTTTTCATATCCATCACTTGCCCGGTGTAGTAATTCACACCGCCAATCATCATCATGGCAATTTCTTCGCCGTGCTGATCAATAGCAGCCATAAAGTCCTCTTTATGAATGTGGTGTTCCCCTTCGCGTGGCCCGACTTCAATTAAATGTTCCTTGGGGTCTAATCCGTGAAAACGCAATTGGGAGGCCAGCGCATATTGGTCGGAGGGAAAAGCTTTTGCTTCACACAAAATCTTTGTCCGTTTTCCTTCTGGCCGGAAAAAACTGACCATTAGCAAGTGTAAGTTATTCGTGAGTGAGCCCATCACTACCACTTCTTCAGATTTTGCTCCAACAATTCTCGAAAGACTTTCAGAGAAGAATTCATGGTAGGGCATCCATGGACGGCGGGCATTAAAATGGCCCTCTACACCCCAGTTTTTCCAATCCTCCAATTCCTCGCCAAGGTACTTTTCCGCTGCCTTAGGCATAAGTCCCAGACTGTTTCCTGTGAAGTACAGAGTCTGTTTACCTTCAATGACGGGCAAGTGAAATTCTGAGCGAAAAGCAGCAAGTGTATCTGATTCGTCTAAAGCTGCAGCGTATGCCGGATCTAGTACGTTCATAGCGTATGTTGTATTGGGGAGTCTAAAGGTAGGGCAAAAGGTACCATAGCCCCAAAAGTAGAAACGGGAGACCTTCTATCAATAGACTGTAGTAAAAGTCCCCCATTTTAGGGTAGGATCTAATGATTGCAGTTCCGAAAAAGAGAAAAAGACCCGTCAAGGGAATCCAAGGCAAAGCGAAATAATTCACCAAAATTAAGTAGCTCACCCACAACAACAAGTTCGCCGCCCAGACGCTGTTTTTAGAACCAATCAAATGAGGTAAGGTGCGAATAGAATGGGCGTCTATTTCCGCATCGCGAATGTCAAAGGGAATGGTTAATGCTGCGGTCCATAAAAAACGTTCAATAAAGGCCCAATGCCAATCTTCGCCTGCACGAAGGGCCGGGATAACGGCAGTAACATAAGCCCAGACTAAAGCAATAAGGATGAGTTTGAGTCCAGGTACTGAGCGCAATCCACCACCTTTTCTCTTTAGAATGAAAGGCAGAGGATAAAGCAATGCAAAAGCGCCCGCGAGGGCGTAATGTCCGGTAAGCGATGCTTCGTTGAGCCGTATGAGTTCAAACAGAATGACGGCTGCGCCTAATCCCATACTGAGAAACGCTGTTTTAGGCATCTTTTGACGCCATTGACTTATGCGACTGATGCCTTCGACGGCTGCAGGTCCCTCAAACAATCTTGCGAAACCGTAGATTACGAGGGTTGCCGCAGCATTTAAAACAGCGATGGAAGTTCCTGAAAATCTAAACAATTCTTCGCTGAATCGGGTTAACCCCCAAACGGCTCCGGCCACCCAAAAATTTGCGTACACAAACGTGCGAATGAACCCTTTTAAGGTGTTAATAAATGCGTTGAAATTTTCCATCGTGTTGCCCCCCTAAAAGTAAGGTTTATTCGCGGACTGTGATGTAATTTTGTCCTTTCTAAAACAAACAGAATATGAAGCGTAATTCGTTTGCCTACAGACACATTGGTCCCAAAGCTGTTGATGTAGATCAAATGCTCACTACTGTCGGTGTTGATTCGATCGACACGCTGATCGATCAGACAGTCCCGTCTACCATTCGCTCAAAAGAGGAAATGAATCTCGCTCCTGCGATGACGGAAGCAGAATTTGCGGCACACATTAGTGCTTTAGGTGATTTGAACAGCCTGTTCAAAACCTACATTGGTATGGGGTACCACAACACGGTGCTTCCAGGCGTCATTCAACGCAACATTTTAGAGAATCCAGGATGGTATACGGCCTACACGCCTTACCAAGCAGAAATTGCTCAAGGCCGTTTAGAAGCATTGATGAACTATCAGACCATGGTGGTTGACTTGACGGGCATGGAGCTGGCAAATGCTTCTTTGCTTGATGAGGCGACGGCAGTAGCCGAAGCTATGAGTATGTTCTATGGTGCGATGCCTCGAGCTAAAAAGAAATCTGGTGCATCAAAGTTCTTTGTGGATGCGCAAACCTTCCCGCAGAGTATTGAATTATTGCAAACGCGTACGGCGCCTATTGGTGTAGAATTGGTCTTTGGAGATTACAAAACGTTTGAACCTACTGAAGATTACTTTGGTGCTTTTGTTCAATTTCCAAATGCGAACGGTTCTATCGAAGATTACCGCACTTTTGCTTCAAAATGTAATGTTTCAGAAGTCCAGTTAGTAGTCGCGGCGGACTTACTTTCATTGGTGCTCCTTACTCCTCCAGGAGAATGGGGCGCAGACGCAGTTGTTGGTACCACGCAGCGTTTTGGTATACCATTAGGTTACGGTGGACCACATGCGGCTTATTTTGCAACTAAAGAATCTTACAAGAGATACATTCCCGGTCGTATCATCGGTCGTACAATTGATACAGATGGCAATCCAGCCTTACGTATGGCATTGCAAACGCGCGAGCAACATATTAAGCGCGATAAAGCCACTTCAAACATATGTACCGCTCAGGTCTTACTCGCTGTAATGGCGGGAGCTTATGGAGTCTACCACGGTCCAGAAGGGTTGATGGATATTACAGAGGAAATCCATCGTAAGACAGCTACATTGAACGAAGCCGTTAAAGGAATGGGGCTTACTCAGCACAATGCATCGTTCTTCGATACATTAAAAATAACTTTGAATCAGTCCAACAGTGCACAGGTGCGCGAGTTGAGTGAGGCGGCGGAAATTAACTTTCGCTACTTCAATGATGGGACAATCGGTATTAGTATCAACGAAACTACTACAGATGAGGATATCGCTGAGATCATTACCGTTTTAGCCAAAGCTGAAGCTACCGCAACGATAGAAATGGACGACCTAGGTCAGTACATACCCATGGAACTCGCCCGGACAACGACATTCATGACGAATTCAGTTTTTCACAGTTACCGCAGTGAGACTGAAATGATGCGCTACCTGAAATCATTAGAACGTAAAGATTTGGCGCTCAACCACAGCATGATTTCTTTGGGCTCTTGTACGATGAAGTTGAATGCAGCGTCAGAAATGATCCCGTTGTCTAGCGGTTCATGGAACGGATTACATCCATACGTACCTACAGAACAGGCTTCCGGTTATATGCAAGTCATTGAAGAATTGGAGCGTGATTTAGCGGTCATTACGGGTTTTGATGCGACCTCGTTGCAACCCAACTCTGGTGCACAAGGTGAATATGCAGGTCTTATGGTGATCCGTGCTTACCACCAAGCAAATGGAGATCACCACAGAAACATTGCACTTATACCGTCTTCAGCACACGGAACAAATCCTGCATCTGCTGTAATGGCAGGAATGAAGGTGGTTGTGGTTGCTTGTGATGCTCATGGCAATATCGATGTTGACGACCTACGCACGAAGGCGGAGCAGCACAGTGAAAACCTTGCGTCTTTGATGATCACTTACCCTTCTACTCATGGGGTGTTTGAGGCGAGTGTAAAAGAAATTACAGGTATCATTCACCAGCACGGTGGACAGGTATATATGGACGGCGCAAACATGAATGCTCAGGTTGGATTGACTTCCCCGGGAATTATTGGTGCCGACGTTTGTCACTTGAACTTGCACAAGACTTTCGCTATTCCTCACGGAGGTGGTGGTCCTGGTATGGGCCCGATCTGTTGTAAAGCACATCTTGCGCCATTCTTACCACAGCACCCGATCATTCCTATGGGTGGTGAACAAGGTATTTCAAGCATTTCTGGTGCGCCTTGGGGTTCTGCATTGATTTTATTGATTTCGTATGCCTACATAAAGATGTTGGGAGCAGAGGGACTTACCGACAGCACGAAATACGCCATCTTGAATGCAAATTACATTAAGGAGCGTTTAGCCGGATCGTTTGATGTGCTCTATACAGGAGAAAACGGACGTTGTGCGCATGAGATGATTTTGGATTGTCGTCCTTTCAAGCGCGATGCAGGTATTGAAGTTACGGATATTGCGAAGCGTTTAATGGATTATGGATTCCATGCCCCTACAGTGAGTTTCCCGGTTGCTGGAACAGTGATGGTGGAACCTACAGAAAGTGAAGGTTTAGAAGAATTGGACCGATTCTGTGATGCCATGCTCAGCATTCGTCACGAGATTGGTGAAATTGAGACGGCTGATGCGGACGCTGCGAATAATGTCTTGAAAAATGCACCGCATACGCAATACATGATTTGTGCGGACGCGTGGGATTTCCCATATACACGCTCAAAAGCCGGTTTCCCGCTTCCTTTCGTTAGTGACAATAAATTTTGGCCTACCGTTCGTCGCGTAGATGATGCTTACG
>JAKMEB010000122.1 GCA_022426185.1 Schleiferiaceae bacterium
CAGTGATTGTCCAGAACAAGAACAGGATGCTAAAAGAAGAGCTCAAGGCACTCAGGGCATTAACCATGAGGGCTTGATTTTCGGCTTCACCCGCGAATTGGCCAAAGAGGTTACCCATCAATTGAAAGAACGGCGCGCCAGGAGGGTGACCCACCTGAAGCTTAACCGAAGTCGCAATATATTCCCCACAATCCCAGAAACTGGTTGTGGGCTCGATGGTCATGAAATAGGTAATGGTGGCGATGGCAAAAACCGTCCAGCCAACAATGTTATTTAGTTTTTTGTAATCCACTGATAACGTGCTTTTTGCTAGATTTTAGGTGCTCTAGCGTTCTAAACGGTTCGAAAATAAGAAAATCCCCGCCCCCATAGAGCAAAGCGGATGTTAAACCGTGAAATTTTTCACGAACTCTTTTTCGTGTTTTACCATTTGGAGTATATTTGCCAACCCAAAAGGGAGAATTGTCCGATGGTGTAATGGCAACACTACGGTTTTTGGTACCGTCATTCTAGGTTCGAGTCCTAGTCGGATAACTCAGAGAAAGCCTCGCACGAAAGTGCGGGGCTTTTTTCTTTCCTAAAGCCCCCAAGCTTGCTTGAAGGGGCGGTGGGGAAAGAAAAAGGACCAGCGTGCCGCAGGCGCGCGTGGGTTGTCTGAGAGGACAATATCTCCCGACGCCCAGGTCCGCGCACGTTGCGCAGCAAGGTGCGCAATCCTAGTCGGATAACTCAGAGAAAGCCTCGCACGAAAGTGCGGGGCTTTTTTCTTGCCCGCCCCTCAAGCTTGCTCGAAAGGGTATAGGATAATTAGTTGAACGAAAACCCTAAGGTCAATGAACCAAGGAAGACATCTTCTTCGAAAGCACCTGCTCTAAACAACGGAATGCGTTCTAAACGGCCTGTTAGCTTTACTTTTTTATATCCGGCTTGCGCCAATACCGCATAATTTAAAATACGGGTATTAAAACCGCTTTGAACTGTGCGGGTATATAAGTCGTCGTCTAGATCGCGTCCGCGATAGACCGAAGAACTCGCAATGCGCATGCGGCCTTCCAGCCCAACACCAATATTTAACCCTTCGTTAAAAGTTCCCTTTGGACTGAGATCGAGATGCAGCATGACGGGTACATTGAGGTGCGTGTAAAGCCAATTGCTTGCTCGAACAGTATTCATATTAAAAATAGGGAACAGACCGGTACCCGTTCCTCCCAGAATGTCTTTGGAGATGGTGCGTTCATTGTTGAAGCTGAAAACGGTACTTGAGAATCCTACGCCGTGTTGCAGCTGTAACGGCGATGCGTAACGGCCTAACCTGCGTTTCTGGCTAAAAAGAAGTCTATTCTCAACGGAAAGCCAACCGTTTATATACTCCATTGCCGATGCATCACGAAAATTGTTTTTCAGCAGCCTATTAGACCCAACATGCCATTCAAAGACGAAGGTTTTTTTCTCTTCTTCAAAAAGAGAATCTAAATCGCTGAGGTCATACAATTCATCGTCTCTACTGAAAGAGTCTTCAACACTCTCTGTTGTATGTATTTGGTAATTTTCAAAGAAAGATGCGGAAGCTAAATAGATACTTGAGATCAATGAATCTACAGTCTCTTGAGCTTCTTCTTGGCTCAGCTCACCGTTTTCTAATTGGCTAATGATGCTCGAAACCTGTAAAGAGGAAAGTACCATTTGCTGTTTGTCGCCAACCCACACAGCTTCTTCGGCCGCCGCTTCGACCATGGTGTCTAAAGGTTCAACCACTTCAACGGGCGGTAAAGAGTCGTTGTCAAAGGTGTTAAGGCTGATTTGCGGATTCCCAAAAACGGATACAGACAGGCCTAGAGCGATCGTTGTGGTTAAGGTTTTCATAGTGTACAAGTAACGTTTTAAAGACACGTAGGTTCAAATCGGTTGAAAACAGAAAGCATATCTTTACTTTATATATGGCAAGAAAGCACAATAAGCGGGCCAACAAGCGTTCGCAAAGCGTAGATGTTAAGGCCTACGCACAACAACTTGAGGGTGTTTTTCGCAAATACCCAGCTCGAAAATTCAACTACAAACAACTCGCGGCTCAATTAGGCTACAAACCTCAAATGGTGAAGGCCAAAATTGAAATGGCACTCTCCGACATGGAGCGCAAGGGCACCATCATTATGGTGGACCGGTTCAAATACAAACTGAAGTACACCGCCGTGTTTACAGAAGGGGTAGTGGATATGGCCTCCAACGGCAACGCTTATGTAGTGAGTCCCGATACTGAGACCGACATTATGGTGCGCTCTCCTAACTTGATGCATGCCCTACACGGGGATCGCGTAAAGGTCAGCCTGTTTGCACGCCGCGGAGGCAAAAAGCTTGAGGGCGAGATTGTAGAAATCGTAGAGCGGAAGCAGACCGATTTTGTGGGTACTCTTGAGATTGGCAAGAGTTACGGATTTTTAGTGCCTTCCAGCAGAAAGATGTTGATCGACATCTATATTCCTAAGGATAAGCTTGGGGGTGCAGAGCACGGTCAAAAGGCCATTGCGCGTATTACGGATTGGCCGGCGAAGGCAAGCTCGCCCTTCGGTGAGATTATTGAAGTTTTAGGGAATGCGGGAGAGCACAATACTGAAATTCACGCAGTACTGGCAGAATTTGGTTTACCGAACCAATTCCCAGAAGAGGTAGAACGTGCGGCTGATGAGTTAGATACCGCCATCAAAGAAGATGAAATAACGAACAACCGTCGCGACTTCCGCAAGGTGCCTACCTTCACTATTGATCCGGCGGATGCAAAGGATTTTGATGATGCGCTTTCGTTGCAACGCCTTGATAACGGTCATTGGGAAGTAGGTGTACACATTGCAGACGTGAGCCACTATGTAAAGCCAGATTCCATACTTGAAGATGAGGCCGTGGCCCGCGCGACCAGCGTTTACCTTGTAGACCGCGTCGTTCCAATGCTGCCCGAAGTACTCTCGAATGGCGCGTGTTCACTGCGGCCAAATGAAGATAAATACACGTTCTCCGCCGTGTTTGAAATGGACGAAGATGCAAAGATTCACAATCAGTGGTTTGGCCGCACCGCAATCCACAGTGATCGAAGATTTGCCTATGAAGAGGCACAGCAGATCATAGAAGACGCTCATCCAGAAGGAAAAGATGCCGATTTCTATGAGGAGATTCGAACGCTAGACAAAATGGCCAAAATCATGCGTGAAGCGCGCATGGCGAAAGGGGCGTTGAGCTTTGATAAGAAAGAGGTTAAATTCCAATTGGATGAAAACAACGCGCCAACGGGCGTTTACTTTAAGGTTGGTAAGGACGCTAATCATTTGATAGAAGAATTTATGTTGCTTGCGAACCGTTCCGTTGCAACATTCATCGGCCAAGCCAAAAGCGGGCAGCCGTCCGGACAGACCTTCGTTTATCGCATCCACGATGATCCGGACCCACAGAAACTGCAGGATTTGAGCGTTTTTGTGAAGCAGTTTGGGCACGAGGTCAGAATGACGAATAAATCGGCCATCACGCGAAGCTTGAATAAAATGTTGACGGAAGTGAAAAACACGCCTGCGGCAAACATGATTGAAACGCTCACGATTCGAACCATGAGCAAAGCAAAGTATACGACTCAAAACATAGGCCATTACGGCTTGGCTTTTGACTACTATTCTCATTTTACTTCGCCCATACGTCGCTATCCAGATGTTATGGTGCATCGCCTGTTACAGCACTACCTCGAAGGGGGGAAGAGTCCAGATTATGCCCAGTACGAAGCACTTTGTGAGCACAGTTCAGAAAGAGAAAAGGCGGCTTCTGATGCCGAACGTACAAGCATTAAATACATGCAAGCCGTGTTTTTAGAAAAGCATGTGGGCGAGAGCTTTATGGGGGTCATCTCAGGGGTCACAGAATGGGGTGTTTATGTGGAACTCGCTGAAAACTATTGCGAGGGCATGATCAGAATCAGCGCATTCCGTGACGACTACTACACCTTTGACAGTAAAAACTTCTGCATTGAAGGCGAACGAACGGGTCGAATATTTCAATTGGGAGATCCTATGAAAATCACTGTAAAAAGTGTAGATTTAGAAAGGAAACAGATTGATTTTGAGCCATGTGTCGCTGAAGATTAGATTTGTATCCACAACGAAACACATTACCATGTCTACTGCAAACCGCTCAAAGCCACTAGAAACGGCAGCCATCATCATTGGGGTGTTAGCTATTGCCGCTTCCGCATATTTTATATTCATGACAGAAGGCAGCGCCTATCGATTAACCAATTGGATTATATCGTTAGCATTCCTAGTCTTTGTGGCCTACAACTTCATCAATGTTCGCAGTTTAAAAGGAGAGGTTGGAGAATTGAGCGATCGCAATGCTGAGGTTACTCAACAACTCAAAGGCACGAAGCAGTCGCTTGTGGAAGCTCAGGCCGACTTACAGACGGTAAAAGCAGATTTGATTAGCGCCGAAGAGGAGGCTACCTCGAGAAAAAAAGAAGTAGCGCGCTTGCGTAAGAAACTAGATCCTAACGACGCGTAGTCTACTTTTTCCCAAAAAAAGCCTTGAGCTTTTCTAAGTCAGCATCCGTCGTATCGCGTGGTGCTTGCGCCTGCTTTGAGGCAGGTGATGCCACTTTTTTCAAT
>JAKMEB010000013.1 GCA_022426185.1 Schleiferiaceae bacterium
GTCGCGGTGATGGCTGTATTACCAGGAACTTCAAGCCGCTTGACCGACCTTCAAAATGAATGGCGGAGTTTAGACGGAATGGTGGACGGCAAACAAACCAACCATCGGATATATTTATGGAAGTACGGCTGGAATGTGGCTAAAGAATCTCCCATTATCGGCGCAGGAAACGGAGCGGGCGATGAGCTGCTTCATGAGGCACTGCAATCTTGCGAGGCCGTCTTTTACAAGAAAAGAGAACCGTATTATCTCTACGAATTCAAATACGACTTTCACAATATCGTCCTTCAAAACTTTGCGGAGGGAGGGATTGTCGGTGTCGTAGTTCTTCTCTTTTTATTTACGATCGGATTTATTCAATCGCAAGGACCGTGGCGCTATGCTTGGGCGCTGTTTTTCTTAACGGGAATGACGGAGAGTTTGTTAGAACGGCAAGCGGGGGTATTCTTGTTGGCCTTTTTAATCCTGCAAATACAGACGCGGAATTCGACTCCCGAGACCCGTTAAAATCTCATACGAAATGGTCCCCGCATCTTTAGCAAGTGCGCTGGCGGATTGCTCATGCCCGATCAATACCGCTTCTTCACCACGAGCGATGTGCAGATCGATCAATTCTACCATGACCATGTCCATACAAACGTTGCCTAGTATTGTACAGCGTTTACCACGAATATAAACGGCGCCTTTGCCTTGCGATAAAGAACGATGCAGCCCGTCGGCATAGCCTACAGGTAAGGTGGCATAATGAGTTCGTTTTGTTGCACGAAACGCGCGCGAATACCCCAGCGACTCACCAGGTTCCAATACTCCCACCTGAGATACGGTACACTTCCAGGTTAACACTTCTTCGAGTCGGTCGATGCCGGCGTAGGATCCTAAACCATAGAGCCCTAGGCCTAAGCGAACCATTTCGTGCTGCGCTTCGCTGTGGCGAGCAATTCCATAAGAATTCAAGGCATGTGCGTTAGCGCCTGGATAATATTGACGAACGCGGTCAACGGCCAGTTGAAATTGGGCCAATTGGGCCTTCGTAAACGCATCTTCCGTAGCATCATTACTGGCGCTTAAATGTGTCATTATTCCAGTGACCACAATGTCTTTACGCGATTGTAATAAGGGCAACAATTCCTCTAGTGCGGCAGGTTGGAAGCCCAATCTGTGCATGCCCGTATCGACTTTAATGTGCACGTGTAAGAGATTTTCATTGAGCGGTACGGCCAACCAATCATTTAATTGCTGGAGATCGAACAACTCTACTTCGCATCCTGCCTGGGCAAGCATGGGCAACTGCGCAGCTTCTGAATTCAGAACGAGGATTGGGCATTGAATACCTTGAGCGCGAAGACTCAACGCTTCCTGAGTAAAGGCTACACCTAGAAAGTCGATGTGCATATCCTCTAATGCCCGAGCGACCTCATAACTTCCAGTACCGTAACCAGAAGCTTTTACCATGGCCATTACCCTAGTGTTGGACTTCAGCCTCAACTGGAATTTCTGGAGGTTTCGACGCATGGCGCCAAGATTTATTTCCGCCCAAGTGCTGTGGTGCTGGCGACGTAATGTAATGGCCAATTGCTCCAATTTAAAACGGCGTTGCCCCTTAATGAGGACTGTGGTATCGTACAAAGAAAGACCCACGAACGCAGTAACTACATCCCGTACCTCAGCGCGATTTTTCACCCACCAGATGCGGTCTAGACCCATTTTATCAGCCATTTTCTGAGCCGCAGCAGTACTCTCTGGTGTAGAAAGTGTGCTCAAAACAGCCCATTTCTTAGCTGTGCCTTGCTGCATCATCAACTGCTCGAGGGCCAAACGTAGGCTGTCCAGATCGGAGCTGTAAGTATCTTCAATCAACTTTCCTCCATCCTTTGCCTCAATCTCTTGAAGACGCATAGGTAAGGGTTCTAATGTTTTTAAACGCGCTAGTGCTTCAGGTAACGGCACGCCCATAAGGACTGCTCCCGCCAATGCATTCATTGCATTCTCCAATGCATAGCCTCCTGTAAAGGCAACTTCTTCTAGTACATCTGGATCCAATTCCTCGCCGGGACCCCAAAGTAAAGCTGGAGGGGTTGGCAGCCCTAAAGCCTGCGCTTTATCCCACCATTTGCGGTGGGTAGCTATGCGTTCGCAACTGGAAAAAAGAAGCCATTTTTCGATAAAGTGTTCGTTTTCATCGGCGAAATGCTCCGAATGCGCATTGCCCAGGTTGGTAAATATTCCCAACGCAGGACGCAGCCATTGCGCATGTGCATTCATGGTCCCTGGGCGATCTATTCCGACTTCGATGATAGCCTGCTGATGCGTTTCCTTAAGCGTACTCATTGCTAAAGCAATACCTAGACTGCTATTGAAACTGCCCGGCGTCCGATGCACCTCGCTTGGTGCATTAAGCAGTTGAAACAACCATTCTTTTACAACCGTTTTACCTGTACTTCCAGTGATCGCAAGTAACGGACCGGAAAGTTGATCACGTCTGTGTTTTGCCCACAATTGGAGCACATTTAACGGATATGGGTGTGCAATAAAGGCTAAACCTGGATGTGCTTCCGCTCGTTCTTTAGCATCGTCACAAATGACGGTTGTGGCACCTCGGGAAATGGCTTCTTCGATATACTCGTGGCCGTCCGCGTGGTTGGTTCTTAAGGCAATAAAACAGGATGGTATTGCGGCATGGATACGACGCGAATCGAAAGCAAAAGCCTCGAACTCTTGTGACGCATTACCGTGAAGATGAGCGCCAGCAATTCGTGCTATGTCAGTCGCTTTCAGAAGCACTTGAAGCGTTGTTCAATTGATTGTATATGACCCTGCTCACCGGTTCGTATTCTCCGGTTTCTCCGAGCATAAAGGTCTCATCGCCAGCTACTTTTCTGTAAGAGAAATGGGCAGGACCGCCCGTTCTCCGGCAAATTGCGTGCAGTTTAGTTACATATTCCGCCGTTGCAAGGAGCTGGGGCATTGGACCAAAAGGCCGACCCTTGAAATCTTTATCCAGGCCTGCAATGACCACACGTTTACCTTGATTTGCGAGCGTATTTGCTACTTCTACGATACCCTCATCAAAAAATTGGGCCTCATCAATACCTACTACCTGAACATCGTCAGCTAGCAACAGCATGTTCGAGGAGCTCTCTACAGGCATTGAAGGAATGGAATTTTTATCGTGACTTACCACTTCTTGCTCGTCGTAACGAACGTCCGAAGCAGGTTTAAAAATTTCAACTTTTTGGCCGGCAATCTGCGCACGACGCATGCGACGGATCAACTCTTCCGTTTTTCCACTAAACATGGGACCGCAAACGACTTCGATCCAGCCGCCTAATTGTTGGTTAAATTCTACTCCAGGTTGAAACATGAGGGGACTTTCGTACTACATTCAAGGCATTAAAGGTAGATAATAAGATGCAGAGCCAAAGCCCTTCACCCAGCAGAAAAGAACTAGAGCAAGAATTAACTGCTTTTGCCCTACACATAGGCGAGAAATCTTACAGTGAAGCAGCAGCGATGTTGTTGGAATTGTATCAGAAATTCAAGCTTGCTGAAATGGAATCTGAAGTGAGCGTTCAACTTCAGCATGCAGAAGAACAGATGCGTTCCGCTCTAGAAGCTCGAATGAGCGAGCTTACCGCGGAAGTTCTACCTCCATCTAAAGATGAAGTGATCATGCCTACTCCTCCAGCGCCTGTTCAGTTAGAGATTCCCTCAGCAATGGAACAGCCTGCGCGCCCTTCGGAACCCGAAACAGCCATTGAACCAGAAGACTTGGAAGCACTGAAATTAGTCGTAAAGGAAACGCCTGAGAAAGAAGAAACTACTGAGAAAGAAACTACTGCTTTAGATGTTGACGCGGGTATTGAACCTGAGGAGACTGCAATGCCTTATGACGAACCATTGCCGCAGAATGATCGCCCGGCTAGTCAAGAAGGAACGACCCTTTCAGAACGTGCGCAGCAAAGCGGCACTGCAAAAAGTTTAAATGATCGATTCGCTCAAAAAGTATTGAAATTTGGGTTGAACGATCGAATTGGATTCGTAAAGGCCCTTTTTGAAGGAAATCAAGAAGATTTCAATCGGGTAATAAGCCAATTAAACACGCTCAGCTCGCTCCATGAGGCAACAGAATTCATTGATACCTATGTAGCACCTGAATACAAATGGGAGCAGCAAGAAGAGATGGCGGAGCGATTCATGTTGGCTGTAGCAACTAAATTTAGTTAAGGATGGCGGGCTTACTTTACGTTGTACCTACGCCGGTCGGAAATCTAGAAGATATGACGTTTCGTGCTATTAAGGTCTTGAAAGAATCGGATCTCATTTTAGCGGAAGACACGCGAACAACAGGCAAGTTGACCAGCCATTACGACATTTCCACACCTAAGCAGGCCTTTCACATGCACAACGAACACAAAGTCGTGGAACGGTTTGTGGACCAATTAATCGCCGGCACCAATATTGCGCTGGTAAGCGACGCTGGGACACCAGGGATAAGTGATCCAGGATTTTTATTGATCCGTGCCGCCGCTACTGCGGGTATTGAAATCATCACTCTCCCAGGAGCAACAGCCTTTGTTCCCGCTTTGGTAAGCAGCGGTTTGCCTTGCGATACGTTTTATTTTGAAGGTTTTCTTCCACCGAAAAAAGGGAGACAAACTAAATTTGAGAAAATCGCCGCGTCCGACCGAACTGTGGTTTTGTATGAAAGCCCGCATAAGATCATCAAGACCTTGGGGCAGATCGTTGAATATTGTGGTAGTGAGCGTCCCGTGACCATCAGTCGCGAAATTTCAAAGAAGTTTGAAGAGACTCTGAGAGGAACAGCAGGTGAGATTTTGGCTGCAGTTGAACAGCGTGGTGGGTTGAAAGGAGAGTTGGTTCTTTGTATTGGGGCCTAATTACTGCAACAACTCGTGCTATTTAGTGTTAGGAACATATGACAAAAGCCAGCATACAGTCTATTACGAATTGGATGGAGCAACCTACCCAATCGCCGTTGCTTATTTCGGGACCTTGTTCTGTAGAATCTCCGGAACAGGTGCTGGTGACCGCGCAACAATTAAAATCTGAAACTCCACTGAGCTTATTACGGGGTGGGGTTTGGAAACCAAGAACCAAACCCGGCAGTTTCGAAGGAGTAGGCGCAGAGGCTATGCAATGGTTAATTGATGCGGGTCGTGCCATAAACACACCCGTTACTACTGAGGTAGCAAATGCACAACACGTTGAAATCGCTCTAAAAGCAGGAGTGGATGTTTTATGGATCGGCGCACGAACGACCGTAAATCCCTTTTATGTCCAAGAAATTGCAGAGGCACTTCGCGGCGTGAACATCCCAGTGCTGGTAAAAAATCCTATTCACGCCGAAATAGGATTATGGGCAGGCGCTATCGAACGCTTTCAAAAGATGGGCATCACACACGTTGCGGCTGTGCATAGAGGCTTCTTTTCATCGTCAAAAAGCATGTATCGAAATGCTCCAGATTGGCAGCACAGTTTCGATTTACGCGCCCTCTTACCGGAAATTAAAATCATCTGCGACCCAAGCCACATCGCGGGTGATAGAGCTCTAGTCAGTGAAGTCAGCCAGGTAGCTATGGATCTAGGTATGGATGGCCTTATGATAGAGAGTCACCTGAGCCCGGACGAAGCTTGGAGCGATGCGCGCCAACAGCTGAGTCCAACAGCTGTAGGTCGACTCATGAAGGAATTGAAATTCCACAACGAGGTACCCATTGAAGGGAATGAGGAATTGGCACAGTTGCGTTCAGAATTGGACCAATTAGACGGGCAAATTGTCGATGTCCTCCACAAACGCATGCACATTGTTAAAGACATTGCCGGCATCAAAGAGCGCGAAGGGATGAGTATTTTCCATATGAAGCGCTGGATGAAACTCGTCGATGAGCACCGTAATGAAGGAGATGGTGAACTTTCCGACGCCTTTTTAAAAGAGCTGTTTTCCACCATCCACAAATACAGCGTTGAGCTCCAAACCTCGCTGATCAAGAAAACGAAATAATGGTGTGGCGTAAAAAACCACAGCCCAACCCTGGCACAGTTCAGCTGCTTACTGCAGAGGTCACAAAAGACCCATTACTTGCAGAACTTCTCGTATCACGAGGGGTAGAATCCTTTGAAGCAGCTAAATCCTTTTTCAGACCCAACCTAGAACACCTGCACGATCCCTACCGTATGATGGATATGGAGCGTGCGGTTGAACGTATTGAAAAGGCACGATTGCAACAGGAACACGTTATGATTTACGGCGATTACGATGTGGATGGCACCACTTCTGTGGCGTTAATGTGTGAGTTCCTCCAGGGTAAATTCCCCATTGAAGCCTATATACCCGACCGTTATAAAGAAGGTTATGGACTTTCCTTTGACGGCATCAATCTCGCAGCTGAATTAGGAATCACTTTACTTATCGCACTAGACTGCGGTATTAAAGCCTTTGATCAAATTTCTCATGCGCAAAGCTTGGGTATAGATGTGATTGTTTGCGATCACCACCGCCCAGAAGAAACCCTTCCAAAAGCACATGCCATACTGGATCCGAAAAGACCAGATTGCCTGTATCCTTACAAAGAACTTTCTGCTTGTGGCGTAGGTTTCAAACTCTGTCAAGCACTATGTGAACGCTGGGGATTGCCGCACGAACCTTACCTCTATCCACTTTTAGACCTGTGTGCAGTATCTATCGCCGCGGATATCGTACACGTTACAGGAGAAAACAGAACTTTAGCGTACTACGGCTTAGAACGCTTGCGCACAAGCCAGTGCCGTGCGGGTTTTCTAAGTTTATTAGAGGCGGCAAATAAACGTCCAGAAACCCTATCGTTCAAAGACATTGGATTTTCTATAGGACCCCGAATCAACGCTGCTGGACGTATGGAAAGCGGACTTCGTGCGGTCGAACTGCTTCGTTCAAAAAACAAAGAAGAACAAGATGCATTGGCCAACGCCATTAATGACTTTAACACCGATCGAAGGTCCTCACAAGCAGAGATCTTTGAAGAAGCGAAATCACTGTTAGATGCGGAGTCCTTTCCGAACTCTACAGTTCTGTATGCACCCCATTGGCACAAAGGCGTTGTGGGTATCGTCGCTTCAAAAATGGTCGAACACTATTACCGTCCTACCATTATTCTTACCAAAAGTGGCGAACTACTCGCAGGATCCGCTCGGAGTGTGATAGATTTCGACGTATACGATGCATTAGAAGCGTGTGAATCGCATTTACTTCAGTTTGGCGGACACAAATATGCCGCTGGAATGACACTCGACGAAGCCCAGTTGCCCCATTTTAAAAAAGCATTTGAAGCCTACGTCACTGCACATTTACCGGAGGAAAAGAAACAGCGAATCTTCTTATACGACGCTGAAGCCAACATCGATGTCATTACGGACCGATTCTACGCTATACTGCGCCAAATCGCACCGCACGGACCCGAAAACGAACCTCCCGTTTTTCTGTTTACAAACCTGATTAATGCGGGTAACACCCGTGCAGTGGGCTCTGATAAAAATCACCTGAAGCTGCACCTGAAACACAAGAGTGGCGAATCCTCCATCAATGGCATCGCTTTTGGCGAAGGTCATCTTGCAACAGCGCTAGCCTCTGGACAACCTTGTGATGTTTTAGCCAGCGTCGTTGAAAATCATTTCAATGGACAAACTACTCTGGAGCTGATGGCTACTGGAATTCGAATGCATTAAAGGGTATGCCGACCCTTAGTCCTGTATTTGTCTAGGGTCTATTCACTTTTTCATAGGTATCTTGTGCAGAGTCTAAACATACTTTACGCATGCCTAAAACTGCCTATACCACCTTCTGCCGCCTTCTTTCCATTGGGTGCCTTGCTTTAACAGTGGGTTGTACCCCGCAACAAGAAAACAGTCATCAAACCGATGAAAAGGTTTGGGACATCGATTTCTTTGATGATTTCGATCATTTTAATGCCGAAAATTGGCAAGATCAACGCATCTGGGTAAATAACGAAACTCATGCCTACGTCCCTGACGGGTTATACAATACCAGAGAGGTGAGTGACGGTTCATTAAAAATACGAGTGGTCAAGCTTGATGCCCCAATAAGTACTGATAGCTACGATAAATTCGGGAATCCGCATCCGCCAACAGCTTATGTTGCGGGCCGCATCTGCTCAAAAAACCGCAAAGAATTTATCCAAGGAAAATGGACTGCACGTCTAAAGCTACATACAAGTGGGCAGCCCAGTCAATTTCCGGCTTGGTGGGTACTGGGTGCACAGAACAATGAAAGTCCAGTGCAAGAAGAAGATGAAAACGTATGCTGGCCATTGTATGGCTCAGGTGAGATCGACATTTTTGAACACCACGGCGATTATACCGCAACAGAGTATACTGCGGGTGCAATCGTCAGCTTAGACTCCTGCGACAAAGGTGATTGGTGGAGTGCACGTAAAAACACAGAAACGATACTAACCGAATACCATGAATACAGCGTTGAATGGGAAAATGATGACCTCGTCTATCGTTTAGATGGTAATGAAATTTATAGAAATATCGGTATGGGCGCCATCTATTCAGAACCCATGTTCGCCATTTTAAATTATGCTAAAATCACGGATTCAGATATGACCGGACCATGGACCATGGAGGTCGACTGGGTAAAACACGAAAAACGAAACTAATACGCACATCGCTATGAATCAGACGGCCTACACGACACGTATCGCACTGACAGTTGCACTTGGTGGTTTTCTCATGGGGTTTGACGCATCCGTCATCTCTGGTGTCAATAAATTCGTTCAAATCCAATTTAACCTCACCGACCTTCAGCTTGGTTTTTCTGTGAGTTCATTGACTATAGTCGCAGCGCTAGCGATGATGTTTTCGGGTCCTTTAAGCGATAAATTAGGTCGAAAACTCGTTCTGAAATACTGTGCACTAATCTTTACCGTTAGTGCTGTTGGTTCCGCGCTGGCATCGGGATTTACTTCCTTCTTATTGTTCCGTATGTTGGGTGGATTAGGCGTTGGCGCTTCCTTAATCGTAGCACCTATGTACATCGCTGAAATAGCACCAGCAAGTAAACGCGGGCGATTGGTATCCTTTAATCAACTAAACATCGTTCTTGGAATCACCATCGCATTTTTCACCAACTATTTCATCTTATCATTGGCCGATTCCACATCAAGCTGGGTAACAACCTATGGGCTCGTTACCGGTAACTGGCGTTGGATGTTAGGTATTGAAGCAATTCCCGCAATCGTGTACTTTTTCGCACTGTTTAGTGTCCCCAAAAGCCCGAGGTGGCTAATGAGTAAAGGCGATGAGAAAAAAGCAACGAACGTCTTACAAAAATTCGTTCCCGTAGAGGAAGCATCGTTAGAAATAGCGGCAATTAAGGCGTCTTTAAGTACGGTAAAAGGTGCGACAAAAACGCCGGTAAGCGCGCTCTTTAAGCCCGCTATGAGATTGGTGCTAACGATCGGTATAGTGGTATCGATCTTACAACAGATAACAGGCATAAATGCAGTGTTCTTCTATGCACCCATGATTTTTGAGCAATCCGGTATCGGGACCAATGCTTCTTTCATTCAAGCTGTACTTGTGGGAATTACTAACTTATTTTTTACGGTAATCGCAATGGCCCTCATCGACCGCTTAGGTCGTAAACCACTGCTCGTTGCCGGAGTTGCCGGAATAGTCCTCTTTATGGGTTTATTATCGTACGGGTTTGGCTCGGCATCGTACACCTTAGATGCAACCAAAATTGAGGGGTTCGAGGCATCATTGCAGGAAGATCTGGCACCGCTTATCGGTGAGCGATTCACCAATGATGTCGCATACAAGTCGGCATTACAGGAAATGCTAGGAATGGAAATAGCTAAACGCTATGAAAGTCAACTGATCACTGCTGCGATACAAATGAACCCTACCCTTATTCTGGTAGGAATTATTGGCTTCGTGGCTTGTTTTGCCGTTTCCTTAGGTCCTGTGATGTGGGTGCTTTTTTCAGAATTATTTCCATTGAAAATTCGCGGCATTGCAATTTCGTTCGTGGGCTTTATTAATTCCGCTATTTCTGCGCTTGTGCAATTTGTATTTCCATGGGAACTTGCTTCGCTTGGTAGTGCACTGACATTTTTGATTTACGGGATTTTTGCAGCCATTGGTCTAGTTTGTATTATCAAGTTATTGCCAGAAACCAAAGGAAAGTCACTCGAAGAATTAGAGTCGGAATTGGTTAAATAAGATGCTTCGTTTAGTATCAATATTTGAAGTATCTTTCAATGAGTGCGCCCAAACGCGTGCTTTGCTTGCTCCTATTAAAAGCTTTCAATGAAACTAGTCACGGCACAAACCTTCAATGATTCTGTCTCTGCGCATTTGGTAAAAACACGACTAGAAAATGAGGGCATCGAGTGTTTCATTTTTGATGAGCACATCAACAACGTCATGCCTGTTTATGGTCAAGCTGTTGGTGGAATCAGACTTAAAATCAAAGGAGAAGATGCAACAAGGACCAGAGAATTAATCGAAGAATGGGAATTAAGACCTTTTCTAAATCAATCGAACGAAACATTGACTTGCACCTCCTGCGGAGGACATGAACTCTATGCCGGCTTTAAAAGTTTCAAAACGAGCCTCGGGTGGCTCACCCTTGCCATCTCATTTCTATTCATGATCTACCCCTTTTATTCGAAAACGGTCTACCGGTGCAAGAATTGCGGAGAAGAGATAGACTTGAACAACTGATATAAGGAATAGTTAGTAAGAGTATACCTTTGCACAGATTGGATTACCCTAAATAAAGAATCATGGCAGAATTAGAATGGCAAACCATTAAAGCATACGAAGAAATTACGTTTAAACAGCTCAACGGCGTGGCGCGTATTGCGTTCAATCGACCGGAAGTTCGTAACGCCTTCACGCCAAAAACTGTGGATGAACTATGGGAAGCGCTGGTTATCTGTCATGAGAGTCAAGAGATAGGCGTAGTACTCATTACGGGCGAAGGTCCTTCATCCAAAGACGGCGGCTGGGCATTTTGTTCGGGAGGTGATCAACGGGTGCGTTCGAATACGGGCTACAAAGGTGCGAACGGCATTAACAGATTCAATATTCTTGACGTCCAACGCCAAATCCGCTTCATGAATAAAGTGGTCATTGCTGTAGTACCGGGTTGGGCCGTCGGTGGAGGACACAGTCTCCATGTAGTTTGTGACCTTACCCTAGCAAGCAAAGAACATGCGATTTTCAAACAGACCGATGCAGATGTAGCGAGTTTTGACGGAGGTTTCGGTTCTGCATATCTCGCGCGTCAGGTCGGCCAAAAACGGGCCCGTGAAATCTTCTTTTTAGGAGCAGAATATTCAGCACAAGAAGCTTTTGAAATGGGCATGGTCAATAAGGTTGTCCCGCACGACGAGCTCGAGCAAGTAGCTTTCGATTGGGCGCAAGAGATCATGACCAAAAGCCCAACGGCTATCAAAATGCTCAAGTTCGGATTTAACCTCATTGACGACGGACTTGTTGGCCAGCAAGTCTATGCTGGTGAGGCCACTCGACTCGCCTATGGCACAGATGAAGCCGTGGAAGGACGTAATGCATTCCTTGAAAAGCGACCACGTGATTTCTCGAAATTCCCGAAGTTTCCATAACACTGAAACAATAATCCAATGAAAAGAGTACTCGTTTTAGCAATGGTATTGATGGTATGCGTCGCATGCCAAAAAAATAATCAGCCAGAGACCCCATCCTATAAAATCCTTCCGCTGGGAGCATCTAGAGTGCAGGGTGACCCACCGAATTACCATAGTTACCGTTACAAGCTTTGGAAAAAGCTTGTTGAAAACGATTGGTCTGTTGATTTTGTGGGCTCTCAGATTGACCCTAAATCGTATACTCTAGTAGATAATGAAGAATTCGATCCAAATCACGAGGGTCACATCGGATATACATCAGGTCAAATATTAGAGGAACTAGATGATTGGATGGCAACTGTAGACACTCCCAATATTGTACTGTTTAGTTCGCCTGGGGGTAACGACGCCTTAGATTTCTTGCCCTACGACGACGCTGTTGACAATATCGTAGATATCGTACAGAAACTTCAAGGCTACAACCCCAATGTCACTATCGTGATAGAGAAGATGGCACCGGGAAATGCAATTGCAATGTTGGTGTTAGATGATTACTTTACGCGCATTCAAAACGACATGGACAGTTTAGTGAATTACCTCAACACTCCTAACTCAACTGTAATGTCTATAGATATGGCCACTGGATTTGACGAGTCGTTTCTTGCAGATATGGTTCACTATAACCAACAAGGAGCCTCATTCATTTCAGATCGTTACTACGATATTCTCACGACAATCATGGAGCCCTAAATGAACACCATTGAAGCCATACATTCACGCAAAACAGCAAAAGTACTTGCAGATGGCCCGTGGGCGCCTTCTCTAACTCAAGATGAGCAAGAAAAACTTAGCGAGCACTTGTTAAACCTTGCTGCAAAGGCACCTTACCACTACAAAAGCGCAGAGCGCTATAAAATCGGTGCACAAACCAGTTCGCTCCCTTTTCGCTGCTATACATTGGATGGCGCTACTTGTAATGCTCTAGCTGCTAAATTAAAAGTACTAGACCCTCCGCCCGGCAAGATCCTAAATATGCTTTGGGCCGCCGAACTTCTAATCATTACTACCTGGCTTCCCGATGTTTTTGGAGTGCAACCGGAAGAGCGAATAATGGAACCCTTGCCCTTTGTGGGTAACCTTCGTAATATGGAGCACATAGCCGCGACAAGTGCGGCAATCCAAAACATGTTATTGGGCGCAACTACCAAAGGATATCCTAACTATTGGTCATCAGGCGGTGTATTGCGTCAAGAGTCCGCAAGAAATATTTTACAAATTACCATGGAACAGATTATGCTCGGTGCCGTCTTTATTTTTCCAAAGGATGCGATGGAACGAGCAAATGAAATCAAGCCTGGTAAGCTCCGTGAAGAAGGGAAAGTATTAGGTACCTTTTCAAAAAAAGTGAGTTTGTAAGAAATGGTGCGATGCCTTTTCAGTACATTTTCAAAAATTTTACGGAATTATGCGATTGCTCACAGTTTGCTTACTCTTTAGCACCCTCATCCAGGCTCAATCCGGTCCAGGGAACTGGTTCATGTATTTTGGAACCAACACTATCAATGATACATGGAGCATTCATACGGAGGCTCAACATCGTAATTATGGATTACTACCCAATGAACTGGAGCAACTCTTGCTGAGGACTGGATTAAACTATAAAGTCCGTGACGGTCTCGTTGTAACTGGGGGATACGCGAACATTACTAACCATGTCTATAATTCCTCTCGAATAGGTCCCGAGGTTATGGAACATCGGATTTGGCAACAATTGATTGCTTTAAATTACTTTGGAAAAACAAAATTCGAGCACCGATTCAGGTATGAGCAGCGCTGGATTGAGGATGATTTCAAAACACGCTACCGATACCGTGGAATGCTATTTCACCCGCTAAATACAACGCGCATAGAAGTGGGAACACTCTACTTAGGAATCTATAACGAGCTGTTTCTTCAACCGTCAGGGACCACTTTTGACAGAAACCGGTTCTACACAGGAATGGGCTACAAATACGCCAAGAATATTCAATTGCAATTGGGCTATTTACTGCAAACAGTAGGGGATAAAACAGGCCAGTATCTTCAGTTTGGACTGATTTTTGACACATGATGACCATTTTTAAGAAACCCATATTTTTCCTAGCATTAGCTGCAGCCGCACTCGTATTAACGAATTGCAACCGCAATTCCGGAGGCAAGAATCCGCCTTCATCTTTGGATATGTACGAAGTATCTTTTCAATATGATGGGTTAAACCGTAGCGCCCACGTACATATTCCTGAGAACTATGACAGTTCGTTCGCACTGCCCGTAGTGCTCAATTTTCATGGTTACGGAGGAAACGCCGCGGCACACGCGGCTACTACTGGAATGACGGCAACTTCGGATTCTTTTCAATTCTTACTGGTCTATCCTCAGGGAAGCCTGTTAGGTAACGACCCCCATTGGAACAACGCGCTCCCAGGTCCAGACAATAAAAGTGACGCCGAAGATTTGGGTTTTACAAGTGAACTCCTGAGACTTTTAGATTCTGCCTTTCTTATCGATCGAGAAAGGGTATACGCTTGCGGATACTCCAACGGAGGGATGATGTCCTATGCCCTAGGTTGTTACCTGAATAATGAAATTGCCGCAGTGGCCTCAATATCCGGTTGTCTTGGAGATACCACAGAAACATGTGAGCTGCAGCACCCCACTGCTGCACTCAATATCCACGGAACTAATGATGATGTAGTCGCTTACGACGGAGGTTCAGAAATCATAAGTGCCCCAGATGCAGTTGCGTTTTGGGCCGCACAAAACAATGCACAAACCCCCCCACCAATAACACAAGTAACCCCAGCAGGTACGATAAAAGACAAAATACGTAACGAACGGGGG
>JAKMEB010000143.1 GCA_022426185.1 Schleiferiaceae bacterium
CAACATATGCCCCAATAGCTTGTGAGAAGGATTGTTCGTCGTCCCACAGATAGGGCATGTTATTGTAATATTTATAGTAGGCTTCTAATGAAAATCGATACGTTTCGCCATTTTGGAATTCTATTCCTGTCGCTGCTTGGGCAACAGACCCTGGACCTGTTCCTTTTGAGGTCCAATTATTGGCTTCATTTGCCAACATCACGATGGCCGGTGGAAGTTGATTGTACCAGCCAAGGTTACTTTGAAGTGCCCACGCCTCATTGAGGTGATATTGTGCACTTGCACGGGGGGAGATTCTTAACAATGAATTTAGGTTTACGTTATGCATGTCTAAGCGCAAACCAGCACTGGTACTAAGTCTGTTTTCAAGGTAATTTCTAGTGGCGTGTGTGAAAGCACCCAAACTCTGAAACGAAAGGGCGGAGGTATAATCTGCAGTATCAATGCGTTGCACCATTTCGTCATTATTGTAGCGAACACTTGTCATGTCGAGATCGTAGTCTCGGTGTGCAAAGTTTAATCCGTACTTCCATTGCCATTGTTCAGAGACTACGTAATGGGTTAGGTTAGCTCTGGTGTTGGTTTCTGAAGAAATGTAGTCCAATTGGCGATCTTCAATAACTCCAGTATTCCCGATGTATTTTTCGGCTTGATTTCCCGCATGATCGCGGCTTAAAACGTATTCCCATCGACCGTTGTCTTTGAATATTCGGTAGCGGGCACCAATAACCTCTGTTTGCTGATTTCCTTCAGGAATGTAACCAACATTGTAAAGCAATGCGTCGCTGCCTCGACCGTCTTTGTATAACCGGTATTGATCCCAACCTCCAACTCCGATGATGGTTAAATCTTTATTCTTTGAGAAGCGGTGGTGAATGCGGAGCTGCGCGTCTTGATAAGCAGGAAGCACAGGTATATTGAACAACCTAAAATAATGCTGCGAGAAGCTGTTTCTTCCGCTCAAAGTAACCGCTGTGTTTTTTCCCAACGGTCCTTCAAAGGTGATGCCGTAATCCGTTCCGCCTTGTGTCGCGCGAATGCCCCAACGATCTGTCCTTGCATTCCTGCCTTCGAGCAGCAGCACGCCAGAAAGTGCGTCATCCACTTCTGCCGGGAATCCACCAGTGATTAGGTCCATGCCCTGGATATGATCTAGATTAATCAAACTTACGGCCCCACCCGAAGCACCTTGAATACTAAAGTGATTGACAGTGGGTAGTGAAATGCCATCTAATAAATACCGATTTTCGTTCGGCGCGCCACCGCGCATGGCAATAGCATATCCAAAAGACGGTTTGGGTAAAACGCCGGGGAAACTTTGAATCACTTTACTAAGATCTAAAACCGCCCCCGGCATCCTCATCATTTCACTGCGGTTGATATTTTTAATACTGAGGGGTGTCTCTGGCGTGCGGTGAAACGCATCTGCTCTAACGGCAACTTCGTCTAATGAAGTGATTCGTTCAACCAATAAACTCACGAAAGTTGGTTTAGTCGAACGTACCTGAACTTCATGTAGCGTTTGAATCTGACCTTTTGGACTTTTTGCGCGAACATTATAGAGACCTGTGGGCAGTTTTTTAAAAGAGAACTTACCGGATTCATCGACGATAACTTCGAGACGAAAATCACCTTGTATAACGTCGACTTCCCATCCAACTAGTGGGCTAAGATTAAGCGCATCAAGTGCCTCTCCTTGTAATGTCCCTAGATCCTGCGCGAGGGCAGATGTGGTTAATATTAGAGCGGCGGTGAGGTAAGATAGTGTGTTGCGCATCTGTCATCATAATTTATACAAAACTACAACGCAAAGTTCCCCTATGTGTTTAAGAAAGGCCCATATTAAATGTACACTTATTGGAGTTTTGAGACGGTTTGCCAGGCACCCGCGTTGATGCTCTGAATACCAGCACTTTGTAAAACAGATGCCGCGTTTCCAGCTCGAGCGCCGCTCCTACAACATAAAATGACAGGCTGTGTTTCCTTTTGAAGTTGCGCAGTTTCATGCGTTAGTTTACCCAAAGGAATGTTAACGGCTCCTTTCGCGTGCCCCATTTTGAATTCACTTGGTGTTCTGACATCTATAATTTTTGCACCTGCAAGCAGTGCTTCACGTATGCGGTCGTGCTTTTTTGAGCCGCCAATAAGAAAGGATAATAGTCCCATTTTGAATGATTTTCAGCGAAGCTAAAGGATAGAATAGAAAGTGGTGTGACTCAGCGCACAGTGTTCACAACAGATGGTCCGCAGCTACGGAAGCCACTTGTATATTCTGTTTGGTATTCATGGTATAACCTAAGCCAATGATCCATCCTTTAACCATGGGAATAACCTTGTGAGAAGCGTGATTTTCGTCTTCGTTATAGTCAACATCTATGGTGATCGGCTTTTTAATGCCTTCACCACGTAAGTATTCAGCCGCACTAATGCTGTCTTCGGCTTCTTTGAAAAGCCGTGTAATCATATCTCTTATGAGCTGTTCGCGCCGTTTTGTTAGTATATAATGCACACCTTTTCCTGGATGACGAAAAGCGATAACGGTCGCATATAAACTGTGATCGCCTATATTTTGAGAATCGGACCCTACGCTCAAATGCACATCCGGATATTGCTGTAAATAGGCTTTCACATAAGCTGCACTATTTTCTACAAGAGTACCATCAAGTTTACGATATTGCATCATAGACCTTAAAGTTGAAAAATGTTTTCGAGAGAAGAAAAGAAATTATTGAATACTGCCTTTTTTAATGGATTCGTCCGGCACATGTCACGTCAACATAGCATTGGAGGGGGTGGTGGCCGTTGGGAATCGTATAAAACCGGAGTCAAGGGTCTTTATTTTAGGATGTTAACAGCACCTGTTGTCGGAATTTCAATAGATATACAGCAGAAAGATCCTGAGATTAGAGCATTGTTGTACGATCAATTCTTAGAGTTGCGTCGGTTGCTTGAAGCGGAGTGGGGTGATGCGATCACGTATGATTCCGTTTACCATTTAGATAGTGGAGTAGAAGTATCAAGAATTTCAATTGTACTTGAAAATGCCTACTTCTACGATAAGGAGCAATGGTCTGCTATCATCTCCTGGTATGAAGAAAAGTGGATCGGTTTAGATGCTTTTTGGGATACGGCAGGCGACATCGTTAAGGCCTTAGCCCGTTAATCGATCATCCGCTTAAGCACTCTTAATTTATGAGTGTGACGGCCCAATTCGGCATTGTA
>JAKMEB010000147.1 GCA_022426185.1 Schleiferiaceae bacterium
CGTAACTTTGTGAAAAATACGAATAGATGTACACAGGATTACTACACTTGCATCATTGGCTGCCATTTGTCTACTTATTGTTGATGTTGGTGGTTTTGGTTCAGAACTTTTTAGTTTGGAAATCGGAGAACCCGTTTACCGAAAAATTGGCACGTCAAAATAAAATCGCAGTCCTGCTTACACACCTGCAGATAACTATAGGATTGATCATGTTGTTTGGTTTTAATCTGGATATGTTCGCTGATATGGAAACGCTTATGGGGGATGCTGGATTACGATTTAAATATGTCGAGCACCCGACAACCATGATTTTGGCTGCAGTTTTAATTACTATTGGCAATGCAAAGTCAAAACGCGCGGAAGTTGCTTCGGCCAAAGCGAAATCTGTAGTGGTTTGGTTTGGTATAGGATTGTTCTTAATCGCCCTTCGCATGCCTTGGGCGGAATTTCTGCAAGGCGCCTAAGGGCCGCCTTATTCTATGATAGAGCTCAAGAAAAAGAAATCGCTCGAAAGAGAGCGCTGTATACTTATTGGTATTATCAACCGCGATCAAGACGAAGAGAAGTCGCGGGAGTATCTCGAGGAGTTGCGCTTTTTGGCGGATACCGCTGGAGCGGATACGGTGCATATGTTCACTCAAAAGCTTAGTCAGTCCAACTCAAGAACGTTTCTAGGTTCTGGTAAAATGGAGGACATCAAAGGCTATGTGAAAGCAGAGAACATTGACATGATTATTTTCGATGACGAACTCACACCGTCTCAACTAAAAAATATTGAGGCTTTGATGGAAGTCAAGGTGATGGATCGAACAAACCTCATCTTGGATATTTTTGCTGCACGTGCTCAGACCTCTTATGCGAGAACACAGGTAGAATTAGCCCAATATCAATACTTACTTCCTCGCTTGACAAGGATGTGGACCCACCTTGAACGACAAAAAGGAGGAATCGGGATGCGTGGTCCAGGGGAAACCCAAATTGAGACCGATAGGCGGATCATCCAACAGAAGATTTCGTTACTCAAGAAAAAGCTTCAGAAAATTGATGTTCAAATGAGCACGCAACGCGGGAATCGGGGCAAGGTAGTTCGGGTGGCCTTGGTGGGTTATACGAATGTTGGAAAGAGTACCTTACTTAACTTGCTTTGCAAGACAGATGTACTCGCAGAAAACAAGCTTTTTGCAACTCTTGATACAACCGTGAGGAAGATCAATATTGATAATTTACCCCTTCTGCTTACGGACACCGTGGGCTTTATACGAAAGCTGCCTACGCAATTGGTGGAGAGTTTTAAATCTACTCTTGACGAGGTTCGAGAGGCAGATGTGCTGCTTCATGTAGTGGATATTAGCCATTCTAGCTTTATGGATCACATAGAGAGCGTGAATATCATTCTACAGGAAATTGAAAGTACGGATAAGCCGTGTATCATGATTTTTAATAAAATCGATGCATTCACCTACGATGAGCCCGATGAATTCGATTTAGAGCTCACAGAAGAAAACTATGATTTAGCGCATTGGAAGCGTACCTGGATGAATAAGGTTGGCGAACGCGCTGTCTTTATTAGTGCCCAGGATAAAAACAATATTGACGAATTGAGACGGACATTGTACCGCGTGGCTTCAGAAATCCACGCAACAAGGTTCCCGTTCAATACCTTTTTATACTAATTTTCACTCATTATGAGTCAAAGACCTATTAAAAAGAAGGACAGCCTTCACTACCATCAAATGCCTAAACCAGGTAAAATTGAGGTAGTTCCAACCAAGCCATCTAATTCACAGCGCGATCTGAGCATTGCCTATTCTCCAGGTGTCGCAGACCCTTGTATGGAGATAGCGGCCAATCCTGAAGACGTTTACAAATACACTGCAAAAGGAAATTTGGTTGCCGTAATTACCAATGGTACGGCAGTACTTGGTCTAGGAGATATAGGTCCAGAGGCCTCAAAACCTGTGATGGAAGGGAAAGGCGTACTCTTTAAAATTTTCGCTGACATTGATGTTTTTGACCTAGAATTGGACGCCAACGATCCAGATAAATTCATAGATGCCGTTAAGGCAGTTGCACCCACTTTTGGTGGGATCAACCTAGAGGACATTAAGGCACCGGATTGTTTCTACATTGAGCAGCGTCTTAAAGATGAATTGGACATCCCCATCATGCATGACGATCAGCACGGTACTGCTATTATCACCGCGGCGGCTTTGCTTAATGCGTTAGAAATTTCGCAGAAAAAAATAGAAGAAGTTAAAGTCGTTTTCAACGGTGCAGGTGCTTCAGCTATATCGTGTGCGAAATTATACCTGGCCCTCGGCGTGAAGTCTGAGCACTTATTTATGTGTGATTCCAAAGGACTTATTGTTACTTCCCGTGACCAACTAACCCCGGAAAAAGAAATCTTTGCGAAGGATCATAAAGAAGCACAGTTGGCAGATTTAATGAAAGGTGCGGATGTATTCGTGGGTCTTTCAAAGGGTGGAATTGTATCAAAAGCCATGGTTAAAAGTATGGCGCCGGATCCCATTGTTTTTGCTTTAGCTAACCCCGATCCTGAGATTACGTACGAAGATGCATTGGATGCTCGTGAGGATATTATTATGGCTACTGGCCGCAGTGATAACCCCAACCAAGTCAATAATGTATTGGGTTTCCCATTCATATTCCGAGGCGCCCTGGATGTTCGTGCCACAAAGATCAACGAGGAAATGAAGTTGGCCGCTGTTCGGGCCATTGCAGAACTCGCAAAAGAGCCCGTTCCAGAGATCGTCAACTTAGCCTATGCAGAGAGTAATTTGACATTTGGTCATACCTACATTATTCCTAAGCCTTTTGATCCACGCTTAATCACAACGGTTGCTCCTGCAGTTGCTCGCGCAGCCATGGAAAGTGGTGTAGCCAAAGCGCCCATCACGAACTGGAAAGCATACAGCCGGGAGTTAAGTGACCGATTGGGTCGCGACGATAAGTTCATTCGCTTATTGAATGAAAATGCACGCAGGCACCCGCAGCGCATTGTATTTACTGAAGGGGACAACTATCGCATATTGAAGGCAGCTGAGATTTTGATAAGTAATGGCGTCGCAAAGCCTATTCTATTGGGATCCAAAGAAAAGATGGAAGCCATTATTGAGG
Source organism: Schleiferiaceae bacterium (assembly GCA_022426185.1). Taxonomy (GTDB): domain Bacteria; phylum Bacteroidota; class Bacteroidia; order Flavobacteriales; family Schleiferiaceae; genus UBA10364. The sequence goes on from JAKMEB010000147.1 coordinate 3,139, forward strand.
AATATCAGCTGGAACTTCACGAGGCGGAATTCATAGATATCATGGCAGATCGCGATGGCCGTGAGGCTTATGCAGCGCAGATGTATGAATTTAGAAAGCGTAGAGGATGGACCATGGGCGAATGCCGATCAAAAATCAAATCGCGTGAATACTATGG
>JAKMEB010000150.1 GCA_022426185.1 Schleiferiaceae bacterium
TACTTCTTGCGCGCGCTATCGAAATAATCACGCAACTTTTGCCCTTCTGAAATACCAAAGACCGCGGTCACCGCAGCTATGTTTTCTTCGATAGATGGATGCATAGTGAGCTTTGAGCCGTCCTTCCAAAAATAGCGGCAAACCTCATTGTGCGTATGGTAGTTAAAATACGTGCGGGGATTTTTTCCGGCCAATTCAAACAACTCATCTACTAAATGCGGCAGGGTAAATAAAGATGGCCCCATATCGAATCGAAAACCTTTTTTTTCAAATGCAGTGACCTTACCTCCAGTATACGTGTTCTGCTCAAATACAACAACTTTCTTACCCGCAACCGCTAAGCGAATCGCAGCACTAAGACCTGCAATTCCTGCACCAACAACTGCGACTGTACTAGAAGATGTAGACATGACTGATTTTCTTTGGACTATAGTGTAAACAAGCCGGGGCGGATATTGTTGTTTTTTCGTGGAAAAGAAACTATATACCTACGCCCTCGCGTTTATTGGCGTCATCGTGCTGCTCAGCATTGTTTGGCCTTATGAACACAAACTTATAGATTGGCGCGCACCTGCCGATTATTCCGTCCTAGAAAGTGACGAGATTTTCTTCAATAATACACGCATTTATAAATACCGCACTGATGAGCGCGCAGAACTTACCATGCAAGGGTTTAAAACTCATCGGTCTTTGAAATGTCTGAACGATACAACCGTACCATTTCTGAACTTTTCCATTGTAAATAATTGGCGTGCAGATCAGGCTTATATTGTAGCTGAGCCTAGTGCTCGAAAGTTTTTCAGAGATACCGTAACCGTTCACGTTGATACTATGAAAGTCGATATCTACCTCGATAAAATGGACTTTGAACAGCATTACCAATTGGCCGCCCTACTTTTCCAAAACGCCTTTGACTACCATCGAGCCTTTATCGTCCAAGGAAAAGATTCGCTCTTATTATACGGGACTCAAGGGAATGAGAAGGCAAATTTTGAAGTTCTCAAGGATTATTTCAGGCTTGTGGGTCGATTCCAATAACTACTTTTTAGTTCGCTCAGCGGCACGAATGCTCAACAGTTGAACGACCAACGCAAAACCAACAGAGCTGTAGACATAAGGCTTTGGGATTTCAATGTGGGCACTCTCCGCGATGAGTACCATCCCTATCATGATGAGAAATGCCAAAGCAAGGATCTGCAAACTCATATGGCGTTCGATATATTCTGCGATAGGTTTCGCGAACGCCAACATAATTACCATTGAAATAATTACAGCGACAATCATAATGACCAATTCATGCGTCATACCGATGGCCGTTAAAACGCTATCAAAGCTGAACACAATATCTAGTAAGCCTATCTGAATAATTACACCTAATAAAGATTTGGGTTTTTTAGCATGGTCTCCGTGACCTTTACCTTCTGTCTTTTTTACAATTTCGGTGGAGGATTTCGCAAGAAGAAACAGCCCGCCCACAAATAGTATGGCATCTCTTCCGGATACCGGATGATCCCACAAACTAAAAATTGGTGCAGTTAATCCGATGAGCCATGTTATCCCAAATAACATCAATACTCGAAAGCCAAGCGCGAGCCCTAAACCTAGTCGTCTGGCGAGCGGTTGTTGCGAAGATTCCAGATCATTAGAAATCAAAGAAATAAATATGATATTATCTATTCCTAGAACGATTTCTAGAAAAGTTAAGGTAAGTAATGACAATAATCCTTCTGGGCTAAAGAGAACCTCCATGGTACGTGCTGCGGGTTAGAATTTAGCTAAAGATAAATCTTTGGCTCTTCGCCTAAATCTTAAAAGAATGAAATTTATTAAAGACGACTCTTACGGGTCGCCTCAAATTTTTCATAAAAATATAAGGTCCCTAAAATCAGTAGCATCCCATAGAAGATATCTTCAAAGGGTATAGTACCTAATCGAATACCTAGATTCTCACTATTGTTATACCAGACTACCTGCGTCTCTAGAAATGAGCCGGTTAGAATTCCGTTTTTAATAAAAAACGGGATTAGAGCGAGCGGATAGCATTCATAAAAACGAGGTAACCAACTGCATTTCGCAATCCAGCTCACATAGATTAGTGCTAGTCCCAAAAGGATAAAAGTGGACGCAGTATAGAGCTTATCATAGGAAATGATTCCTACAGCCAATGAGAATGGAATGAGTAATTGAGAAATTTTACTAGCTAATTTTGCAGTGATTATTCCCTTTGGAAAAAACAGCTCCAAACACTTGTAAATGAAAATACAAGAGAACGGTACGGTAATAAAAAAGAGGTATTCACCTAGCGGCAAACCGAAAAGAAAGACGCCACTTAAATATTCTGCCGTAAAACCCCACACACCCAATTCGGTAAACCATATATCCCAAACTAAAAAGAAGCCACTAACGATGAGCATGGCTTTCGCGAGAGAACCGAAGGTTTTATAGTAGGCAATTCTGGACTCAAAGCTGCGGAGTAAGGGAACGCATAGCGTGCCTAGATTTAGCAACAGATATAGCCATTTGGTTTCTAACACTCGCGGTTACGATTGCGCACGCAAAGCGCGTACTTGTTTAATGTATTTGGGATGCACCCAAAGCATGCCAAAGTTTTCTCCATCCTCTTTACCTAAATGCCTGTGATGCATTTTGTGTGCAAGTCGAATAGCCTCAAGATACGTTGATTTCGTTTGTCTAAATATGGGAAGGCGTTGATGTATGAATAACTCATGGACCATAGCATATGCAAAACCATAAAGCGCAATACCCGCTCCTATCGCAACGCTGATACCAGCACCGTACATAAGTCCTAGCATGATGCAAAGCCATGATGGTACTGCGAAAATGAGGAAGAATGCATCATTCTTTTCTAATGCACCTGGAGTTTTTGTGTGATGGTCATCGTGTAAGAACCATAAGAATCCATGCATGAGGTATTTGTGCGCGCCCCAGGCCACACCTTCCATAACGAAGAATGTAAGCAACATCAACGTGAATTCAAGCGTTGTCATTTTACTAATGATTTTAAAAAAGAAAGACTTTCCTCTACATGATCCGTCGCACGTAAAAGACTCTTAAATATATAAACTACCTGATGGTTTTTATCTGTGACGTAGGTGATTCTATTGGCTACGGTATTAAACAATATACCTGAAGCTCCAAAAGACTTTCTTACTAGATGCCCAGGATCACTAAGAATAGGGTATTTCAATCCGTATTTCTCTGCAAATCCATTGTGAGATTTTACAGAAGCTTCATTGATGCCGATCACCTGAGCTCCAACGGCTTGAAATTCACTCTCGTAATTCCTGAAATCGCATGCCTGTGCAGTGCAACCCGGTGTATGGTCTTTGGGATAAAAAAATATCACAAGCGGCTGCCCTAGAAAATCTGAGGTACTTACGGGCTCATTATGTTGATCGAACAGCGAAAATGCAGGTAGAACATCGCCAACTGATATAGGTTTTTTGGGCATGGAGGGTAAATTAAATCTTCGTTTATAAAACGAGAGGGACGCAATTTTGTTCGCTAAAAATGCTGGAGTAACAACCATTCATAATTTTTAAATCGTCGCAATTCAATCCATTTGTTTTGTTTTCCTTGAGTATGGTCAAATCCAAGGTAAATACCGCGCGTTGGTCCATCGCCATAAAGAAGACGTTGAATATGATAATCTGCAATATCAAAACCTTTTATAGCATACTGGTTAGGCTCTACCTCGAAGTGGGCTCTAAAGGCCTCAACAAAAGATATTGTTTCGAAATCCTGATACGACAAATAAGATGACATAGCACAAATCACCTCGTCCTCCCTCATGAAGTTGTCGTTTGTAATTCCACTATTAAAAATCTGGTATTCAGTCGCGTACAATGTATAGGGCGCTTCACCCATTCGTAAATTTCTAAGCACATCTAATACAAAGGCGGGGTCGTTATCATAGATGATCACGTCGTAATGCCTGTCTCTTACTAATGATGCTAAAGATTCGTTGGACTCCCATTTTTCTGTATTGCTAACATACAGCTTGCTCGTATGAACAAATCCTTGAAAAAACGAATCACACGCAGCAGTTCTTAACTTTGTAATTACTAATGGTATTCTATTGGTGTCCTCCGCTTCTCTTTCGTTGACTAATTCTCGAAGAGACCGGTAAAAGTCATCCTCCGCTACAACAGCATTGTACATCCCTAAATCGTTGATATCTTCACTTTTACTCATCAAGTTGACCGATTTATCGGCAACATGGTAGTCTTTCATCTGCTGCACGCGTTTTGAATAGAGCGGGCCCAGCAGAAGATCGTATTGTTCCAGCTCCAATGAATCTAGAGCCTTCCTCAAAGAATCTCGATGATTGTGAGAATCAATAAATTCTATGTTCACAGGAAACAGACTATCACTGTGCAAATAAGCCGCAAATTCCATACCCATGCGTAAGCTCATAGCCACTGGACTGCGTTTTGCAAGGGCCGATTCGTTAATGTAGTCGATATGAAAAAAGGGAAGAATTCCTAAAACATCTAGCGAGGTTCTGGCACTATCCAAATTCCCGATCGCATTGGTATCCGCCTCCGGATTCGATTTAGGGGCTAACGTATCCTCCACAGCTTGCTGTAAAGCCATTTCATTTAGTGGCTTGACCAATTGAAGACCACGTTTCCAATTCGTTCGCGCATCTGGATTAATACGATAAAAGGACGCCATATCTGAGAATCCCCATTTTTTCGCTAAACCATCTGGAGAATCCCCACGACGAACTTTATACATTTCAAACGCAGGCGTACTCTTTGTCGTGTCTTGCTTAGCGCTAGTTGGCAGGTGTGAATCTACCGTAACAGGTTCAGGCTGAACAGGCGCGGGTACTATGAGAACATCTCCAAGCGCTAGTGCAGTACCTGCGATTTGAGGATTCGCCTCACGAAGTTCACTTACTGTTATTCCATATTGCTTCGAAAGCGAATACAATGTATTCCCCTTAACCACGACATGTTCAGTGACCGATTGTGCACTTAGCGCTGTAGTGATTGCAAAAAAGCAATAAATAAATAACCGTTTTATTCCCATTCAATAGTGGCTGGTGGTTTAGAGCTTATATCATATACAACGCGATTCACCCCCTTTACCTTATTAATGATTTGATTACTCACTTTGGCTAGGAAATCGTAGGGCAAGTGTACCCAATCTGCAGTCATTCCATCGGTGCTTTCCACAGCACGCAAGGCAACTACCTTTTCATAGGTGCGTTCATCACCCATGACTCCTACGGAATTCACTGGAAGTAGAATACTGCCTGCTTGCCATACCTTATCGTAAAGACCTTCGTCTTTCAATCCTTGAATGAAGATGTAATCTACTTCTTGCAGTATTGCTACTTTTTCAGCGGTGATATCACCTAAGATTCGAATGGCCAAACCAGGCCCAGGAAATGGATGGCGTCCTAAAAGATCTGCTCCCATATCCATGGATGCACCAACGCGACGCACCTCATCTTTGAATAACGTCTTCAATGGCTCCACTACTTTCAGTTTCATGAAATCTGGTAGACCACCTACGTTATGGTGACTTTTGATCGTAGCAGAAGGCCCATTTACACTAATACTCTCAATAATATCTGGGTAGATGGTTCCTTGAGCCAACCAAGTAACATTTTCAATTAAATGTGCTTCTTGGTCAAATACTTCAATAAATACACGTCCAATGGCCTTGCGCTTAGCTTCAGGTTCATCGATTCCTGCCAGCGCAGAGAGGAATTGGTCCGATGCATCTACACCTTTTACATTCAACCCCATACCTTCGTATTGCTGAAGTACATCTGTGTATTCATTCTTTCGTAACAAGCCGTTATTGACGAAGATGCAATACAAGTTTGCTCCGATCGCTTTGTGCAAGAGCATGGCGGCGACGGAGCTGTCTACACCGCCGCTGAGGCCTAAAACAACCTTGTCATTTCCTAATTCTTCCTTTAAGGATGCGACCGTCTCATCAACGAAATGTGCCGGTGTCCAATCACCTACTACCCCTACGATATCGTATAAGAAATTCTTAAGTAAAAGGGTACCATCGGTGCTGTGATACACTTCAGGATGGAATTGAATCCCATAAGTTTCCTCATCTTGAATTCTGTAGCCGGCAACACGAACGTCCTGAGTTGATGCGACAACATCAAAGCCCTCCGGCAAATCCGTAATGGTGTCACCATGACTCATCCATACTTGCGATCCTTCTCCGATACCTTTAAACAGCGTATCCGTTGAAGACACTGTGCTTAAATTGGCTCGACCGTACTCGCGAATTTTACTAGGTGCCACTTTACCTCCAGAAACCAACGCCATGTATTGGGCGCCATAGCAGACTCCTAAAAGCGGTATGGAGCCTTTAATCCCTTTCAGATCGAACTGAGGCGCATCATCTTGTAATGTGCTGTAAGGCGAACCGCTGAGAATCACCCCTTTTACATCTGAAGTAAGTTCTGGCGGATTATTGAATGGATGTATTTCACAGTAAACATTAAGTTCACGAACTCTACGCGCAATGAGTTGCGTGTATTGTGAACCAAAGTCTAGGATTAGGATGGTTTCTTGCATTTGCCAAAAATACCACTATTTTTCGCTGCTAAGCACCCACGTTCCCGCCTTTATTGTTGACATGTTTTCAACGATTTCATTTCGCGGATCCGCACCTAATGAACCAACCAGATCAACATAAGATGCTTTTCGCTCCCAAAACTTGCCTTCTGGATAAACGGCAGAATAAGCTGCGTCAATTGCAGCCATGAGTTCTTCATGTCTCCGTTTTTGAGCTCTGTACCTTGTCTCAGCAGTGCGTTGAGCTAAATTCATCATCTTTACTCTCAGTGCCTCTGCATGTTGCTTCAACTCCGGATAGGCAGCTTGCAACGCTGTATTCCATTGGTCGACCGCTGATACTAACGGCTGCTGAAGCGCCTCGCCTTCTGCCTGTAACGAGTGATCTTGATTTATTATATGCCTTTTCGCATCTTCTGAACTTTGGGTCAAAACAGCAGCCAAGGGCATTTCAATTTTCTCAAGAGCTCGCGCAAGTTTTGTGCTTTTCAAGAGTAAGCTATCGCGTAAATAAAGCAGTGGCATTGGGCGACCTAAATGCTTAAAGGCTTCGCCAAGCTGCAACCAATAAGCAAGCTCCCCACCACCACCAACATAGGCGAGGTTTGGCAATAAAAACTCTTGGTACAATGGACGCATTAAAGCGTTAGGACTGATGAAATAATCCGGACATTCCTTATCGGCGAGCTCAAATCTTTTTCGGTCTTTATCGCGTAAATCAAAAAGATTGATTTCGCGAGGATGTACTTGAGCCTTGTAACCGTGTGCAACTAAATCTTGCGTCTGAGAGTGGATGAGCTTGGAATACGTTCCATCCATTTCTTCCGACCAGAGCGGTGCCGCATGAGACTTTAATGATCGATCATGACCGTCTAGAACAAGTAAGCCTAAACCTTCTGCCCATTGGCGAACCCATTGGCGGGTGGCCGCTGCAAGATTCTTACATTCTCTGTAGGCTTGCAGTCGCGGCTGAATCAATTTTTTCTGCGCCTCATTTAAAGGGACTTGGTCGAGCCAAGTTTCTAACTGGTCCGCTAAAGAATCTGTGGGCAGCTCTCCCACTGGACCCTTAGCCTCAGGGTGTTCCCATGTGAAGGTATACTCACCCAAACTAAAAGACGAGATTTCTTCGAAATCATGATCCTCAGTTGCCATCCAAAATACAGGAACTACATCAATTCCTAATTCACGCGATGACGCTTTAGCTAAGGCCACCGCACCTAAGATTTTTGCTTCGAAGAATACGGTACCACCACAAACCATCAGTTGATGTCCAGTGGTAATAGTAAGTGCACCATTTCGGAAGGATTCCAGCGAATCCGCTTCCGAAGAACTCAGATTGAAATTTTGATTTCGTAAGGCATTGACGACAATCTCCCTTGTTTCTAATGAATAGTGCTTCTGAGCCTGTGCATGTAACTCAAATGACGCTACGTGATAAGGGGCAGTCGCAATTGATTCTAAAAAAGTTTCTCCTGCTAAAAGGTCCTTCATTACTTTTGAAGGCACTCCAGTTTCCTCATGCGGAAGTAGTGTATATGAGAATTGAGACGTCATTATGAAAGCGAAGATAATTGCAATATTGATTGCAGCCGTACTGCTGGGCTGCACTTCTTCAAAAGAAAACAACTGTAAGCTGGATGCACGGTATACATTTAATTTCGAACAGGCGCAATACTACGCGCTCCCACCGATCGATTTTAGCTTTAATCTAAGCTACGATTACCTCGTGCGAATGCCTGAATTTGGCAAACAAAACTTCAACTATTACGAAGTTGCGCGTTACAACGACGACAGTACCGGCAGCGTGCTTTTGAAGGTTCACCCGTTCAAAAGACAAGGTGCCTACATATCTGTTAAGGAGCAACGTACAGCACTTATTATGAAAGATTTACAAATAGCACGAAGAGACAGTTGGGTTACAGAAAAAATCGATACCGTAGACCAGTGGTACATCACTTATGGGCGCTATGAACAAGATCCTGAAGATTACATCATAGGGCATACCTTGATCATGCGCGACAGTTTAAGTAACGGCCTACTGCTGGAATTACAAATGCCTTGCCCTTTAGATTCCTTTAATTTAAAACGCGAAAAATGTCTTGAAGAGGTCGTTCACTCATTCAAAGTCTATCTTTGATAGATGAGACTTAATACTTAGTCCAAGCTAATACTCAAAAGTATTTTACCCTAATTTACTTACTATCTCATTGGAATACAATTACTTATTCTATATTCACACTATTCAAAGGAAACTTTGAATTAGGTTAGGGGTACGGAGCCAAGAAATTGGCTCCTTTTTTTTGTCTAAACTTTTCTTTTCAGCCCTTGTTTATTCATCAATGGGCAAAATACTCCGACTTATCCTGGGCGATCAGCTCAATGCGAAACATTCCTGGCTATCACAGGTCAATAATGAATATACCTACGTGATGATAGAATCCCGAGAAGAAGGGAGCTACGCACCGCATCATATTCAAAAGGTAACCGGTATTTTTTCTGCGATGCGTCAATTCGCAACGACTTTGCAATCTCAAGGGCACACGGTGTACTACCATAAAATTTTATACGGCACCGAAGCAAATTTGCGAAGCATACTTGCATCCTTAGCTCATAACTACGGTATCAATAAAATCGAACTTCAGGAACCCGACGAATGGCGCTTACGAGAAGATTTAGAGAAACTAGAAGATCAAGGTTTCGAAATTTCTTGGCATTCAAGCGAGCACTTTATTAGTTCAAGCGCTGAGTTTCAAGACCTATTTGAAGGAAAAAAGACCTTCTTAATGGAATCGTTCTACCGTAAGCTGCGCAAAAGAACAGGCATTCTAATGGACGGCAATCAACCGGTGGGTGGAAAATGGAATTACGATGCTCAAAACCGGAAAAAACTACCAAAAGGACATCATCCTCCCCCACCTTTTGTCCCAAGTACGGATGTGCGCGAAGAGCTGGAAGATGCCTTAAAAGCAAAACTACCTACCATAGGTAAACTTGATGATCCAGAACACTTTTACTGGCCTACAACTCCAGATCAAGCTTGGGAAATATTTGAGCATTGGTTGCATTACGGTTTACATTCATTTGGTGATTATCAGGATGCATTAACAACCAAAAGTTGGTCGCTTTACCACAGTCGTATTTCTTTCGCTTTGAATACCAAAATGATTCAACCGTTGGAAGTCTGTGCACGGGTTGAGGCCCATTACCGCGAGCATCCCGAAGTCCCGTTGAATGCAGTCGAAGGTTTCATCCGTCAAATATTAGGTTGGCGGGAATTCATGCGCTGTGTGTATTGGCACCGTATGCCCGAATTTGCTGAAGAAAACTACTTTGAGTTTAAACGTGAGCTGCCTAAATGGTTTTGGACAGGAGAGACTAAGATGAAGTGCTTGTCGCATTCCATAGAACAAAGTCTCCAACACAGTTATGCCCATCACATTCAACGACTAATGGTTACCGGTAATTTTGCGCTTTTGGCAGGAATTGACCCGGATGAAGTCGACTTGTGGTACCTCGGCATTTATATTGATGCATTTGAATGGGTTGAAATCACCAATACACGGGGTATGAGTCAATATGCAGATGGCGGCTGGATCGCAACCAAACCTTATGTTTCTTCCGCGAATTACATGAAAAAAATGGGAGATTATTGTGATCAGTGCAGTTACAACCCAAAAACAAAAACGGAAGAAGACAGTTGCCCTTTTAATGCCTTGTATTGGAATTTCTTCGACAGCCAGCGGGATAAACTTCAAACTAACTTCCGTCTTGGAATGGTTTACCGCACCTATGATAAAATGGATACCTCAGTAAAGGCAGGTATTCGTGAAAAAGCACAATCCTTACTAGAAAACATCAACGAATTATAACATGAGTACTTGCATCCTTTGGTTTCGTAACAACTTGAGAATTGGTGATAATGCCCCAGTAAACGAGGCATATAATACATTTGAAACCGTAATTCCTGTATATTTTATTCCTGCTGCAGATCAAATCGATTCTTGGGGTAATCCTACAATCGGCGATTGGCGCGAACAATTTTTGTTTGATGCAGTAGTGGACTTACGGGAAAAATTACGTCAACAAGGGAGCGATCTTTTACTGCTTGAAGGTGACCCAGTTACCACATTAAAGGAATTAGCAGCGACTTTTGAAACAAGTGCGATTTATGCACCCAAAGAAATGGCAGCCTATGAGGTCCATGAGCAATTGCAGCTGAATCTTTGGGGAAAAAGCGAAGGTATAGAAGTCAAATTCTTCCTCGAACGCACCCTGTACCACCCGGATGATTTTCCCTTTAGTTTAGAAAAGATGCCACAAGTCTTCTCACCGTTTCGAAGAAAATTAGAGAAGTATGCGACGCCAAGGAAAGCATGGGAAGAACCAATCATCTCAAGCGCAAATCTCAGCAGTTTCGATCTACTTCAGGGGCATTGGGAGGTTAGCTCTCCCCCGCTAGACGAACGAACTGCATTTCCTTATCGAGGCGGGATAAGTGAAGCCTGGAGAGCACTGGAAGACTATTTTTGGGAGGGTGAACAAGCCGTTCAGGTATATAAGGAAACTAGAAACGGTATGTTGGGAAGGTCGTTCAGTTCAAAGTTCTCACCGTTCTTGGCCATAGGCTGTATCAGTGCGGCACAGATAATGGACGAATTAAACCAATTCGAAGAACGTCATACCAGTAACGACAGTACTTATTGGCTCTTTATTGAATTATTATGGAGAGAGTTTTTTCAATGGACTGCATTTACAGCTGGTAAACAACTTTTCCTACCCACTGGGTTGCAACCAGAAAAACCCTGGAAGCCTCACTTTAATGCACGGAAATACGAGCAGTGGAAAAATGGTGAAACTGGCGACCCTCTTGTAGACGCCAATATGAAGGAGCTTCAAGCTACTGGTTTTATGAGCAATAGGGGTCGTCAAAACGTAGCCTCATATCTTATACATGATATGGGATTGGATTGGCGCAGCGGTGCGGCTTGGTTTGAGAGCCAATTGATTGACTTTGATCCAGCGTCAAACTATGGGAATTGGCTTTACATCGCAGGTCGTGGGAACGACCCTAGACCCTTTAGAAAGTTCAATACTAAAATGCAATTGGAGCGTTACGACCCTGAGAACAGCTATGTAGAAACTTGGTTGAATTAACGTACTTTTCCACCATGGATTGGACGCATTTATTGAATCTAGAATTTCCTCAATTGCCTTTGGATGCTGAAGATGAGGCCATTTTAAAAGAATTGGCTCGTAAACTTCAGGATAACTATCCGTATCACAGCGCCGATTACGCAGGTCAAATGATCAAGCCGCCTTTACCGCTTGCACAAGCCGCGCATTGGATGACTAGTTTTATCAATCCAAACAACCATGCATTAGACGGTGGTCGTGCAACCTCCGCGCTGGAACTTGAAACAGTAGCAGCTCTGGGTGCTATGGTAGGCTTTTCAAGACCATTGGGGCACTTGACTTCCGGTGGAACAACTGCGAATCTTGAAGCGCTTTGGGTGGCACGCCAATGTGATGCCACAACTGTTGTTTTAGCCAATGAACATGCCCATTACACGCACAGCAGAATGAGCGAAGTATTGGGTGTTCCGTTTCAATCCGTTCCCTCTATCGAAGATGGATCGATGAATCTCATCGCATTAGAGACTGCGCTGAAACAGCTTCAAAAAGATGAGAAGCGTGCGACCATTGTCGTGACACTAGGCACCACTGGGATGGGTGCAGTGGATGCACTAGATGATATTGTACCACTTGCAATTGCTTACCAGGCTCGTATTCATGTTGATGCTGCCTACGGTGGTTACTTTATCCTTGCCGATCTACCATTGAATACACTCCGTCATTTCAATGCAATGGCAGCAGCGGATTCTGTTGTCATAGATCCACATAAACACGGCCTTCAACCCTATGGATGCGGTGCCGTGTTGTTCAAAAATCCGGAAGAAGGAAGGTTTTATAAACACGACAGTCCGTACACTTATTTTACTTCAGATCAATTGCATCTGGGAGAAATCACATTAGAATGTTCGCGCGCCGGTGCGGCAGCAGCGGCACTTTGGGCAACACAGCAGCGATTACCTTACCAACGTTCTGGGATCTTCGCACAGCGTCTCAATGACAGCCTCGAAGCAGCGAAAGGATTAACCAACACATTAAGCGGTAAAGGTTGGTGGGTGTTGGAGCCTGAATTGGACATTTGTATCTTCAGTATGCAAGGTGCAAAGGCTTCAGAGATTAGTGCACACAATAGTGCTTTTTTTAAACGTAAGGCCAAAGAGAACCTACATCTCGCGCTATTCAGCTTACCGCAGCAAAATTGTCCATGGGAATTGGATTGGGATGTTCCTAGTTTAACTGTAGTGCGCAGCGTGTTGATGAAGCCTGAACACAACGACGCAACACTTTGGGAGCGTATCGCTCAGCATTAAGCCTCTTTGATTAAAGAGCGAATTCCTTCCAAATCTAGTTCAGTTTGCGCACCAGTAGCAAGGTTCTTAATGGGAATTGTGGTTGCATTCATTT
>JAKMEB010000158.1 GCA_022426185.1 Schleiferiaceae bacterium
TGAATATTCATTTCATAGCTATTGGCGGAAGCGCCATGCATAATTTGGCTATTGCCCTTCATAATGGGGGACATGCCGTTACAGGTTCAGACGATCAGATTTTTGAGCCTTCAAGAGGTCGATTGGCTCGAAAGGGTTTGTTACCAGAGGCAGACGGTTGGTTTCCAGATAAGATTCATGACGGACTGGACGCAATAATTTTAGGAATGCATGCGCGTGAAGACAATGCTGAATTAGCACGAGCACAGGAATTGGAGTTGCCTATATTTTCGTATCCCGAGTTTTTATATGAAATCAGTAAAAGCATGACGCGTGTAGTCGTTGCAGGTTCGCATGGTAAAACAACTACTACTGCAATGGTGCTCCACGTTATGAACCATGCAGGGTTGCCCACAAATTATATGGTGGGCGCACAACTGGAAGGGTTTGACTGTATGGTCGAATTAGAGAGCGGGAGTGAATTCATGATTATGGAAGGAGATGAATATTTGAGTTCACCGATAGATCGACGCCCGAAATTCCATCTGTATCGCCCAAATATAACGGTCATCACAGGAATTGCTTGGGACCACATCAATGTCTTTCCAACCTTTGAATCGTACGTAGATCAATTCCGAAAATACCTTGATACTATTGAGCCCGGTGGCGCATTGATATACAACGAACGCGACCCAGAATTGGTCAAACTTGTGGAAGAAACAAGTGCGCCGGTTAAAACATTCAGTTACGGCCTTCCGGCTTTTGAGATTATTAATGGTCAGACTTACATTGAGACCCAAGAAGGCATGATGCCCTTGCAAATTTTTGGCGAGCACAACTTGAGTAATCTTGAAGCGGCGCGATGGATCTGCCTAGAAATGGGGGTTCAAGAAGATGCGTTTTATGACGCAATCTTAAGTTTCACGGGCGCTCAAAACCGTATGGAGGTTGCTAAATCTGGAACACAAGCGAAGGTGTTCCGTGATTTTGCGCATGCACCAAGTAAAGTTGAGGCTTGTGTGCGTGCTTTAAAAGAGCAGTTTGGAAACGTCCGTGCGGTATTAGAATTGCACACTTTTAGCAGTTTGAATCCTGAATTTTTACCCCAATATCGCGGGACCATGGATGCCGCGGATGAAGCTTGGGTCTACTTCAGCCCTAATGCGGTGGCGCATAAGAAGCTCCCTGAGCTAAGCAAGGAAAACGTAGCTGCCGCTTTCGGCCCCGGGGTACGTGTTTTTAATTCGTCTGAATCGCTTCAATCGGCCCTTGAGAATCCATCGAATATCAAAGCTATGGCGCTTATGAGCAGCGGAAATTTTGGAGGTATTGATTTGGAGGCTACGCTCGCTAACTATTAATGAGTAAATTTGCAGCATGAGCAAAAGGGAAATCATCGACGCCAGAGCACTGAATATAGCGCTGAACCGCTTGTGCTGTAAGTTGATTGAAAACCACGGTGATTTCTCAAATTCCATCCTCATAGGAATGCAGCCTCGCGGTGTACAGGTTCTAGAACGTCTCGTGAGACTTCTCGAGGGAACCTACGGAGTACAAGGCGTAAGAACAGGAGTCTTAGATATTACATTCTTTAGAGACGATTTTAGACGACGTCCAGGTCATTTGCAGGCCAATAAAACACGTATTGATCATCTTGTAGAAGACCAAAGGGTAGTTTTTATAGACGATGTCCTCTATACCGGACGCAGTGTACGCGCAGCGATGGATGCGATTCTAAGTTACGGACGACCTGCAAAAATGGAATTACTCACATTGATCGATCGAAGATTTTCCCGTGACCTCCCTATACAACCAGATTACAAAGGCCGACAGGTCGATTCCATTGCTTCACAGCGTGTTGAAGTCCTCTGGGAAGAAGTCGATGGAAGAGATGCAGTACTACTAACGGATCCCGAATAATGAGCGAATTATCTGTGAATCACTTGCTGGGAATAAAGCACCTCACTGACGAGGACATCCAACTCATTCTCGATACAGCAACACAGTTTAAAGAGGTAATCAATAGACCGATTAAAAAAGTTCCAACACTGCGGGATATTACCGTAGCGAACTTATTCTTCGAAAACTCAACACGTACACGACTAAGTTTTGAATTGGCTGAAAAGCGCCTGAGTGCTGATGTCGTGAATTTCTCCGCTTCGTCTTCTTCTTTGAAAAAAGGGGAGACCTTGGTGGATACCGTAAACAACATCTTATCGATGAAAGTGGATATGGTGGTGATGCGACATCCTAACCCGGGAGCCGGCGAATTTTTAGCCCAACATGTTGATGCCTCTATAGTTAATGCAGGTGATGGTGCGCATGAACATCCTACTCAAGCGCTGCTTGATGCCTTCTCAATTCGTGAGGCGGTTGGCACCTTGAATGGGACTAAGGTTGCTATTATTGGTGATATAGTACACAGTCGTGTAGCCCTATCGAACGTACTGTTGTTAAAGAAAATGGGCGCTGAGGTTATGGTTTGTGGACCTACTACACTGGTGCCAAAATACATGCATACCTTAGGTATAAAAGTTGAACATAACCTACAGACGGCGATAGAATGGTGTGATGTAGCGAATATGTTGCGCGTTCAACACGAGCGTCAAGACTTAAAGTACTTCCCGTCTATCGCGGAATACAGAGCACAATATGGTTTAACCATGGATCACCTTGATGCATTAGAGAAACCTATTGTGGTCATGCACCCTGGTCCGGTGAATAGAGGTGTCGAGATCACATCAGAAGTGGCAGATAGCGAACATTCGATCATTCTAGATCAGGTTCAAAATGGGGTAGCGGTTCGTATGGCTGTATTATACCTTTTAGCAGAGAAGCGAAAATTAAGTAAGTCCTAAACATGGGACTTGATTTGGTCATTTTGGGGGCAGCCAGTGCAACGCCTACATCAAATCAGTATACTACTGCGCAGTTGCTTAAGATGCGTGAGCATTACTTCTTAATTGATTGTGGAGAAGGTACACAGAAACAATTGCGTCGCTCAAAGACGAAGTTTTCTAGAATCAATCACATCTTTATCTCGCACCTTCATGGTGATCACTTTTTTGGTTTGGTTGGACTATTGAGCACTTTCCATCTGTTAGGACGCAGTGCGCCACTTACCATATATGGCCCTCCAAAATTGAAAGATATTGTACTTACACAGTTTAGAGCGGCCGGTACCTTTACTTCGTATCCTATGCATTTTGTGGTTACGCAGCATAAAGTCCCTCAGATTTTGGTTGAAACAGACGCATATTCCATCTCGAGTTTTCCGTTAAAACATAGGATTGCAACTACAGGCTTTCTTTTCCAAGAGAAGCCGTTGAAGCGTTCTTTGAACAAAGAGGCGGCGGACAAACACGGTATACCGGTATGCGACTATCATTGGATTAAAGAAGGAAGAAATTGGACGAGCGACGACGGCACGGAGATTCATAACGACCAACTCACTTTTGACCCCCAAAAACCACTTTCTTATGCCTTTGCATCAGATACCATGTACACACCGGATACTGCGGGGTATGTTAAAGGAGTCGATCTACTCTACCATGAGAGCACCTTTTGTGAGGATAAAAAGGCCCGAGCAAAAGAAACCATGCACAGCACAGCTGTTCAGGCGGCAACTGTTGCAAAGGAGGCATGTGTAAAGCATTTACTATTAGGGCATTATAGTGCGCGTTATGCGAACAAAGCCCAGTTTGAAGAAGAGGCTAAGGAGGTGTTTCCAGAGGTTTACGCGGCGCGTGAACTAAATCAATACAGTATACAGCACAGCGGTATCGAAGTTAAATCTGTAGCACCCCGAAAAGATGAAGAATAAGGCTTTAGCGGTTCTCTTTTTCACCATTTTCCTCGATCTCATGGGTTTTGGGCTCATCATTCCAATTTTGCCCATCTACGCAAAAGACCTAGGCGCCACGGATGCAATGGTTGGCTTATTAGGAGCATCATTTAGTATCATGCAGTTTCTATTTGCCAGTTTCTGGGGCGGATTGAGCGACCGTTATGGGCGCCGTCCTATCATGTTGACTAGTATATTAATTATGATGGTGGCTTATCTTCTCTTTGCGAATACTACCGTATTGTGGCTTTTATTCGTAACACGCTTGATGAAGGGATTTGGCGCAGCGAATTTAAGTGTTGCACAAGCCTATATAAGTGACGTTGTCCCACAAGAAAATAGGACGAAAGCATTTGGTATTATTGGTGCCGCATTTGGTCTGGGTTTTATTTTCGGTCCTTCTTTAGGGGGCATTTTAAATGAATATTTTGGCGTTGCCGGAGTAGGTTATTTTGCAGCGAGTTTGAGCGGATTGAATTTTATCCTGGCCTGGTTCTTCCTTGGTGAAACTCTAAAGGAGAAAACGACGCAGAGTCAATTATTCCCGAACCCCTTCAAAGATATTATTCGCTTCAAATCCACACCCGAAGTGAGCGCGCTATTCACTATTAACTTCGTCTACGTTCTCGGTTTTAGTATGATGCAAATCACCTCCACGCTTTTGTGGGCGGAGCATTTTGGTTTATCTGAAATGCATATCGGCTACACGTTTGCGTATATAGGTTTATTGGCGGTAATTATTCAAGGAGGGCTTATTGGAAAATTCAATACTTGGTTTGGAGAGCGAAACTTATTGGTTTCGGGGACCGTTTTAGTGACTCTTGGACTCTTTGGTATGCCGTTCGCACCGACAGATTTCTTTGGCCTTGAATTATTTTGTTTAACCTTGCTTTCTTTGGGTAATGCGCTGTTGACTCCTACGGTGAGTTCATTATTGAGCAGTTTTGCTCCCAAAGATGCTCAAGGTAAAATTCTGGGTACTAATCAAAGTGTCGGTTCTTTAGCAAGAGTTGTTGGACCGGCCATTGGTGGCGCCGCTTATGGCTTTCATTACACGTATCCTTATCTATTGGCCGGCAGCATTACGTTGGTCGTCAGTGTTTTGGCTTTCCGTCTTCGAAAGAAACATTTCTCTTAGCGATTCCCACTGTTATACTGGAATAAATATTAACTAGTTGTTTAAACATTAACTAGAGTCTTGCGTTAGTTAACCATAACCTAAATGACAAAAAAATAGATGAAGA
>JAKMEB010000069.1 GCA_022426185.1 Schleiferiaceae bacterium
GGCTTGTAGTAGCTCCGAAGGGAATCAAACCCTTATCTCAGGCTCCGGAAACCTGCATTCTATTCGTTGAACTACGGAGCCAAACTAAAGTTGGCGAATATCGTTTTTATTAGCCGATTACTGCACCGCTCTGCGCGCCATTTTCAGGCATCATTAAACGAAGACTGCCGTCTGCATCTTCTGCCATCAAAAGCATTCCTTGACTCTCTACCCCACGTATTTTACGCGGAGGTAAATTCATAAGTACAGTCACTTTCTTACCGACCATTTCATCCGGCTCAAAGTGCTCCGCAATCCCTGAAACGATGGTGCGTTGATCTAAACCTGTATCCACAAGGAATTTAAGCAGTCGATCGGCCTTAGGAACGCGTTCTGCTTCTAGAATGGTTCCTACTCTAAGGTCCATAGACATGAATTGGTCAAAGGAGATGTCGTCTTTCTGTGCCATGTGTTTCTTTTCTGTAGTTAAAGGCGCCTTGGCTGCCTCATTCGCTGCGGCAGATGCTTGCAACTTTTGGCGCTGCGCCTCAACTTGTTCATCTTCAATTTTCGAAAATAATAAGGCGCTTTCACCCAATTGCGTTCCTGCAGGAACTACAATTTCTTCGTTGGACTTCTCCCATGTAGGCACCCCCTCTTGATTCAACATGCCGCGCAATTTAGCGGCTGTGCTTGGAAGAAACGGTTCAAAAACAATGGAAGCAATACCCATAATCTGAGTAGCAACGTATAAAGCAGCTCCCGCCTGTGCTGGGTCCTCTTTATAGACCTTCCACGGCTCTTGTTCCTGAAGGTATTTATTTCCAATGCGCGCTACATTCATTGCTTCATTTAGAGCGTCTCGGAATTTAAATGCATCTAATGATTTTGCAATGCGACGTCCGCATTGAGTTAAAGCTGCTAAAACTTCCCGGTCGGCATCCGTTAGAATCCCGGGATCTTGTACGACTCCCGCAAAATATTTGTGCGTTAATACCATCACACGATTGACAAAATTACCAAGCCCCGCTACTAATTCACTATTGTTGCGAGTTTGAAAATCGGCCCATGTGAAGTCATTATCTTTTGTTTCAGGCATGGTTGCGGTCAACGCATAACGCAATACATCTTGCTGTCCAGGAAAATCCTCCAAGTATTCGTGCAACCAAACGGCCCAGTTCTTCGAAGTACTGAGTTTCCGGCCTTCAAGGTTTAAAAACTCATTTGCAGGCACTGCAGTTGGCATGGCGTATTCCCCGTGCTGCTGAAGCATCGCCGGGAAAATGATACAATGGAAGACAATGTTGTCTTTCCCTATGAAATGAACGATTTCAGCGTGATCGCCTTTCCAATATTCCTCCCAAGTATCGGGAAGCAATTCTTGCGTAGCACTGATGTATCCGATGGGCGCATCAAACCAAACGTACATTACTTTACCCTCTGCACCTTCAACCGGTACGGGAACACCCCAATCCAAGTCGCGCGTCATGGCACGCGGCTGCAAACCGTCACCGGCATTCAACCAGCTCATGCATTGACCCATCACATTGGGCTTCCAGCCTTTGCGGCTTTCTAAAAAAGACCTCAGCTCATCGGACAATTCATCCAAAGGCAAGAACCAATTGGTCGTGTTTCTCAATTCAGGGACTGCGCCACTTAACGTTGATTTGGGTGCAATGAGATCCGTAGCGTTCAAAGACGTTCCACAACTTTCACATTGATCGCCATACGCATCTTCAGCATGGCACTTTGGGCATTCGCCAGTGATGTAACGATCCGCTAAGAATTGACCCGCTTCAGGATCAAAATATTGCTGCGTTTCTTTAGCTACGAGCGCTTCTTTCTCCATAAGATTCGTGAAGAATTCCTGCGCATTTTTATGATGCTGTGGACTTGAGGTACGACTGTAGTGGTCAAAGGAAATCCCAAATTCTTCAAAGGCACCTTTCATCATTCCGTGGTAACGATCTACCACATCCTGCGGGGTAATGCCTTCTTTTTTTGCTTTAATCGTGATCGGCACACCATGCTCATCCGAGCCACAAACAAATTTTACATCACGGCCGCGCATTCGCAAATACCTGACGTAGATATCTGAAGGAAGGTAACACCCCGCGAGGTGACCTATGTGAATGGGCCCATTAGCATACGGCAATGCCGCCGTAACCATGATTTTTTTGTTCGAACTCATGCTTTTTTGAAACGTTTAAAGCTTACCGCGAAGATAATGCGCTTTTATTGGGTATTTTTCGGCTAATGAAACAATCCGTACCTAGTTTTTTACAGCCCGGTGATACTATTGGGATCAGCGCTACTGCCCGGTTCGCCACTGATGAATCGCTCGCTATCGCACAACGTGTGATTGAGGCCGAAGGCTTTCACTGTTTCTATTCACCCGAAATTTCTCAGCAGCACCATCAGGTAGCGGGTACGGTTGCAGAGCGTGTAGCGCACTTTAATGCCCTCGTCCATAATCCGGACATCAAAGCAATCTGGAACATTAGAGGAGGCTATGGAAGTGCTGAGATTGTGGACTTAGTGGATTGGGATGCCTTGATTGCCCAGCCCAAATGGCTCATTGGCTTTTCCGATTTCACCACCTTCCTCTGTCATGGGGTCCAAAAAGGGATTGCCACACTGCACGCACCTATGCCGATTAGTTTTTCCCTAACCCATCCCGATGCACTTGCCGCTACGTTCGACGTTCTGCGCGGTAAAGAAGATGCGTTGCATTGTGTTTTGCCCAAAAACATTAATGGACAGATCATAGCGGGAAATCTTAGCGTAATCTCCAGTATTTTAGGCACCCCCAGCCTCCCAGATTTAGCTGGATGTGTACTCATCATTGAGGATTTAGACGAATACCATTACCACCTTGATCGCATGCTGTTGAGCTTACGCCGTCGAGGCGCCTTTACAGGTTTACGCGCCGTAGTTTTAGGAGAATTCTCCGACATACATGACCACGACACGCCTTGGGGCGATGCTGTTGGTCTAACATTGAAAAAACACTTCGAAACCGAAGACATTCCTGTCTTTACACATCCCATCATAGGTCATGGAAAAGAGAATTGGCCCATCATTTTACAAAACGTCTGATGTACTGTCCTGGTAGCAGGCTATAGGTCGATATAGGGGTTGAAACTCCAAGTTGGTAAAACTTTTTCTTCTCCACTTTTTCAGGAATGGTCGTTGAAAAAACCCAACTTATTGGAATGAAGACTTATGAATTTTATGAACGAAAAGCTGCCGAGCTCTTAATCAAAATGGGGCATACCCTACACTATCAGAATTACCGTTCCGGGCGTTCTCAGATTGATATCGTTACACAGCAAAACCGCTGCTTGTACATTGTAGAAGTTAAATACCGCTCCTCTCCCATCTTAGACTATCAAAATTGGGTAAGTGATCGGCAATGCCAGCGACTATTGCACGCAGGTGCACCACTCCTAAACAGATTTAATTGTACTGAAATTCAGTTGCTGCTCATTGCTTATCAAGCAAGGGGTTCAAAAGCCGAGATTATCCAACTCTGTGTTAACTAAAGTTTCACGTAACTGCCTGTGCTGAAGTAAGACCGCCTACCTTTGCAAAAAAGTACTACGCCATGCGCAACAGTCGCTCCAACAATAGAGGCCCAAAAAAAACCGGTACAACTAACCGATTCGCAGAAGGAAATAGAGGAAAGCGTTCGTTTGAAGACGACGACCAAAACAGCCCTGTGAAAAAAGAATTTAAAGGTGGTGCAGCGAACTATAAGCGCGTGAAACGCCGTAATGCTGAAGACATTGCGAGTACAAGCGGTGAAATGCGATTAAATAGATTTCTTTCTCATGCAGGCATCTGTAATAGACGTGAGGCGGATGACTTAATTGCTGCGGGTCTAGTACAAGTCAATGGTAAAGTCATCGTTACCATGGGCTATAAAGTTCAGCCAACTGATGAGGTTAAATACAATGGTTCACTGATTAAAAGTGAGAAAAAGAAATACCTAGTTCTCAATAAACCAAAAGGGTTTATTACCTCCATCACAGATAAAAAAGCAAAGAAAACGGTAGAAGAACTGGTAGGTAATGCTTGTCGAGAACGACTGTATCCTGTGGGTAGTATGGACCGTACGAGTACAGGCGTTTTATTGTTTACCAATGACGTAGATCTAGCAAAAAAAATGGCGCACCCAAAAAATGGTGCTGTTCAAATCATTAGCGTCGTTTTAGATAAACCACTTCAAAAAACACACCTCACTACTATCGCCAAAGGAATGGAGTTAGAGGACGGTAAAATAGATGTTGAAGAAATAAAATACATCGATGAACGTACTAAACGTGAGGTGGGTTTACGTTTACATAGTGGTAAGCATCGTGTTGTGAATCGCATCTTCGATAAGTTGGGCTACACCATTGAAAAAATGGACCGCGTTTCCTATGCGGGCTTTACTAAGAAGAATCTGAGTCGCGGACAATGGCGTTTTCTAGACCCCAAAGAAGTAGATTTTCTAAAAACTAGGTAGCCCGTGAAGCGAGCGCTAATTTTTATAGGATATTTCGCGCTCATCCTTTTGCTCATTGGAGCAGGGGGTGCAGGTTATCTTTATTACAACCAAGATAAAATCATAGGTGGTGGTATTTCAAAGCTCAATGAGCAGTTGAAGGCCCCGGTAGAAGTAAGCACCATAGATCTTGATCTGTTTTCTGGTTTCCCAAGGGTACGGATCGTACTTAATCAAGTAACCATTGAAGACC
This sequence comes from Schleiferiaceae bacterium, assembly GCA_022426185.1. GTDB lineage: Bacteria > Bacteroidota > Bacteroidia > Flavobacteriales > Schleiferiaceae > UBA10364. Next base: position 4,722 of record JAKMEB010000069.1, read on the forward strand.
CGTTTGGCGGCAAAGACCCTTTAATTCGAGCCGAGAAAGTCGGTTTAGGCATGAATGTTCTTGAGGTACTTCGAGGGACCTACACCATCGAAGAGTTGGCCATAAAAACTGGCGAACTACATCTGAACCGCTCTAATCATGGAGATAATTGGGACCTACTGAATCAAACGGATTCATCGGGCGCAGATGTTAAGCTGCAATACTTTGAGGCTTCCGACCTGCGCGTGACTTATGATGATGCTAAAGATAAATCCAGTTACAGCAGCCACATCAATTCATTATATGCTTCCGGTATTATCGGAATGCAGACTCAACTGTTTTTACGTGCCGATTTAGCGGCTACCTATGCAACCATAGCGGGTGATATTTTCTTAGTTAATGCTCCATTGAAAGGAAGTGTTGAACTTTCCATTGATGAGAACTGGACGCTTTCTGCAAGCGAACTCACTCTTGACGGCACTGCTGTTACCCTTGCCCTCAATCAAAATGGAGGACAAATCGCCGCAAAGCAAATGGATGTTCCAAAAGCGTTAAATTTTGTTCCGCTTTTTGAAATTCCTGAAGGAATTGAACTGAACGGGTTGCGAGCGGATTGGGACTGGGAAGGTTCTTGGGAGCAGTGGACTTTAAATTTTGACACCAAGAATTCTGCCTTGAATTACAACGGGATAGAAGTCCCCGCACTATCGTGCAAAGGACAATGGCGTTGGGATGCAGTACCCGAACTTACGATACCGTCGTTTTCTTTAGAGACCAAAACGGGTAAGATAACCGGTGCCCTTGAATTAAAGGGTGACGCTCCTACCCTATATACTACTCTAGAAGGTGGATCCAACCTTAGCGAACTGTTTGATTTCATTGAAACGGATCTGCTTGTAAATCCCATGGGCTTTTGGAAAGGTGATAATATTTCACTTACACAAGGCTTTCGTTCTTGGGAAGATTTTACGCCAGTCGGCAAACCAATTTTCAAGGGGAATATTTCTTTTTTCGAAGGCGCTTTTGCACTCGCTGGTAGTAACATCTCATTTGAAAAAGTCGAAGCGGAATTAGGCATTGACGGTCGGAATATTCAGATTGACCGGTGTTTTTTACAAAGTGGAGGAAACACAGCCGTAGTCACTGGAACCATCTATAATGCGCTCGAAACCAACGGTTTTCCAAAGGTTGTTTTAAGCCTAGAAAGCCCAACCATTGCTGTTGATCCGCTATTGTATTGGGAATTCGAGGATGACGAAGCCGACAAGGAAGCTAGTTTTGATTATTCCGTGGAAGTAAAAGTAGATCACGTTAAACTCGGCGATTTCAACGGCACAAATCTGGTCGGTACAGTTTATAATCGTGGTAATTGGATCCTGGGAGATGCTATGCGAATTGACGGATGTGACGGAGTTTTAGGCGGAAACTGGGCACTATATGAAGACGGTTCTGATAATCTGTTTACCGGTGATTTATTTGTGGAGTCTATTGAATTGGATCAATTACTCGCAAGTTTTAACAGTTTTGATATTGAAGATTTAGACGCCTCAAATCTATTAGGCGAGGCCAATGCTACTGCTACAGTTTCTTTGGCCTTTGATCAGGAATGGGAGCAAGACCATTCAAAAACCAATGTCCAAGGAACGGGAGAAATTAAAGGCGGTACCCTTCAGAATTATGCGCCGTTGCAAGAATTAAGCGCCTTTATTGACAAAGGGGAATTAGACAAGATTAAATTTCCATACCTCTCATCGAAATTTCGCGTTCACGGAGATACATTGATACTCCCGGAGATCGAAGTAAAAAATAGTGCATTGAATCTCTGGGTCAATGGATGGCAAAATTTAGAAACCGATGATCTCCGCTACAGCGTACGGTTAGGCTTGAAAGACCTTGCTTTACGGGGTAAGAATTCAAATAGAGATCTTGGGAATTGGATTGGTGAAGCAGAGAACGAAAACCAACCCTATGTCCGTCTAATACTTGGCTGTAATCTTGATGATGTCTGTATTGGTCTTGATAAGGAACGTATCAACCGCAGCTTGAAAGAAGCTTTTCAACAAGAGCGGGAGGACCTTAAGAATCTGTTCAAAAAAGAAGAAGAGGAAGCCCCGAAACCAACCCCCGGAAGTGGGACTTTTGAATTAGTCTGGCCAGATCAGGACAGCCTTAAGGTGCATATAAAGCCAGGAACTCATTCCTAAATTCCTTCGAAGTTTTCTCCAAAGCTGTACGAACGATCAATCTAGAATAAATCCCCTCTTTGAAATGTAAGCTTAAGTGTACCTCAGCTAAAGCCGGTTCCAATTGCCACATACACTTCAACAAGCACCCCATTCATTTAGCATGAGTAATCGCCAATACACTGCGCATTAGCTGAAGGCTCTAACGCTCTTAATATGGGATGCGTTTTATGCATTGGATACGAACAGCGCATCTAAAGTTCCTTGCGAAAGGGGATGGTAGGAAGGACGGGCCTTTTCATAAATCTCACGAGCCCATTGTTTGCGCTTTTCGTCACCTTGCAACATACTTTCGTACATCGGTACAATGAA
>JAKMEB010000071.1 GCA_022426185.1 Schleiferiaceae bacterium
GCCTTGCAAATCACGATGCAGTGACTTCACAGCAGGTCTTGGGTTATTGATACCGGCAAAGAGTTTGAGCGTTGTAACGCTACTTTTTCTATATGCATCCAGCATTTGCATTCTTTGTCCTTCCGCCTGTCCGCGAGGCTGATAATTCTTAGTGTTCATGTTGCGCCAGTACCATTGTAGATCTTTAGTTGCAAACATTTTCATGGCATTTAAGGAGCCGTATACATCCCCTTTGACGCGGTAAAGTTCCATAAGCTGCATTGCCGCATTTCCATTGCGTGGTGCGATTTCAATAACGCGCTCGTAAAGGTCAAGTGCTTCACCGATACTGCTGTTGTATCTCTTTACGGCTGCCAATTGGTTGAGTGTTAAAATATGGTTAGGGTGAATTTCTAACGCTTGATTGAAAGCGGCTTCTGCCTGATTTAATTTATTGTCAGATGGTATTTGCCCATTCGGTGTGCGCATATGACTAAGTCCTTCGAAGTAGGCCATAGGGTTGTTGTAGATGTCCATTTCAAAGCAAACATTTTGCGCTTTTCGGGCATTAATCTGCATGCTTCGGACGTTTCCAGACATATAACCGTCTAAACAATCTTTAGCAGCTCGCTCGCCTTGAACCCGGTTTTGACCTACAAATAAGGCAAAGAATCCTGTTAAACTAGCTAAAATCACTCCTGCGATGGGGCGGATTTTGATGGAAGGATTAGCGTTTGCCGCGGCGAATCCCAGCGCAGTGGCAAGCGGAAGTAAAAGTGTAGCACGTTCAAGCGGGAATTCCCCAAAGCCATATACGGTGAAGCCGACAATGGTTAGCGCGAAAAATAATCCACGCTCGTGTTTAATTGTTTGGCTAAAACCTAAAACTAGTAGCGCTATGAAGAGCAGAGCTCCCGCAATTCCAGTTTCACTAAGCATCCACAATAAATCGTTGTGGGGACGGAGTATTGACGTCTGTCCGCTCATCACGCTTTCATTTGTGCCTTTTAGACCAGTACCTGGGTATTCAATTTTCCATTGGCCGCCACCGACACCTGATACGGGCTGGTCCATAAACATCTCCCAAGATGCGTTCCAGTAGTGTAGACGACTTTGAATGGTGTCGCTATTGAATATTTTTTCACTGCCTGCTGCAAAGACGGCGACTACGATCCCAATTGAAATTACTCCCAATGAAATTAGTCCAACTGTCCTGCGCTGTGCATTTCCTTTTAACGCGTAGTACGCCACAGCTATGCCAGTCATGACAACTGCGCCAAGCCAAACGCCTCGCGTCCTTAAAAGTAGGATACATAAGACGGCCAGACCGACACTTATGCGTTGTAGCCACAAACCTAACAGGCCCTCTTCACGAGCATTTAAAGCAAGTGGAACTAGCAATAATAAACTTGCGGCGGCATAGTTTTTATGTGTGAAAAGGGGGCCGTTTGCAAGATAGATATTAGATGCTTTGTACGCTTCTACTAGGGAAGGGAGAATACTAAAAGCAGCAATTAATAGCGCTGCTTGGGCACCTGTGGCCAATGCTTGAATGCCATTAGATTTTTCTTTGCGGAATAATGCAGCACTTAATTGGACCCAAAGGAACAAAAGTGCAATTCGAGCTGCGTAGCCCAACAACTCCGAACCTGCATGAACACTCCCGATTTTAACTAACGGGAGCAAGAGAAGCAATGTGATTACTCCAAAAATGCTGAGGCCCTCACCACCATGCTTGCGCGTCACAACACTCCCCACTATGCCAACAGTGGCTAGCAGGGTGATGCGGAGCCAAAGACCTATATCTTGACTGCCAGAATCGACGGCAAGTAGCAGGAGCAGAGGCATGTAGAAAAAGAGGGAGCGCAAAGACTTCATAAAAATCGATTTGTTCAAATATAACGAAAGGAATCATTGCCTGATTCTGCCTTATCTTAGAGGTCCCAAATACTTATCACAGACTATGGAAAACCAGGCTCCGTACGTACCTAAAAACAAGGTGCGCATTGTCACTGCCGCTTCACTTTTTGACGGACACGATGCAGCAATTAATATCATGCGTCGAATCATTCAAAGCACTGGTTGTGAAGTAATTCACTTAGGACACGACCGCTCCGTTGAAGAAGTAGTGGATACCGCCATTCAGGAAGATGCCAATGCAATTGCCATGACCTCTTACCAAGGTGGGCACATCGAATACTTCAAATACATGTATGACTTGTTACAAGAAAAAGGAGCAGGACATATAAAGATATTTGGTGGTGGTGGTGGTACAATCCTTCCGCAAGAGATTGATGAGTTACATGCTTACGGTATTACCCGCCTGTACCATCCTGATGATGGAAGAAAGTTGGGCTTACAAGGCATGATCAATGATTTGGTCGCTGAATCGGATTTTTTAGTTGGAGATGCCTTGCCTTCAGATTTGGCATCGCTCCCTTCTGCGAGTACAGCCACTGTAGCACGCTGGATAAGTGCAGCTGAAAATTGTGGTGAAAAGCATGCGGACGCTTTAGGACAAGTTTCTGAGAAAGCAGCTGCGATTAAAACGCCCATTTTAGGAATTACGGGTACTGGTGGTGCGGGTAAGAGTTCCATGGTAGATGAGTTAGTACGCCGATTCCTATTAGATTTCCCAGATAAACGCCTTGCAGTCGTGAGTGTTGATCCTTCAAAAAGGAAAACCGGTGGTGCATTATTGGGCGATCGTATTCGTATGAATGCGATTAAAAATGGCAATGTTTTCATGCGTTCTTTAGCAACTCGTCAAGCGAATCTTGCATTAAGTGCGCATGTTCAAAATGCACTGGATATTCTTAAAGTCGCAGGATTTGATTTGATCATTCTTGAAACTTCAGGTATAGGACAAAGCGATACAGAGATTTTAGATCACAGTGATGCCAGTTTGTATGTGATGACTCCGGAATACGGAGCGGCAACGCAATTGGAAAAAATCGACATGCTGGATTTCGCCGACCTCATCGCTTTAAATAAATTCGATAAACGCGGTGCGTTAGATGCACTTCGTGATGTTAAAAAGCAATACCAACGCAACCATAATATGTGGGAGCAAGACCCGGAATCTATGCCGGTTTACGGTACAATAGCGAGTCAGTTTAATGATCCAGGTACAAACAGTTTGTACAGTGCAATCATTGCTATGCTGAATGAAAAAGCGAATGCGGGCTTTTCCAGTACGTTTGCATTGACTGGTGAAATGAGCGAGAAAATTTTCATTATTCCTCCAAACAGAACACGTTATTTAAGCGAAATTTCAGAAAGTCATCGGATTCACCGTGATCAAATCATGGTACAGGTGGAAGTTGCAGATAAACTTTATGCCTTACATCGCTCCATGGAGACTTTAGAAGATGCGGAATTAATCGGTCAGCTGCAGTTGAGCTTCGATCGTTTAAAGATGGATCTGGATCCGCACCATTGGGAACGTTTAGAGCAGTGGGAGGCTACCGTAAAACGCTACAAGGATCCGGTTTACACTTTTCATGTACGCGGTAAAGCCATAAATATTAAGACGCATACCCAAAGCCTTTCGCATACCTCAATACCTAAGGTAGCATTACCTAAATACCGCAGTTGGGGTGATGTTTTGCGTTGGTTGCTCTTAGAGAATGTACCAGGTGAATTTCCCTATACAGCAGGAATATATCCCTTCAAGAGAGAAGGAGAGGACCCGACACGTATGTTCGCAGGTGAGGGTGGTCCGGAGCGCACGAATAAGAGATTCCATTATGTAAGTCTTGGAATGCCTGCGAAACGTTTATCTACCGCTTTCGACAGTGTAACACTTTATGGAAATGACCCAGACCGCAGGCCGGATATTTACGGTAAGATTGGAAACGCTGGGGTTAGTATTTGCTGTTTGGACGATGCGAAAAAACTGTACAGCGGTTTTCGATTGACAGACGCTACGACTTCAGTATCTATGACGATCAATGGTCCTGCACCAATGCTGTTGGCTTACTTCATGAATGCGGCAGTTGATCAAGAATGTGAGTTGTATATAAAAGAGAACCGTCTCGAATCTAAAGTAGAGGCAGTAAAAAAATCTAAGTACGACGATCATGGAATTGCAAGGCCTGCCTATCAAGGAGAATTACCCGAAGGTAATGACGGCTTAGGTCTAATGCTTTTAGGTGTGACAGGAGATGAAGTATTGCCTAAAGAGGTGTATTTAGATATTAAGAGGCAAGCGCTTAATACTGTTCGGGGAACCGTTCAAGCGGATATTTTGAAGGAAGATCAAGCACAGAATACCTGTATCTTCTCTACAGAATTTGCATTGCGACTAATGGGCGATGTCCAGTCGTATTTCATTGATTGGCAGGTGCGTAATTTCTACAGTGTATCCATCTCAGGGTACCATATTGCAGAAGCTGGTGCAAACCCGATTTCTCAATTAGCATTTACGCTATCAAACGGATTTACCTATGTAGAATACTACCTCAGTCGGGGGATGGACATCAATAAGTTCGCACCTAACTTGAGTTTCTTCTTCAGCAACGGTATTGATCCGGAATATGCGGTGATCGGTCGTGTGGCACGTCGTATTTGGGCCAACGCTATGAAGAATAAGTATGGGGCGGATGCTCGCTCGCAGATGCTGAAGTACCACATACAAACTTCTGGACGCAGTTTGCATGCGCAAGAAATCGATTTTAATGACATCAGAACGACGCTTCAAGCGTTATATGCCATTTACGACAATTGCAACTCGCTTCATACAAACGCTTATGATGAAGCCATTACCACTCCTACAGAAGAAAGTGTGCGCCGTGCTATGGCTATACAGCTCATCATCAACAAAGAACTGGGCCTAACCAAAAATGAAAACCCCATCCAAGGTGCGTTCATAATTGAAGAGTTGACCGACCTCGTTGAGGAAGCTGTGCTTCTTGAGTTTGATCGTATTACCGAGCGGGGAGGTGTACTGGGCGCAATGGAGACGATGTATCAACGCGGTAAGATTCAAGAGGAAAGTATGCATTATGAAATGCTGAAACATACAGGTGAATTCCCAATTATCGGTGTAAATACCTTCCTCAATAAAAAAGGATCGCCAACGGTTTTACCGGCAGAAATTATTCGTGCCACAACCGCTGAGAAAGAATATCAAATAGAAATGCTTGAGCGACTGCATAAAGCTAAAGGACATCTAAATGAGGATATGATTGACGCGTTGCAACAGGCCGCCGTTCAAAATGAAAATATTTTCGATGTCCTCATGGAAGCGGCGAAGCATTGCTCACTGGGACAAATTACGAATGCGCTGTTCGAAGTTGGTGGACAGTATAGAAGAAATATGTAGATGAAGTTACTCTCATTCAATGTAAACGGTGTGCGCGCCGCTGCTGGAAAAACTTTAATAGAAGACTTGCATAAATTAGACTGTGATGTCGTGGGGCTCCAGGAAACTAAGGCGACACCTGAGCAGGTGAAGGAAGCTTTGGCGGAGTTGAAAGGCTATCATATCTATGCGTTTAGTGCTGAGAAAAAAGGCTACAGTGGAACAGCAATTTTATCCAAGACAGAGCCCTTGTCGGTAACAATGGGGATTGGAATTGATGAGCATGATAATGAAGGGCGTGCTATTACAGCGGAATATGAGGAGTTCTATTACGTTACTACCTATGTTCCAAATGCAAGTTCTGGTCTTAGACGCTTGGATTACCGTACTAAAGAATGGGATGTGGCATTCTTGGCTTACCTAAAGAAGCTGGAGGAGAAAAAACCTGTAGTAGTTTGTGGTGATTTAAACGTGGCACATCAGGAAATTGACTTGAAGAATCCAAAATCTAATTACAATAAAACACCCGGGTATACACAGGCGGAAATTGATGGTATGACCACAATGATTGAAGCGGGTTTTGTAGATACTTTTAGGAGGCTTTACCCAGATACGGTGAAGTACAGTTGGTGGAGTTACCGCGGCGGTGCTCGCGCGAAAAACGTGGGCTGGCGTTTGGACTACTTCATGGTCAGTTCAGGGTTAATGGACCGGGTTAAAGATTCCCAAATCTTGAATGAGGTGATGGGCAGCGACCATTGTCCTGTAATGCTGGTAATCAGTTAATTACTGCAGGGTAAATTTAGTCGTACCTGCTTCACATGTGAATAAGTAGGTTCCTGGAATGCAATGTTTTGGCAATTCCAATTCACTGGTGCCATTAGTATTTGCTACGTAGCCTTGATCTACGATTTTCCCCTGCGCATCACTGATTTGATATTCAAAATGGGCCGCACCAATATTGGTTTCAATCTTTAACATGCCATTGGTTGGATTTGGAAAGATTTTTAATCCATCAATGCTGTTATCCTCAACGCCAAGGTTAGCGGTATTCATGATAAAGTAATAGCGTGCAACGTGCTGAGGTGTGAAGCTTACATTCCCAACTCCAGTGTTGCCTAGAG
>JAKMEB010000099.1 GCA_022426185.1 Schleiferiaceae bacterium
GTCTTTATACTATGGGATCGACTTTTCAAAACATACCAACCATTAGTCGAACCCGTAAAATATGGGCTAACGGCCGCTCTGCCACATAGAGACTTTTTTAACTTACAAATGTTTTTTTTCAAAAAACTCCTTTCTAATTTTAAAACAATGGGGTTGAAAAATGGGATTCGTTTACTTTTCGTCGGCCCTGAACATCAATCAACGGTGATTCCTTCAGTATTACCGTTAAAAACCAAAACCTCTAAAATGAAGCTAATTATCGGGATTTTGATATACGTTCTCGCTTATCAAACATTGATACAAATTGAAAACCTAGCTTGGTTCATCATAGTTTTCTTGTTGAATTTTATTGCCATCATAATCATCAATGGTATTCACTTCCCAAAAAACACCGACGAAACATCCGATATTAAAAAGCACTGATGGGCTCATTAATTATTGTCAATAACGCGTGAAAGGTAATTGACAGAGAAATTCTTTCTAATCGAAGCCTTTACTACCTTGCTTATCCTTAAGGAATAAAGCACGTGCACGTAAACAACCCCTTTGACTCAAATTATAAATTTTCCCTTCTAGTAAATGCCGTTCCTGAACTAGAAGCTTTCATCATACCAGGGAAGTTTGCGAGAAAGAGCATAGATTCAGTGATCCGGAGGGAATATATATGTTAAACAAGGCACTGTTAAAGTGGCGTTTTAACGTGAATTGGACCTTAAAAGAAGGGCACCTTTGCCCTGCTGTTCCCGGACGATTCGACTATTTGCTTCATGCAAACGATCTACTGTCTAAAATTGAAGGAAGAAGAGCACGAATGCTCGATATCGGCACAGGTGCATCGCTCATTTATCCACTTTTAGGAACGGCAGCTTTTAACTGGGAATGCGTTGGATCAGAGGTAGACAAAGAAGCTATTTCTTATGCGAAGGGACTCATTCGAATGAATGCCAGCCTGCTCGGCACAAAAATTAGACGGCAAGAGTTTAAGAGTAACATACTTCCAGGCATTATCGAAAAAAAAGAACAATTTGACCTCTTAGTCTGCAACCCCCCTTTCTACAAGAATAAGAGTGAGGCGTTGGCCGCTAATGCTCGTAAAAACAAAAACTTACACGGTAAGGAGCAGACGCATCATAACTTTGGCGGCAGTGCAAATGAGCTCTGGTATAAAGGCGGAGAAGAGGCATTCTTAAAAAAGCTTGCACTAGAGAGTGCCGAATATGGATCACAAGTTCATTGGTTCACCTGTTTGGTTTCAAAAAAAGAACATGTCCGCACCTTTAAGCGATTCATACGTAAAGGGAATCCAACAGATTTAAAAGTTATTGAAATGACTCACGGAAATAAATTGAGTCAATTCGTTGCTTGGACATTTAAAAATCGGGATGATGAGTCAGCAGAATAATCCCCTTCACGGCGTAAAACTTCTACATATGGTAGAAGCGTTGGTTGCATTTTATGGTTGGGAACAATTGGCAATAAGAATTCCCGTACGTTGCTTTACTTTCGATCCTTCAATTAAATCCTCCTTGAAATTCCTACGCAAAACGCCGTGGGCACGCGAAAAAACAGAACAACTTTATATCAAGACCTTTCCTAACGGCGTAGAAGAAAAGCTGTAAAACACCGTCTCGCTCTTTCATTGTACCTTAAGACAGTATAAATAATGCCTATTTCAATGAAAAAGTCAACACTCTTATCGCTGCTTTTTACCCTTTTATGCGCTATCAGTGGTAAGGCAACCCATTTAATGGGTGGTGAAATTGTAGCACAACAAATTAGCGGATCACAGTATCAGATAGTAATGACCGTTTATAGAGACACCGCCGGTATACCAATGCAAACAACAGCTCAATTTAACATCAGTGACTCTGCAGGTAGCACTGTAGCCTCATTGACGACTCCTTACGATTCAGTTTTAAGTGGCAATACATTACCCATGTATCCTTATGGTGTTGAGGTCTATTTTTTCATTGACACAATAACTTTCACGAATAGTGGAACCTACACCATTGGATGGAGTAATTGCTGCAGAAATGGAGCGATACAAAACATTGCTACCCCTCTAAGCCAAAGCATGTTTCTTCAAACCGACGTGACTGTTTTTGACTCTACCAGTAATTCTACACCTTGGTTTTTGGTTCCTGCATCTATATTTTTACCCGCAAATACTCCGTGGCAATACAATCCCTTGCCGTTTGATCCAGATGGCGATTCACTGTTCTGGAGTCTATCACAGCCTTTGAATGCATTAAATACTGCGTGTCCAGGGTACACCCTTCCTCCTGGAACGGTTACGAATCCAATGACCATTAATCCTATTACGGGCACAATTACTTGGACTGCAACCATGGTTGGAAACTTTGTTACATCTGTATTAGTAGAAGAATTTCGTGACGGTCAAAAGATTGGGGAAATACGTAGAGATATGCAATTTATTGTTGTTCAGACCAGTGTGGTTGGCCCTGTATGGAATGCTGGCAACTTACCTGCAGATAGTTTAGGAAATGTGTACGTAAATCTTATTCAAAATTCTTCATTCTCACTTTCGGTTTCAGGCTATTCGCCCAGTGGAAGTACACTCTATGCAGATGCATTCGGTGAGCCGTTTTTTACTTCACCTAATCCTGCACAATGGACTTGTTCAGGGTCGGGGTCTAACGACTCAATTCAAGGTACAATTCAATGGGCTCCAAGTTCCGCCCAAACAAGGAGCACACCTTACATACTCGCGCTTCGCTTGACTGATGGCTACCTCGCACAAGATCTATCCATCATTTTCCAAGTATCCTCTGGTATTGGTTTAGAAGAAGAGACCGTCCAATATTTAACCTATCCTAACCCGGCGACGGAAAGCATTACTATTACGCCCGTTCCATCGAAGACGATGATTTTTAATATGAGTGGCGAGCAATGGGAATTGCATCAACAAAACGATGGTTGGGATATAAGTCAACTGCCGCCGGGTGCTTACATCCTTCGAGCGTATAATCGGAATGGATTACCGGAAGGGACGACCCGTCTCATCATTCAGTAAACAATAAGCCGCCTCGAAATGAGGCGGTTTTTTTTTTGAATTCCATAGTATCCTTTTACATCGCTGTTATTCTGCCTTATCTTTCCAACTTAATCTCCGTTATCATGATGAAAAAAGTATCCGTTATAGGAGCGATGGCCCTTTTGGCAATGGCTTCCTGCAATCCTCAAGAAGAAATGCATACAGAAGATTCACACAGCGATTTTCAATGGCAAGTTGATCGCTTTGCCGATATCAAGGTTTTACGCTATCAAATCCCTTCGTGGAATGATCTTAAGCCAAAACAACGAATCTATGCCTACCATCTCACTCAGGCAGGGCTCGCTGGTCGTGACATTATGTGGGACTGTAACTACCGTCACAATTTAGAAATACGTCGCGCTTTGGAAACGATCATTATTAGCGAAAGTGTGGATAAAGAATCGACGCAATATGCAGATTTCGAAATCTATGCGAAACGCGTATTCTTCGCAAACGGAATTCACCACCACTACAGCAACAAGAAGTTTAACGCAGAATTTGACCAAGAATGGTTCTTGCAAACACTAGCAAACCTGAACGTCGAGCTTACTGAAGAAGCGCAGCTGGCCATCTTCGACCCAAACTTTGATGCGAAAAAAGTAAACCGTGCAGACGGTGTAGACTTACTGTTAGCATCCGCCGTAAACTTCTACGCACCAGACGTCACTCAAGCGGAAGCAGAGGCTTTCTACGCCGCAAAAGTGGATGCCGATCCAGAGCGTCCCCTAAGTCACGGACTCAACAGCCGTCTTTCACGTGATGAAAACGGCGAGATTTATGAAGAAGTTTTCAGCGCGCGTGGACGTTATTCAGGCAGCATAAAAGAAATCATGGGTCACCTCGAAAAAGCACAAGCCGTAGCTGAAAACGAGGACCAAGCAAGAGCTCTAGGCCTATTGATTCAGTATTACGAAAGTGGCGACCTAACGAAATGGGACGACTACAACATCGCATGGGTAGGCACCACTGAAGGAGATGTAGATTATATCAATGGATTCGTTGAGGTCTATAATGATCCAATGGGTTATCGCGGCTCTTATGAAACAGTTGTGCAGGTGAAAGACTTTGACGCAAGTGCACGAATGGCGGTTGTTGCGGAAAACGTCCAATGGTTTGAAGATAACAGTCCCATAATGGACGAGCACAAAAAGGAAAGTGTTGTGGGTGTGAGCTATAAGATTGTTACCGTGGCTGGTGAAGCTGGTGATGCCTCACCCTCTACGCCTATTGGTGTGAATCTTCCAAACGCTAACTGGATTCGTGTAGAGCACGGTTCTAAGTCGGTATCACTGGGAAATATTGAGGATGCTTACCATTCGAGCGCAGGTAAAGGAATGGCAGAAGAATTTGGATTCTCTACTATGCATAATGAACGTGCTGAGAAATACGGCGAGCTGGGCTCTAAAATGCATACTGCACTTCACGAAGTGGTAGGACACGCTTCGGGTAAAATCAACCCAGGCATAGGAACGCCTAAACAAACTTTAAAGAACTACAGCTCAACCTTAGAGGAAGCTAGGGCAGATTTGGTTGCGCTGTACTTCATCTTAGATCATAAAATGCAGGAAATTGGTCTAATGGAAAATAAGGAAGCAGGCTATGCAGAGTTTGACAACTACATCTCCAACGGAATGATGCTTCAGCTTCGCCGCATCCTTCCCGGTGACGATATCGAAGAAGACCACATGCGTAACCGCCAATTAGTAGCTTCTTGGGCTTACGAACGTGGAAGAGAGGACAACGTAATTGAGCGAAAAAGTATTGATGGCAAGACCTACTTCGTAGTAAACGACTACGACAAACTACGTGGCTACTTTGGTGAATTACTTCGTGAGATACAGCGCATTAAGAGCGAGGGCGATTTTGAAGCCGGCAGAAACTTAGTAGAGACCTATGGAGTCAAAGTAGATCAAGAGCTGCATGCAGAGGTATTGCGTCGTTCTGAGCCTTTGAATCTAGCACCGTACAGTGGATTTGTAAATCCTGAGATGGCACCGGTTTTCGTAGGGGATAGTATCGTGGATATTACTCTTGAATATCCTATGGATTTTCTAGGTCAAATGTTACGTTACGGAACTATGTATAGCTTTGAATAAGATTCGAACTGCTTAAAAGTAAAGGGCACCTCAATGAGGTGCCCTTTCTTTTTGAATAAAACTTGTGCGGTAATCTATTGAATAAAAGGTAACTTGTAATAGACCTAAAACACCTACAAATGGAGCATCAGTTAACCCTTCACTACAGAACCTACGAGAATTGGCGCGAAACATTGGCCATTCCTAAAAGGATCGCTGAGCAACTAGAAGCACTATTAATTTCTGCTTATGCCCCCTACTCTAGATATCCGGTATCAAGCATCGTCGTAATGGAATCGGGTACAATGATTGTAGGAACTAATCAGGAGAATGCTGCCTTCCCCTCAGGTTTATGCGCTGAACGTGTCGCGGTACTAGCAGCGAAAGCTGCGCATCCGGATGAAGCTATTCAAACCGTTTACATCATGACAGGGGAATCTGAGCGCGAGCCTGCAGCACCCTGTGGATCGTGCAGACAAGTACTTCATGAAACGGAATTGAGACAAAAGAGGCCTTTTGAATTGATATTACTCAATAAGACGAACAAAGCTCTAGGGTTCACTGGCACCCAAGGGCTACTCCCCTTTAGCTTCACATTACCTAAATAAGCTACAGAACCTCTAGAAATGAGACTAACTGTGCTTTCTCTGAAACAGTTAAGTCTAAAGGTTCAATTCTAGTATCGGTATAAGAATGATTTACCCCGCCAGCATTGTATTGCTCTACAACATCAGCAATTGAGACTACTGAGCCATCGTGCATATAAGGTGCTGTAGAATGCAATGATCGAAGCGACGGGGTTTTAAATACATATCTATCACCGATTTCATTCGTCAATAATTCGCGACCATAATCACTAGAATCGATAATAGCTGTTCCATTGTTGGCAAAACCGAAGTCTGTGAGTAAAACACCTGAATGACATTGAACGCATGCTGCTTTCCCGTAAAATAATTTACCTCCTTTAATGGCCTCGCTGCTCAATGCGGCAGCATCGCCCTGAATAAAGTGATCAAAAGGAGAAGCAAAGTCAACGAGCGTACGTTCGTAATTCGCTAATGCTCGAACCAATAAAAAAGGTGATGCAGTATCACCATAGACCGTTATAAATTCGTTTCTATAGCTTGTATTTCGATTCAAACGTCGAACAGCGTCAACCACATTATGCGCCATTTCCGTAGCATCACCCAATGGAACTAACACTTGCATCTCTAGAGACGGCACACCTCCTTCACGCATGAAATAAGGCTGAAAACCAACGTTTATCAGAGATGGACTGTTACGCTTGCTTAAAGCTCCTCCTGCACCAGGAGTAACCCTGTCGTTTGTCGCAAAGCCCAGTTCTGGTTTGTGGCAAGAACCGCAGCTAATACTAGAGTCTACACTCAATATAGGATCAAAAAAAAGTCGTTCCCCTAAAGATGCAGTAACAGTATTGTTGGGATTATCTGTGGGATACTCTAAAACCGGATAGTTGGTGTTTAGTCCATCAAAGACTGCATCATCAGGGACGCATGAAACCATCAAAAGTGCTATGAGTATGCTAAACGGACCATATTTGTTATTGCCTCTATCGAACATGAATCTTTTGTACTGTCGTTGTTCTATCTAAAAAGCGCATGCGTAATAAAAACATTCCTCTTGCAGTCAAGTTCACCTCATTCAGACCTTTACTCAAATTCCCTTCAATTATTTTTCGTCCCAAAACGTCGAAAATCTCATAACTGCCGGCTTTGGATGATTCGACAGTGAAAATACCATTTGAAGGGTTAGGATAAAGGCTAGTAACAGATATGTTCTCTGTTAAGCCCATAGCCGCGTTGCCTTCGCTGGAAGTGAAAACATAATTACTCATGTTATGCAGCGTTTGTGCAGCTCCCCCTGTCTCCCCATGACTTATAGGACCCGAACCTAAATTAATACCTCTAAACAGTTCATTGTAGTCAGCTGTGATGTTTATCATCAACGTATCAGAACCTACAAGCGTTCCTGAGGTAGGCAGTGTCAAATGTGCATAGTTCCCATCACCTAGGCCGTGAAATTCAAAGCTTTGGCTAAAAGTGCTACCGCTTAAACCCTCAGCGGCTATGAAGCGGTACCCTGATGTCCAACCCCAGTGCATGCTGGGGCTTTTAGGAGCTAACGGATGACTTGGACTGTAGGTCGTAGGATCGAGATGGTTTAATGACGCATTTACACCAACTGCAAAGCGTAGGCTTTCTAGAGAATCAAGTGCAAACGTTCCTAAATTTATACTGGTGACATTAAATCCATCAACTAAAGTGAGGGCGTCGGTAGTATCAATGGAACCACCGTCGTGAATAAGGATTATCTCATCTACGTAATACTGTATTCGATTAAGCTTAAATGGATTACCTAAATTATTAACACCCTCAATACCAACCGTGCTCGTGTCAGTTCCTACCCTATGTTCAATTTGCAAAACAACCGCTTTCGACTGCGCACCAAGAATATTAGCACTTAAAACGAAGCCCAGGATAAAAATTATATTTCTCATTAGAGTGTTGGTTTTGATTCTTAAAAGTACAAAAACCGTACCTTTAACCTTCAAGGGGAAGGTTCTCATACCCTTGAGACACTCCTCTTCTAAACCTATTACGAAATGAAAACAAAAGAAGAGATTGTAACCAATTGGCTCGTTCGCTACACAGGCGTTCCATTAGACGAATTCGGAGCCTATATTCTACTTACGAACTTTCAGCACTACGTTGATATTTTTGCCGCTCTAACAGGCGCTGAAATTCAGGGTAGAGGAAAAAGCATGACAAGCGCTACGCATGACGGGATAACAATAATAAACTTTGGTATGGGGTCGCCAAATGCAGCGACAGTAATGGATTTATTAAGTGCAATAGCGCCCAATTCCGTTTTATTTTTAGGTAAATGTGGTGGGCTTAAAAAGCGTAATAATATTGGCGATTTAATTCTGCCAATAGGTGCCATACGAGGCGAAGGAACTTCAAATGACTATTTCCCACCGGAGGTCCCTGCAATGCCTTCTTTCGCTCTTCAAAAAGCGGTGAGTACCACCATACGAGATGCCAATGTCAATTATTGGACAGGGACGGTCTACACAACAAACCGCAGAGTCTGGGAGTTCGACAGCAAATTCAAGAAATATCTCAAGAAGGTAAGAGCTTATGCCATTGACATGGAAACAGCCACATTATTCACCGTAGGTTTTCACAATAAAATACCAACTGGTGCTTTGCTTTTAGTCACAGACCAACCCATGGTACCGGACGGTGTCAAAACCATGGAAAAAGATGCCGTTAATTCCAAACTATATGATGAACGTCACGTACAGATTGGTATTGACTCACTCAAACAACTCATGAATAATGGGGAGACCATAAGACACCTTGTCTTTTAAACACTAGACAGGCTCACAAGTACTGCAGGATCCTTTCGCCGAAATATTGATTTCTTGAAACGGCAATTGAGCGAGGTTTCGCTTTAGTTGCTCAGAAATTTCAATGCACTCCACACCCCCACAAGAGGAGCATTTTAGATGTAAATGCTCATGATTGTGCGCTTGATCGCTACAACCAAAACAGCGTGCGTAGTACGATTCTCCGTTCTCTTCGTAGGCTTTATGTATCAAGCCATGGTCACTTAATGTGAGTAAAGTGCGGTACAAGGTTGTTCGATCAAATTCGATTAAACGCTCTTGCAATACAGCATAAGATAAGGCGCCAACGGACTGAGCCAACGCATCTAATACGGCGATGCGAATTTTAGTCTTCCTCAAATTGAAATGCCTTAACGTTCCTTCACTATTCATTTTAAAAATATTGTACCCAACTGAGAATAAAGTTACGCCCTATTGCATTAGCAAAATAGCGCTGTCGGTCTAAATAATTGCGGTATCTGGTATTTGTCAAATTTTCAATGCCTAGCCGAAGCTTGGGTTCATTTTTGATTCCTTTAAAAGTACCACCTAAATAAAAATTAAACAGATGGTAAGAAGCAGGAGGCGGGGCTAAATCCATACTAGGGTCCCAATTCCATTGCTTAGCTGAAAATTGATGGTTGATTGAAACTGATATATTTCTCCATTGTTTCCATTCTGCGATCTCATACTGTACCACATTCAACGAATTTAAAGGCGGAATAAAGTTCAAGGGTAAATTTTCTGATCGATTCAATGCATAGACATACGACCAGGTTGATTCTATTTTCCACCGGTCGCCAATAGTGTATTTAAATGTTGCATCGCTGCCGTAGAGGATAGCATCACATTGTCTGTAAGTAAAAACAGGAAAGGCACCTCGTATGGTGAGTCGGTATTCCTGAGCGGGTTGCAAGTAAATGTACCCATCAAAAAGATGACTATAGCCGTTCATATCCACATGGAGTCTATCCCCTAAAAGTCCTCGGAGATGCGCTGAGGCCTTGATGCCTCGTTCTTGATTCAAATCAATAGATCCTTCTTCAATGCCACTAACTCCTTGATGCAATCCGAAAGAATATAATTCGTTAATTTCTGGTGCCCTTTGTTTGACTGCTATTTCTCCTAAAAATTGCCATTTTTTAGCCAACGGTAGGGTTCCACGTCCCAGCAATGCAAAGTTGTGATATACGTTCTCGAAACGTTCAATTGCTCTAGGTTGCGTTTGGGTTAATCGCGCTACATTCCTCATGAGAAAGTCGTAGCGTAACCCAGTCTCAAGAGTAACCGTTTCTAAAGAAGTCTTTTTTGATGCATAGACCCCATTGGTAAAAGAAGTAAAGTTTGGAAGCAGGGGTAGGATGCCGGTCTCCGGTAAGTTCCAGTTATTCTTTCCGGAAAATTGATAGCCTACTTCAAGTTTATTGCTAGCCAACCAAACAAACTCATTCTGCAAATTATATTGAAGTAAGCTTAATGCGGGTTTATCGCTGCGCCCACTCCGTCTAATATCGTATTCTCGACGCTGATTTCTTTGGATTGCTGTGTTCCATTCTATCTTTCCGTTAGCCACTTTAAGCGTAAGAGCAGATTTAAGCTGATGATGATTCACTTTTTGGCGAGGTGCATCAATAGCGTAAGAAAAAGTAACATCCGTGTAAAAGGGTTCGGGACGATTTATGGCAGACTGCAGATCTGTTAAGTTCCCAATATGACTTCCTCGTAAAATTCCAAAATCTGCGCCGAAATAGTTGTAAAACAATTGCCCTTCCAGCCTAGAAGACCATTGTCTGTAATATTCCGCATTGAAATGGTTCTGCTGGCTACCTGTGTTGTTTAAATAATAATCCGGGGTGCTTCTGTCACCGCTACGCTTAACGGTGCTCCCAAGGCGCCACTGGTAATTCTCCATACCTTTAAACAGCTGTAAATTAGTTGCCGCGCCGCGCCCGTTCCACTGAGCTGTTGTTCTCACTTTACCATGTAGATGTGGATCAAGAGCAATGGTCTTAGGTTTTAACACTACAATTCCACCCATGTGACTTCCCGGGTAACGAATGGTACCGGATCCAGATACAATAACAACCTCCCCTGCTGTATTTAAATCCACTTCCGGACTGTGATCTGCTCCCCACTGCTGACCCATGTGTACGAAACCGTTATTGACTATTGCCATTCTATTTCCAGAGAGTCCCTGCACTATTGGTAAACCGATATCGGTGCCGTTGGATAGCGTGCTCACCCCGGGTAACAATCCTGTAGCAGCCGCCAAAGATTTCTGGATGTTCTCATCCAAGATTAATTTCCCAATTCGCTGATCGTCAATAGCCTCTTCATGATGATCATGCACATCTACTTCATGTAACATATTCTGGTGGTGTTCCAGAAAAACAAGTATGGTTGTATCCTTTTCAACTTGCAAATGAAGTCTTTTCAAGGGGCATCCAACGTGTTGAAAGACAATATGATATTCACCAGGGCAGCTGTGAGCGAAAGTAAACTGACCATTGGCATCCGTCCAAACCTCCTTATTCAGCTCTTGAACATAGACCCGGACCTCTTCCATTGAAGACTCATCATGCGCATCAAGCACCCTCCCTTCAAAAGTATATAAACAAGTTTGGGCGGTTGCTGGAAGCAACCACCCAAAGCTTAACAAAAAAACGAGATGTACTCTATTTAACGATAACTTCAAAAACAACTTCTATATCTGTTTCACCGCCTGCGTTCGTGATATCGCCATCACTAACTCCTGAAGCAGACTTTGCAGGTTCGTGACGAAGCGTTATGGTATAATCTTCAGTACCACTGATACCGGTGGTTAGATCGAACATTAAGCCCACAGGATTTCCATCATTGTCTTGGTCGTCATAGCTGAACGTACTTTCACCAGTACTTGCAAAGAAGAATTGGTGCTCCTCAGCTTCATCAAATATTTCAACTGTAATATCCTCTGCCGGGGTTTCAGCATCGTTAAGAAGCTCTAAACTTCCTTCATAAACCGTATTTGCCTCTAATGAATCAACAGTAATAACCGGAGCCATTCCGCCATCGCCGTCGATATCAACATAACTAAGTGTTGCCGTTGAAGTAGGTCCAACCAAGGTGACTGTTACTGTGGTAATGAGCTCTTCTTCATTTGGATCTACAGGATCTACAGGATCACAAGAGAATAGAGCTAACGCTACAAACGGTAGATATTTGAATGACTTAATCATACTACGAATTTTAATAAGTTAGACGCAAATATAACTAAAAATGCAACAGTGTTGCAAGTAAGTGCTGTCTTTCATTATTTTCTTGGTATAAAAGACAAAAACCGGCGCTCAGCGCCGGTTTCACCTACTTTGCAGAGAGGAAGGGATTCGAACCCTCGATAGAGTTGCCCCTATACCAGCTTTCCAGGCGGGCCCTTTCAACCACTCAGGCACCTCTCTATTGCGGGGCGAAAATAATTGAAAACTTGTGAATACCTATTCCCTTAGGAGAAATAATAATCGTAAATTCGGAAAGTGTATTTAGTACACTTATTATGCTAGTTAGATTCCAAATCTTCGCGTTACTGATGCTACTCTCCGCTCAGATCAAAGGGCAGAGTGATACCTACTTTGTGCTCCCACCACTCTACGAATGGGAAGCAGGTGATCATGATATTTTTCTATACATCAGCACTAATGCTTCTAACGCTTCAGTTTGGATTTATAATAGTGACACTTCTTTTTCTCAAAATATCTCAGTTAACTCTGGTAGTGTTGGAACAGTCAGCTTAACGACTCCAGTCGCAGGCTTATCAAGCACTTATGGAGCGCGCGAATTAAGTTGGTCCAATTCTAAACGTTATAAAGACGCCCTGTTTATTGAATCTTCAGCGCCTATTACAGTTACCGAACAAATAGTAGAGCCGTTCAATCAAGACATTATAACAGCAAAAGGAAGAAATGCTTTGGGTACTGAATTCTACGTAGCATCGCAAACACTCATTACTACAACCGTAAATGGCGCGTTCTTAGGCTACCACGGAATGCACTACATCAGCGTGGTTGCAACTGAAGATGATACACAGGTAAAATTTAAAGCACCTACAGGAAGTATTTTTGATAATGGAGCTGATAGTGTAGTATTTACCTTAGATAAAGGACAAAGTTGGGTCTCTACGATGGAAGACAACGACGTGCTCTTGGGTACGCATGTCACTTCGACTAAGCCTATTGCCGTTACCGCTGGCGGAAACCACCTAAAAAACTCTAGTGCCAACCATGGCGATGCAGGAATTGATCAAGTCACGCCTGTTGAACATTTAGGCACAAAACATGTAGTTCTTAGAGGACTCGCGAATTATCCCAACGACTATATTTTATACATCGCAACTAAGAATGGTACTACTATATCTGTGGATGGCGTCTCCATACTAAATAATGCAGATGCTGGAAGAGCAGGTACTTTTAGTATGCAAGGAAATTCTAACCAACCAGGAAAACCTTTTGTAATAGAGAGTAATTACCCCATCTACATATTTCAAGTCACCACAGGAACCATCACGCACGAGCCAGAACAAGGAATGGCACAAATACCACAGGTGGAATGTACTGGCTCAACATTTATACGCTACAATAGGGCTTCAGGCCTTTCAACAGCAGCTCTTGTTACCATACCAACTGATGCGGTAAACGACTTAAAATACAATGGAACAAACGTTAGTCAGAATTTGAATATCGCTGTGCAACAAAGTTCCTACGATGCTTCCTGGTCGGGTGTTTATATTCCTTCATCCATTTTAACCAACAATTTCTCATTAGAGTGTGCCACAGCATTTCATGTAGGTATTCTAGCTGGACAAGGCAACACGACAGGTTTGTTTGGATACATTAGTGGCTTCGATGATAATTTAAAATTGTTAGACCCAACTTCAGCATCGTCAGTTTCCGTCATAGATTTAGGGGACCAGTGCGGCGATTCTATTCCTCTCCTATTTTCCTTTACCTCATGTACAGACAGCATCGCCGTCACAGCTGCAACCATCTTACAAGGAGAAGGTATTATAGCAGATCCAAATGTGAGTGATTCCATTCTATACGTGCTTCCCGATGAGAATTATTCCGGCCCCATGGAGATTCAGATTATCGTATCTGACAACCAAGGCGCTACAGATTCACTCACTTTTTCGCTCAATTATTTGGGGGCAGATTATGACCCTATTACTGTACCTAACTTTATAACGCCAAATGCAGATTTTATCAACGATCAGTGGTCTATTGTAACCTCTGAAAGTTTAGATGCATTCAACCTAGATCTCTACAATCGCTGGGGAACCCTCATTTATTCTACCGATCTTTCTTCCTTCGAATGGAATGGCAGAACGCAAGAAGGAGCTGTTGCAGCACCGGGTGTCTATTTTTATTCTATCCAAACTCAGTTTAGATGCGGTACCCTCTATAAAGGTGGTGCGCTACACCTCATCCATTAAGAATGATAGTTCAAACTAAGCTTAGGTTAAAGAACGTAGGTTGGACAAGAGTGTACCTCTATCTGTTATTCATGATAATAGGCTGCTTTTCAAATGTGCTGAACGCGCAAAGTGACACCTATTTTGCATTGCCCCCTCTTTATGAATGGCAAGGAGGACAACACACTATTGATTTGCAGTTTAGTGCTTCTTCTACGACTTCGAACGTATGGATTTACAACAGCGACACGAGCTATTCTCAGAATCTAGTAGTCACTCCAGGTGCTCTGGTAACTACGTCATTGACCAATATTATAGGAGGACTTTCCAGTACTTACGGCGCAAGAGAACTGACTTGGTCGAATTCTAAAAGATATAAGGACGCATTATTTATTGAAGCATCTCAACCCGTTACCGTAACGGAACGTGTCAAACACCAATTCAATCAGGACATCATTACAGGAAAGGGGTCTAACGGTATAGGAACAGACTTCTATGTTGCTTCGCAAACACTCATACTGAGTACGGTAACAGGAAGTTATACGGGCTATTATGGCAAACATTATGTCAGTTTAGTAGCTTTAGAAGACAGTACAGATGTAGTGATAAAAGCCCAACCGGGTAACGTTTTTGACAATGGCAGCGATTCTGTCGTTTTTACTCTAAATCAGGGTCAAAGTTGGGTAAGCACAATGGCTGATGATGACGTTCTTTTAGGTACGAGGGTCACATCTACCAAACCTATTGCAGTCACGGCGGGAGGAAATCATCTAAAAAATTCAAGTGGCAACCCAGGAGATGGAGGAATTGATCAAGTAACACCTGTAGAGCATTTAGGACTAAAGCATGTGGTTCTTCGAGGTCGCAGCACTTATCCACAAGATTACTTTATGTATGTCGCTACTGAAAACGGAACCAACATCAGCGTTGATGGCGTGTCCGTGCTTACGAATGGTTCAAAAGGAGCTTCAGGAACTTACAGCCTCTCAGGCAATGCCAACCCCGGTAAACCGTATGTAGTGGAAAGTAACCTTCCAATCTATGTTTTTCAGGTCACTACGGGCGTTGCCAACGGCAGTCCAGAACAAGGAATGGCACAATTGCCGCACATTGATTGTACTGGCTCAACTTTTATTCGTTACAGTCGAGCTTCTGGATTAACAACGTCAGCTTTGGTGACGATTCCTTCAAATGCGGTAGCCAATTTAAATTACAACGGTACAGCAGTGCTATCAAATACCAATATTACCGTACAGCAAAGCACCTATGACCCAGCTTGGTCGGGCGTTTATATTGGTTCGAATGTTCTTTCAAACAACTTTACATTAGACTGCACCACCCCCTTTCATCTAGGAATATTAGCTGGACAAGGATCCAGTACAGGTCTCTATGGTTACATCAGTGGGTTTGATGACGATTTTAAATTACTAGATCCATTCACTGCGCTGCCCGTAAATGACGTACCTCTTGGGAATTTATGCGCCACACCTATTCCATTATATTTCAGCTACCTAAGCTGTGTTGACAGCATAAATGTCATTTCATCCTCGATACTACAAGGACCTGGAACGGTTGTAGATTCGAATGCTAATGATACCCTACTTCACGTGATCATGGATCCTGCTTACACAGGTACTGTACGCGTCAAAGTGCTCGTGGAAGATGGACGGGGTTATACGGACTCTCTATTTTATGACTTCGAATACTTCGGTACTTCTTATGAGCCTATTTTACTAGATTCTGCCACAGTATGCAGCACGCAGCCTATTGTTCTTCAAGTAGAAAATTTAGGGGCTGCCATGGGAGTTAGCTACCTCTGGTCAAATGGAGATACTACAAGCACAACGACTGTTTATGATCCAGGCTGGGCATGGGTTACAGTAGATCTTGGTGATTGTCTTTTTACAGACAGTATATTTTTAGAAAATGGTTCGCTCTTTGAACCACCTTATAGCGATACTGCATATTGCGATTCTTTATTCGTCGACTTTAATGATCCATTAGTTACACAAATCTATTGGATAACGCTGGATACCACCACGACAGAATTATGGCTAGATTCAGCCGGTATTTATCCTTATATCGCCACGGACATTAATGGGTGTGAATCTCAAGACAGCCTAAATTTCAGACTTATACCTGAACCTTATATTGATGAGGGATTTGGGTGCCCCAACTACACGCTGACCGCTATAGGTTATACGGCTTTCATTGCCATGGAATTAGGCGGTATAAGCTATTCATCACCCCAAATTGATACACTCTTCCCTTTTGCTGGATCACATGATCTGACGCTTATAGCCCTAGATAGTTGCAATAACCTAGATACGATTAGTCGGGTCCTTGAAGTTGATTGCCTGGACAACATGCTCATGTATGTGCCAACAGCCTTTTCTCCCAATGGCGATGGCTTAAACGATACCTATTGCATTTCAAGCTCCCTACCCACCCGAACGACCTATACTATATTTGATCGATGGGGTAACGAATTGTTCTCTGGACGGGCGGACGAATGTTGGGATCCTATCGCATTAGGTCAAGAAGTCTTTACCAGTACCCTTTCCATGCGCACCTTTACGCGTCTTCCTTCGAATGAATTGCACATCGACGAATTTACCATTCACGTCTTACCTTGATAACGGTTCCTTCTGCGAGCAGCAAGCCCTTCGTTGCATGGTAGCTTCACATTTTTAACGTGTTTCCTCCTGTTAACAAAGAGTAGCTTAATCCAAGCTTAACTTTTCGCTAATTAATGTATTTTTGGTTTGTTCTGAAACAAACTCATGTCACACTTAGATACCGCTATAGTTATTGCTTGGCCGGAATGTACCGCGCGTGCGGATGAAAGCCTTGCAATTTTCTTGAAAAAAGCTGGAGTTCTCAAAAACCTCAATATGCGCGTGGGGCATGCAGCCATTTGTCTCATCAACCCGCAATCAAATGAGGTACTCTATTACGACTTTGGTCGTTACATCACCCCGCGTGGATTTGGAAGAGCTCGGAACAAATACACGGATCCTGAATTAAAGCTTCAAACGCAAGCCCTATTTGATTCCGATAAAGATTTACAAAATGTAGAGGAGATTGCTGCAGAATTAGACAGTAAGTCCAAATACACACACGGTTACGGACCACTGGTCTTCTCTGTAAGTAAAACCATCAACTTCATAAAAGCCAAGTCCTACGCAGATGAAATGATTCAAGAGGGACATTTTCCTTACAATGGATTGTATAAGTCTGCTAGTAATTGTGCGCGGTACGTAACAGAAACTATGAAAGCCGCAAATGAAGATGGAACCGTAGGCACCAAGTTGAAATATCCACTCACTGTTCGTCCTACTCCTTTATTTAATGTTGTTGCTGCCAAATCACAAGACACCATTTACAGTTTTGAAGGCGGAACGTTGCAATATGTAGATAAATCGCGTAGACATAGTATTTCAGATCTAAGTGCAGGCCTACTTGAAAGTGCCTTGAGCAAGTACACAAATACGCGTCCTGATGATAAGGTTCATGGCGATATTGTCGAGCCAGAGCGTCAGGCTCATATACCGGCACATGCTCAATGGTTAGGTGGGTTAGGTGAAGGCGGCTGGTTCGTTATAGATGTTGTAGATCTACACAGCTTCAAAGGCACCAAATATGCGAAAGATGGTACGCTTGAACACGAATCAATTTATTTAAACGAACACATCACCCTCCCTAAGGAACCCGTTGTAACCTATACTTCCCATTACGGTTTCTTTTCAATTAAAATGGATGAGGTAGTACATAGATTCTACCGCCAGAAATAGCGCCTTTGAATTCATAAATAAAGCCAGGGAAATTCTACGGTTAAAATCACCTTACGTGTATTCACGTTGAATTACTCGTAAGTAGTTTAATGTTTTTTAGGTTTTTTCTAAAAATAGATTTGGTTTTGATTACACCTAGTCTTTGGATTATGGTAGGTTTTTCATTCAATATTATAGTTAACGTAACTAAACATTTATTAATTCCAGTGTCCTCATATATTTGTTCAGTAAATAAATAAGGTGTAGTAGCTTTAAAATTTTGATAGTTAAAACAACGTAGTAATCTGTACTTGTTGGATGTAATTTCTACTATTTCTTCATCCCATTTTTTATTACTATTTCTAACATAGCAGCGTCTTATAGAACCTATATCCCCATCATTAAATTCAAATGGATTAAGAACAACTATGTTATCTACAAACACTGACCATTTATTTGCATTATTAGAATTACCCAAATAATTAAATACCTGTTCACTGGAGGCGTCTATTTCAATACTTACTTTATATTTTTTTTGAGCAAATAGTGAGATTGGAAGTAAAAGCAATATTATGCACTTAAACATATTATTTATAGGCTTTTTTATTTCTGATCAGTGATTTTAAAAATCAACTTTGTAGTAGAACACGGGGAATAAACCAAGCTGGTAATTTTCCTGAACCCTGTCGCCTTCATCTCTTTCAGGAATGTAGGTCAGCGTTAGTATGTTCTTATTATTCGTGATGTTGGAGATGTCCAAAGCAAACTCATGCGAAAGCTTGGCATAATTCCATTTGTATCCCACTTTTAAATCCAATCTGAAATATGCATTATACTGTTCCGTGTTGAAAGTTGCATCGTTAATATATTCAATCTCTGACATTTCAGTCGATTTTAACTCATCTACAGTACCAAACCATCTACCACCAATGGTGCTCACCTTAGTTCCTAAATTTAGGATGCCGTAATCCCCTACTGGAATGTTGCGTGCCAGAACAAGATTCATGGCATAACGTCCATTAAATAAGGTGTTCACCCATACGTCGTCTGCGCTACCTGGAAGTGCATCTAGGTTCTGTGAACCTTTATATTTCGCATCAAAAATAGAACCCGTTAATAATCCGTAAAAGCCGTTTCTATAGTAATGCTCCATGGTGAATTCAAGACCGTAATTACGTCCCAATCCTCTATTTTCAAGCGGTTCAGCCCATAATCTACCAAAACCTGAACCGCCATTCACTAACGAGAAATAGCTGGCTTGTTGTTCCACTGGGATATTCCATAGGTATTGATAATACGCCTCAAGTTTAAGACGAATAGGGTACTCAAAATTATGCTCCCATCCAGCAACTGCATGTGCACTTTTCGTTAGGCCCATTTCTTTATTGTAGGTTGTTCCTAGTACAGTAGAATCATCTAATGCTTGAGAGCCTTCGTAATAATAGAGGTAGCTGCTCTGCATCTGGGTATGGTAACCCGCGCCGGTAAAGAATTTGTTATGCTTATCCATATCATAGTTGAACCCTAATCGCGGTTCAAATAAACTGGTGCTGTTACTGTTGATCGTACTATGGAACGCAGTGGCACCAGCAGTCATGGTTAATGCATCTGTCAGGCGGTGCTTATACGATAGGAAAGGCTGAATATTGGCATAAGAATCCTCACTGTTCCATGGCATTTCCCAATCGTATACCGTGTTATCGAGACCATTAACGATTCTCGTAGAATCATGGTAACTCCCCATAATGTAATCTATATTCACACCTACTTTTAATGAACGACGTGCATCGAACTTTTTCGTGTAGTTGTAATAGGAATGTATTTTATCCTCAACATAACTATAGTCTAATATTTTTTCAGTGCGATCTACGCTGTAAACTAGGTTATCCACATCGCTTGAATCGATGCTTCTCCAAACCTTCTTGTTAACAGAATTAATCTTAGCTCGAGATGCTGCTACTCCCATTTTCGCATAACTCATTTTGCTGAGTCGTTTGCTGTATGTCGCTCCTACAGTAGCCATATGTGTGTCAAAATATTGATCGCGATCGACGGAAC
This sequence comes from Schleiferiaceae bacterium, assembly GCA_022426185.1. GTDB lineage: Bacteria > Bacteroidota > Bacteroidia > Flavobacteriales > Schleiferiaceae > UBA10364. The sequence continues at coordinate 19,817 of JAKMEB010000099.1, forward strand.
CGTAGCTTTCAAACTCTCCAGTAAATGGATCTCCATCAGTACCAGAAACGTCAATGGTTAAGTCCGAAGTACCACCAATGCCCCAAAAACTTAATTTAGAGCCATCTTTTTGTGGGAAAGAGAAACGAAAGGCTCCGTCTGCGTAAAGAGGTACAGCGGTCGTCCCAAGAGGTATACCTAAAGCATC